>JAKJCY010000046.1 GCA_022706235.1 Candidatus Hydrogenedentota bacterium | reverse complement strand
ACCAACCCCGCCATCTATTCAAGGAGATACCACACAGAAGCAGATATGTCATAAAACCTTAAGTTAGTGCCATTCTATACTGTCCCTAAAATACACTTTGCGGCGAATCGTAATACATGGTACAATCGCAGGGGAAAAATACGGTTCTTGCGCGAAAGTGATCAAGGTAATATCCACGTTGAGTTTTGGAAATGGTTATCCACAGAGGACTAAAATGAAAAGGAACATAAGAATGAGACAACATTCCTTCCTGCCGGCCTTCCTACTTCTGATTACGGCATTTACTGCGGGCGCCGGTCCGCTGCAGTGTCCCAGGCTGCCAAGCGGCGCCATAATTCGTCCCGAGAACCGGTATTACGACGTGCTGCCCCGTGTTGTGCCGGCAGACCGGGAATCCACGATCGAAATCGTGCCGCTGCACGGCCATGTTCAATTCAGCGAATCCTGCTCGTACGAATTGACGTATACGCCCATGATCACCCTGCCGCAGCAAGGCGGCTGGGCGCCGGGCACGAAACAGGCCCTTGTGCCCGAAAATGGGCGTTTCCGCATCACCGCGCTTTTTGAAGGGGAGCAGGAGCACAGTTTCATCATCACAGCCACCTGCGGCGACAAGAAAACCACGCTCGGTGACTTCCGCGTGTATTCCCTTGGAGCGGATTTATATGCCCTGCGTCCCTACAAAGGGGATTTTCATATGCACAGCAACCGCTCCGACGGTGTGGAATCACCGGCGTATGTGGCGGGTGCCTGCCGGCGCGCGGGACTTCACTTCATGGCCCTTTCCGACCATCGCTGTTATGATGGTTCCATTGAAGCGCAGAACGCCTTTGCCGGCCTGCCCGTAGACTTGCGCATCTATCCGGGCGAGGAGGTGCATTCTCCGGACAATCCCGTGCACATTGTGAATTTCGGGGGGAACGCCGGCGTCACGGAGTTATATAAGGAGGACGAAACACAATACCGGGAACAAGTGGCAGCGCTGATAGAGTCGCTGCCGCCAACAACTCCGGAAATAAACCGGTTCCAGTATGCCGCCTGCAAGTGGGTTGTGGACCGGATTCATGAACGGGGCGGACTCGCCATGCTCGCCCATCCCTACTGGGTTACCGGCAACCGCAACAATGTCGATGAAGCGCTGCTGGACGCCTTTTTTGAAACGGGGGTGTTTGATTGTCTTGAGTTGATCAGCGGCGACAGCCGGGAAGGCATTCTCAAGAACGATATCAACGGCCTTCAGATTGCCCGGTATGAGCAGGAACGGGCTAAGGGGCGGCGCATCCCCGTCTGCGGTATCAGCGACACCCACGGTGTTGAGCGCAGCGAGGCTTTCGGCCGGTATTATACGGTTTGTTTCGCTCCTTCCGTGGAACTGGCCGACCTTATCGCCGCCATCAAGGACCTGCGTTCGGTTGCGGTGGAATGCGCGGTTGGTGATATTGAACGCGCGTACGGCCCCTACCGCCTGGTGCGTTACACCCATTTCCTGTTGCGCGAGGTGTTGCCCCAACACGACGAATTGTGTTTTGAAGAAGGGCGGCTGATGATACGGCACGCTGCGGGCGATGCTTCTGCGACGGCAAAACTTGCCCTGCTCCAAGGGCAGACGGCGGCGCTTTACAACCGGTATTGGGCGCCCGTGGCAACACCATGAAGATAGCGGAGCAACAGTCCCGGGTATTCTGAATCGCGCGGACAAGAAAGGACTCAAAGGACACAAGGGACTCAACGGACACATCCACCCGGCGTACACTGGAGTGTCCTTGTTGTCCTTTCTGTCGTTTTGGTCCTTTGATGACAAACCTGTTCGTGTCAGGGTTCATTTTTCCCCGGCAATGGCACGGTTGCCGTTGGACTCCCCCCGGGGTTTGCGCGCGAACGCCCGGTTAACCCCCTATGCCCCGCGCCTTACATCAGTGACGTGCTGAAATACCGTTCCGCGCGGTCGGGCAACACGGTGGTGATGTTGCCCTTGATGCGGGCCGTCAGTTGCCTCGCGGCCCACACGTTGGCACCGGAAGAAATGCCTACCAGCAGGCCATAGCGGGTACTGAGTTCCCGTGTTGTTTCAATGGCATCCTCGTCGGTCACTTCAATAACATCATCAATCATGGATACGTCCAGCACGGCCGGTATAAACCCGTCGCCAATCCCCTGTATCTGGTGCAGGCCGGGTTCATGGCCGAGCAGGGCCGACACATTCTTGGGTTCCACGGCTACCAGCGTGACATCCGGCTTGTGTTCCTTCAGGAATTTACCCACGCCCTGCAGGGTGCCGCCGCTACCCACGCCGGCCACAAAACAATCAATATCGCCGTTCAGCTGGCGCCACAGTTCGTGGGCCGTCTCCTCGTAATGGACCCGCGGATTGTCCGGATTTTCGAACTGTTGCAGCACGAAAACCCGGGGATCGGCTGCCTGCATTTCTTTAACCCGCGCTACAGAACCGCCGATACTCTCGGCAGGCGGGGTCAAGGTCAGTTCCGCACCCAGGGCACGAATCAGTTTCTTGCGTTCCTCGCTCATATTTTCCGGCATCACAATATGGACCTTGTAGCCTTTCAAGCGCCCCACGAGGGCAATGCCGATACCCGTATTGCCGGAAGTAGGTTCCACGATAATGGAATCGGGTTTCAACTCACCCCGCGCTTCCGCGCCTTCAATCATTGAAAGTGCCACCCGGTCCTTGATACTGCCGCCCGGATTCAGAAACTCGGCCTTGGCGAACACAGGATCATCCTTCAGATGAATCACAGGCGTGTTGCCGATTAAATTCAAAACGTTGTCAGTAAGCATATTTTAAAACCCCAATTTGACCGGTACGGACACCTATTGTGCCAAAAAAGAACATTTTCCCAAAGCGGCATCAAACGGAAACGGAATGCAAGTATAATAAAAGAAAGCGGTTCGGTGCGAATCAGGTTGGCAGGAGCTCGCATGCGCCTGCCACCGCGTGATTGACGATTACCGCCTGCCGGGCCTCGGTTGCCGTCAGGGGGGTTGGTCTGGCCGCGGTACGCGCGTAAGCGGAACTTCGTAAACACCGCTGTACCGCCTCGGCCACCTGTTCCGTGTCTTCCATGCGACACAGGGCGATAACGGCCCCCGCCAGGCCCGCACCGGTAAGGGATGCGCCCAGCGCCCCACCGTCGAGGGCGGCATCCACCAATGCATCCAGGGCCGGGCTGCTTGCCCCGTAACAGCCGGGACAATGGGCCAAGGGCGTGTTTTCCCGTGCCAGTGCGTTCAGGGCGGCATCGTCTACCTTTATCTGGAACGATGCTCCGTCGCGGCCACGGATCCGGTCGCCGTCATGGCCGATACACATCAACGTCCCGGCCTGCGCATAGTCTTCCTGCAACAGTTCCGGGAAAAGGCGCGCCCGCTCCGATTCCGCAATGCCGAACAGCAGCGGCCCGCGCAGGGGAATCTGGCGCGGCTGCTCTTCCGGCAGCAGGCCATCAAAATAGCGGGCATAGGCCTCGTCCAAGTCGGGCGGGGCATAGCGTTCCCGTAATGCGTCGAGGTCAATGGTTTCCGGGATATTCCGTAACAGTTTATAGGTCCGAGCGGGACCGCCCAGTATTTCCGGTGTAAGCCGGGACAACCGGTCCAGGCAGGCTACCGTTTCGGTGTCCCATCCCGCCCGGAGCAGCTCTGCCTGCAGCACGGTGATCGCCATGGAATAGGCGAAGCGGTTCAAGGAATACTGCACGCGTTGCGCGCCGCTGAGATTGCGCTTGGTGTGCGAATTGATCACCAGCAAGGCCAGGTCGCGGGGAAAGGGATAATACCGGGCATTGTGCAAGTGGAAATCCTCGGCAAACAGCGCCAAATGCAGCACCTGTTCCGGACGCCCCATCAAAATCGCGGTCTGGTCGCTCATGCCGACCCGCGCCCCGGCATACCACTCCACATCCTGCTCTGCCCGAATGCCGTGTTCCAGCGACAGCGGGCAGCCCGCGTGGCCGGCGTAGGCCTGCAAGGTCCCGATGCTCAATGCCGCCGAGGAACTCAGCGCGGCGCCGCTGGGCAAATCACTGTGTACCAGTATCTTCAGCGCCGGCAGGCGGCACTCCGGAAACGCGTGCCGCACCCGGAGTGCCGCGCCGATACCGTAATTGGTCCAGACGTGGCCGGGGGTATTGCGACGTGCGTCCACACGACGGCGGATATCCGGATGGGATATAAATTTAAACCAGGAACTTCCTCCGGCATGGCCGATTTCTGCATCCAGGAAAAACGCCGTTTCAGCATGGGCGGGATCAACGTTGGCGAGAATGTTTTGTCCGTCTTCTGAAAGGGTGGTAACCAGCACCACCTCCCGCTGGTGGGTCATCAGGTTCAGGTAACCGCCGTGGGTATCCACGTGCATGCCGCGCAGATTAATGCGGCCCGGCGCCCGAAACACCCGCACCGGAAGGTCGCCGAAGCGTTTTTGAAATGCGGTGAGCGTTTGACGTACCAGGGCCACCCGCTCCGTTATCAGCCCGGCTTTTTCCCCATACGCTGCACGAAAGGAATCCAGGCGTTCCGGATGGACCAGCGCGGCGAGCCAGTCCGATACCGGCACGGCATGGTTCTCGCGAGGCATGTTCCCGGTGTGGTTCAAGAAAGGTTCCTTGGGTATTCATGGTTCAAACAAATAACTTAGCAAACGCCGGGCATTATAGCATGAGAGCGAGAGGAAGCCTTGGTTCAGGCGACTTCATTTTTGGACAGGACGCTTCGAATTCGTTATCATGTAATGCATGATTCTGTCTTTTAAGTGCGACGATACAAAAGCACTGGCAGAAGGCCGGCGCGTTCGAAAATTCGCAAGCATCGCCAAGGTGGCGCGACGTAAGCTTCGCCAACTTGAAATCGCAGGGCGGATCGATGACCTGCGGGTCCCGCCGGGCAATCACTTGGAATCACTGAAGGGCGACCGCGCCGGTCAATTTAGCATCCGTATTAACGACCGCTGGCGTATATGTTTTGTCTGGACAGATACGGGTGCGACCAAGGTTGAAATCGTTGATTACCACTGAGGAGACGTGGCCATGAAAAGACACGAGCCGGTTACTCCCGGCGAGATATTACTGGAAGAGTTTCTAAAGCCTATGGGGCTGAGCCAGAATCGTTTGGCCAAAGAGATTGGTGTCCCGCCACAGCGTATAAATCAGATTGTTATGGGTAAACGCTCCGTAACGGCGGATACCGACTTGCGACTGGGTCGTTTTTTGGGTTTGTCAAGCGGGTATTGGCTTCGGGCTCAGGCCGCCTATGATACCGAAGTTGCAGAACGCAAGATTGGACCTTCACTGAAAAAGATCACTCCATGGTCAGAATATACGGACCTTCACCCTCCGCAGGCTGAGAGGCATGTTTCGACACGATGACGAGGGATAGAGCGGGGGGAAGGGTTCAAGTCCCCCAAGAAAGGGGGCAGTCTACTCAAGGCCCAAGGTCCCGATCGTTTCCCAATGGGATTCTTGTAATTACCCGCAAGTTTCTTTCCTCTTGACGACGTGAAAATGGCAGGGCGGGTGAAGCGGGCTTTTGTGTTCTGCCCTTGAGACGATCTTGTGCCTAAATCAGCAAATAGGCATGAAGGCTGGCATAACCGGAGCGAAACCCGCCTTCCGGGTTACGCTCAGCTTCTGCGGTTAACGTAGAGATGGGAGGGGTTTGATACAGTGGTGTACATGTAACCAAACACTTTTTTTTCAAAAGAAGACGACACTTTATTTATAAATTATGGGGAATCTTGCATAAAGACAATATTAAATTTGTGAATATGAGAAAATATCCATTCGTTTTTTGGGGTTACCATAGGTGGAATAGCAGTCAGACAAGATAACGCACAAGCCCCGTTGTTCAAACGTTGTTCCCAAAGGCTTGACAAACCGCAATTCATATGTTATACTCTCATTAGGTACAACATTGGAACAACAAAAAATAACGGAGGTTCTTATGAAAGAAAAATTTTATACAGCAAGTTTAAGCCGGTCTCAAGACAGATCTGGATGGTCTATAATCTTTCGGCATCCGGCTCGCTATGACGATGCTACCGGAAAGACAGGTGTTCGGGTTAGACGGGGATTAGGAACAAGAAATGTAGAAGAAGCCGAACGTATGAAAGAGGAATTGAATGTACTTCTATCCGAACCCCGGTATTGGGAACCAACTGCCCGAGACGATGCCGAAAAAAGATTTGACCCAATTGTGGTAGATATTTTCTACCATAAACTCGTACCCGAAAAAATAGATTTCAGCGGCAGTCGTGATGAGTTCATACTGTTACCCGATTCCGCTACAAGTGATTATAGACGAGTTCTTTTCATTGGTACCACAGGGGCAGGCAAGACAACTCTTGTTCGACAATTAATAGGAACCAAACCAGAAATAGAACGTTTTCCGTCAACATCTACCGCTAAAACCACAGTACATGACATTGAGATTGTTTTGACTGACGGGCTTTACAAAGCCGTTGTAACGTTTGCATCCAGCGATGAGGTACGCGAACACTTAAATGAATGTTTGTCGAATGCCATTTTGGCCGCTTATCGAGGAGCCGAGGATACACAAATAATGCGACGGCTTTTAAATCACGTTAACCAACGTTTCCGGTTTAACTATATTCTTGGAAATGGTCCTGTGTCTAATTCAGCGTTCACTGATGATGAGGACATCGAGGATGAATTTCTCCAAGAATCTTTGACTGGTGAAGATTTCGGCAATATTGACATTGACCACACTAACCAAACACTGACCGCCGCACTTGCAAAGATAAAAGACCTTGCCGACTCTCATGGTGTTACGCTTAGAAGTGAACTTGAGGCGACAAGCGAAACTGACGAGCGAGTCATAGATGAAATTTTCGAAGAAGAACTTGATTGTTTTATAAGGGAGGATGAACGGTTTCATGAAATCGCCGACACGCTAATGGACGAAATAGAAGATCGTTTTGATTTATTAAATATAGGCAGCATACATAGAACGAGACAAGGCTGGCCTCTATCATGGTACTGGGAAACTGATGATCGCCAATCTTTTATTAAGGAAATTTTACGTTTTTCCAGCAACTATGCGCCTTTATTTGGACGGCTCCTGACACCTCTGGTAAATGGTGTAAGAGTTGCCGGTCCTTTCGCACCGACATGGGAGAACGAAGTACAGCCAAAGCTTGTGTTACTGGATGGAGAAGGTTTGGGACATACCCCAGGATCATTCTCTGCAATTTCGACATTGCTTAGTGAAAAAATAAATTATGCTGATGCTGTTGTCCTCGTTGACAGCGCGACACAACCCATGCAGGCCTCTCCTGTAGCCGCAATGAGAGAATTGGTTTCTTCAGGAAACTCTTCAAAATTATTGATCTGCTTCACACATTTTGACGAAGTCCGTGGCGATAATATTCCTTCTTACTCCGCAAAAGTTCAACATGTACTAGCATCGGCGGAGAATGTTCTGACATCTCTTGGCGAAGATCTTGGCCCATTTGCTGAACGTGCACTTCGACAACGAATAGAGCAATCTTGCTTCTTTCTCGCAGACACGGATAAAACCTTCGATCCTGAGAGAAAGGCTCATGAAAAAACCATAAAAGAGCTACACAAACTTTTAGACACAATAGATAAAGTTAACGAGCGACCCGAAGAAGTAGCGACAAAGCCCGTTTATGACAAGATGAATCTTGTTCTTGCTGTAAAGATAGCGGCAGAAAGATTTCAAGAGGACTGGCGTTCTCGATTGGGCATTGAAATCAGACATGGAGTCCCAAAGGAACACTGGACAAGGATTAAAGCACTGTCAAGACGGCTGGCAACTCCTGATTGGACGGACGAATACGATACACTTAAGCCAGTGGCAGACCTCCGAAAAGACCTTCAGGACAGAATTTACGTATTTCTTCAGAATCCGGTGAAGTGGGACGAATTGGAACCAACAGAAGAACAGAAGCAACAAATCTATGACAGCTTGGCAGAAAATATAAGCCGAAGAATGCAAGGATTATCTAGCCGTAGAATTCGGGTCGAGCGAATCAAAGAATGGCAAGACGCTTTTAACAAACAAGGTCGAGGTTCCACCTACGTAAGGGCTGCGATAATCTCGGACCAAGTCTATGAACAGGCAGCCCCTATCCCTGATATGACACCATCACCAGATAGGAATCAATTTCTTCGAGAAGTTGCCGAAGAAATAGAAAACGCCGTTAATGATGAAGGAGCAAAGCTTATCTGACATAAGGAAACGTATTGAAGCAAAATGAATGTGCTTATTCTAGTTGGATACGATTTGGCAAAAAATTGTAGGACGTGCATTCCCAGACCCAATTACGACATTGTCTCGTTAATGCCAATTGACTAACCGGGTCTTCAATAAATGCAACTTCAAGCCAATCATTCGTCTGATAGACAAGCGCCAGGTAATAGGCATCTCCTTTTTGCCTTGCCACTGCTTCTTCATTACTTGTCATAATAAAAGATTGCCCGGGATAATCGATCGATTTAACTTCTATGTAAACCTCCCTGCCCTGCAATGTCTTACCTTCAATGTCATATCCGATATTTTGCCTACTGACATCCTCTACATCCCAACCTTTGCCTTGAAGCAACAGGAATACTTGTTGTTCCGCACTTCTCCATCGCTTTAAACTTAATCGTTTCGAAAAAGTTTCTTTTGTAAACTTTGGAGTTGTTTGATCGGACAATACTATTCCCGTATTAGGTTGAGACTCTTTTTTCCTGTTCTCTTGAGGTAGTATTTTCGAGACACCTTGTTCATCAAGAAGTTCTGTTAATAGTCGTCTAAACGGAGAGTTGCTACCTACCTTTTCGGCTATTAAATCCACAAAATTGCGGTCAAGAGTCGCTGAGATTTCTTTTACTTCATCAAGACAATGCAATACACCATTTACAGGCCAGACACGCCACTTAGGCTTAATCGCGTCAGCCGCAATATTATTGCTCATGTTAAGCTTTACTATATAAGCGATAATTTCGGCAGCACCCGCTAAAGTTAAAGTGACATGTTCAATGCCAAGGGCCAGTTCTTCAAACGTTGCGCTTTTAGCACCTAGAAATCGCAAGAATACTTCCAAGCCTTCACTTGCGTCAAATTTTCTTGGGATACTGCGAATGCCTAAAGACTCTGTTAACTGGTCATAATCGATCACATTTAACCAGGACGGACGACAACGTAAATCGTTAAATACGTCCTTTGCATTTTGCTCAATAGTAGACAAAAAGATTGTCTTAAAGGAACGACGTTGTAAGCGAGTAATTTTGGGGTCAGTAAAAGGAATAAGTGGAATAAGGAATTGTGCATATAATTTTTCATCGATGTTATTTAATGCCCCGGAGATTATATTTATAACGGACTTCGCTGCATACTCTGTTATTTTAGTGGTACGTTCATCGAAGACAATGCGCGTACGAGAGGGGTCTGTGCTGAAATCACCATTGATCTTTACTGCCAGTCCTGTTGCTTCATAAGTAGGCAAGAATGCGTGAACAACAGATTCTTGTTCATTAAGACGTGTTATTCCATTTTCGTCATGAATAAATGCTAGTGAAAGTCCATTCTGCTCAAGTATAGTCCATACCGTTGCACCATTGGAGCCAGCTAAATTAATAGTATGTGTCTGGTTATTCTTCTGCTCTCGTCTTGCGTTAATTATTGTCTTTGTATCCGTACGGATATCTATCTGGATGATATTCTTCAGGAACAGCAAAGAGGTTTCATCGAGCAAACTAAACTCCGATTCTATACTGGATACTATAAGATCCGTAAATATAAAAATCGTTTTAAAACCCTGTTCCTTTAATACATCAACCGGCTTCTCGAATTGCATTCGTTCCTCGTTTAAAAGCTCATGAGGGATACGAATTAACGGCACTCTGGTAACCTCTGGGAGTTCCATAGCGGTACGTTTTCGTGAAAACGTTGCTTCAGTCTGTCCGCTGATAAGGTGAATCTTTTCTGCAAAGCCCGCAACAGATTTGAAACCTATACCCCGATAGCCAATATTGGAACCACGGATTTTTGAGGAAGAAGCACTACGGCACAGGCTTTCAAAATCTTCTTTGGTGAAAGGCCTTCCATCATTTGCTATGAGCAAAAATTGTCCATCACGCAGAATAACAAACCGTCTTGCACCGGCATCATCGGCATTTTGCAAAAGCTCAATAAAAGATCGTGAATTGTAGCTCTCAGCAATATATTGCTCTAGACCTGCAAGATCCGACAAAAGTCTTGGTGAGTTACGTCCTTCAATTAATAAACTATCTCGTATAATTTTTAGCATAAATAATTATGACTCTATTTTAGGATACACACGGATTTTAGAAACTTGCAAGTAAGCATTTGGTATGACTATTTCAAAGGCTTCAAATCCATAGAAAGATTCTGCCTCGACCCTTGTATCGCTCTTATACAAAACTCTTCCCGAATCATCATGTGCTGTTGCAATTATTTCAATGTTTTTATTTATTTTAGTCCCGTCAATCGGATATACTTCACCTAGAACATACATCCAGTTTCCACCGTCTTCGTGTAAATAAATTTTGGCGGTTACTCCTTCCAGTGTAATACCCAGTCTTTCCTCGAATGCTTCAAGGCGTTCAACGGGGATAATCTTTTCCATAAAGCCAACTCCTTTTGCAATATTCCATCTTCTCGAGCAATTTTCTTCTTAACAACAAGCGAATCGAATATATCTTCCCTGTATCTTTTAAAAATTTATGTGCGTGTTAGCAGTTTTGCGCTGACCTGTAAAATTCTGTACCTGTACCAATAGGCTAATGTATACTCTGCATAGCATTTTACTCGTGGCCTATGCGGAATTCAAACCTGCACTTTGTTGACGTTACGGGGCTTGTGATTTTCGCGAAAAGATACCGATCAGGGACTTTCACCATGAAAAGAATCAATAGACGCATTTTCCTTAGCACAGGTTCGGCGCTTACTGCTGCCTCGGTATTTCATATTGTACCGCGTCACGTGCTGGGCGGGACGGCCTACGCCGCGCCAAGCGAAAAACTGAATATTGCCGGTATTGGCGTGGGTGGTATGGGTGCGGCCAATCTGCGTGCGTTGCAGTCAGAAAATATTATAGCCTTGTGCGACGTGGATTCGGACTATGCCGCCAAAACGTTTAACCAGTATCCTGACGCAACTGTGTATAAAGACTACCGCGTGATGCTGGAGAAGCAGCAGGACATTGACGCCGTGGTCATCGCCACGCCCGACCATACCCATGCCGTTATTGCCATGGCGGCGATGCGGGCCGGCAAGCATGTCTATTGTCAGAAACCGCTTACTCACACCGTATACGAGTCGCACCGGCTAGCACAGGTTGCGGCGGAAAGGGGTGTATGCACGCAGATGGGCATCCAGGGGCATTCGGGCAAGGATGCCCGGCAGGTTTGCGAGTGGATCGCCTCGGGCGCCATCGGCGCCGTACGTGAAGTCTTGACCTGGTGCAGCCTGACCTATTATCCCTGGGGTCATGCCAGCTGGAGCGCATCCCGGGGCACACGCCCGGAAGAAACGCCGCCCGTGCCCGAAACGCTGGACTGGGACTTATGGATCGGCCCCGCGCCGTTCCGCCCGTACCATTCCTGCTATCACCCGCGCACGTGGCGCAGCTGGCTGGATTTCGGTTGTGGCATGATGGGCGATCGCGGTGCGCACACGTTGGACCCCGTCGTCTGGGCATTAAACCTGGGCGCGCCGGAAACGGTGGAGGCGAACAGTACCGATCTCAATGACGAAACCCATCCCATCGCGTCCATCGTCCGCTACCAGTTTCCGGCACGCGGGGATATGCCCCCGGTTACGGTGTCCTGGTACGACGGACTTGAACCGCCCCGCCACCCGGACGTGGAAGACCCACGCGACCTGGGCGACGGCGAGGGCGGCGCGCTGTTTATCGGCGAATCGGGCCTGCTCACCTGCGGTACCTACGGTAACAGCCCGCGCCTGCTGCCCAAGGCGCGCATGGAGGCGTTCACCCCGCCGCCGGAGACCATGGAGCGCGTGCCGGATTCCCATGAGATGGACTGGGTGCGCGGCTGCAAGAACGGCACGCCGGCCGGGGCGGACTTCGCCTATTCCGGTCCGCTTACGGAAACGGCGCTGCTGGGCAATATCGCCAAGCGGTTCCCACGTACCATACTGCGCTGGGATAGCGCCTCGCTTACATTTCCGAATAACGACGACGCCACGGCCATGATTACTCCCCCGTACCGGGAGGGGTGGACGCTATAAGTACAGACTTCCTGTTCTCGACAAGGTTTCCTAATGATATTTCGGAATCCGGGTTGACAGTCTTTTTTGTGGTCATCTTCTTACAAGCCGCAAGAAAGGGACAGACAACGAAATAGCCAATGTCAGTAGAGTACATGTATCCTTCGTTACTGATGGCTATTTCGTCATCAGTCCCTTTTTGCTCCATCTTTTTGTTTGTTTACGAGCCTGCGGGCATTTCCGATGAGCTCAGGTAGTCTGAATCTGGCTCTTGTTTTTCCAGGAAGTGCTCTGAGGCATACGAAATCGCCCAGGCGCCGAGAGGTGCCGTCACGGCAATGCTCAGCACCGCCATGGTCAGGATGACCTCCCCGGGGCCGGTGTCCATTCCCGCTGCTGCGAGTGCGGTCAGGGGCATGGCCCCTACGGCGGCCTGTACGGTGCCTTTTGGGAGGCAGGTGGCGCAGACGAACAGACGTTCGCCCATGGGAAGAGAGCTGCGCCACAGACAGAGTTGCGCGCCCAGACACCGGGCGACAAGACCTGCACCCATCAGCAGCAAGGCCGTCATGAGTATCGGAATGGCCGCGTTAAGCTCCAGCTGGGCGCCTATCATGGTAAAGAGCAGGATTTCGGCGAATATCCATATTTTGGAAAGTTTTAATGCCATCTCGTGGGCGTAGGGCTCGTACCGTTCCAGCATGATGAAGCCGATGGCCATGACGGCGGGCAGGGAGACGAAGGGAAACCACGCTTTAACCAGTTGTTCGCCGTGCATCAGGACCAGGGATATGCCGATGAGGGCGATGGCGCGCCGCGTCGCACGCGGATTGAACCGTTCAAATATCCGGCACAGCGCAAGGCCGGTCAGGCAACCGATGGCAGTGCCGATCAAAACGGAAACGGGAATGACAGCGAGTGCACGTATCGGGTTCTCCGGTGCCCCCGCGAACATGGCGGTCAAGGCGCTGATAATGACGATGACCAGGGTGTTTTCCAGGGAGGCCGCGGCCAGCACCATGGTGGGAGCGCCTGTACGCGAGCCCCGCTTCTGGTCTATGCAGTTCAACATCATCGGCACGACGACCGCCGGGGAGACGGCGCACAGCACGGCACCCAGTACTACGGCGGCCATGGGCGATAGGCCCAGCAGACGGGGCGCCAGCAGGGCAACGACCGCGCCTTCCAAAAAGGCGGGAACACAGGCCAGGGCCAGGGCGCGGCCGCCCACGCGGTTCAGGGTTTGCCGGTCCAGTTTCAGGCCCGCCCGCAACAGGATAACGACCAGCGCCATAGGGCGAAGTTCCACCCCCACATCAAACAGGGCGGGGGATATCATGCCCAGCAGATTCGGCCCGAACAGGACGCCGGTCAAAAGCATGCCGACCAGGCCGGGCATCTTGCACTTGCGGAACAGCCAGTCGGCAATCAATGCGGCCAGCAACAGTTCTGCGAGATTAAAGATCATGGCGGGGACCTGTTTTTAGCTGTTTCTCATCCATGACGAAGACAAAACCTGCCTGTGTCTCTTGTTACGGGTATGGACGGCCGATGCACGCCTTGGAAGACACGGACTCTTGATTGAACGTGACCAGGCCCGGGTAGGAGTTATCAGAACCACATGGAAGCGGAACGGTTAATGGCGAACCCCATCGCCGGCCAGACTATAGCACCGGGTAGTACAAAGAATCAAAATAGGATTTGGGGCTGTCACGTTATGCTGTATAATACACTGATGAAAGGGAGAGCCTTGTAAACACTGGTAGCGTGTGCCCGGAAACCGGAAGGAAACGCATATGCTTGACAAGTTTTTTGGCATTACCGAGGCCCATTCCACGGTGCGGCGAGAGGTGATAGGCGGTCTGACCACATTCGCCACCATGAGCTATATTGTGTTCGTGCAGCCGACCGTCCTGGCCATGGCTGGCATGGACTTCGGATCGGTACTGCTGGCGACCTGCGTCTCTTCGGCGGCGGCGTGCCTGCTCATGGGCTTTCTCGCCAATTACCCCATCGCGCTGGCGCCGGGCATGGGCGAAAATTTCCTGTTTACCTTCACCGTGTGCATGGCCATGGGTTTTTCCTGGCAGTCGGGCCTGACCATCGTGTTGTTCTCCGGACTGTTATTCACCGCGCTGTCTCTGTTCAAGTTCCGGGAAAAAATCATGGATGTCTTTCCCCTGTGTCTGAAAAATGCCATCGGCCCCGCTATCGGTCTGTTTATAGCCTTTGTCGGCCTGCAGTGGAGCGGTATTATTGTCCTTGACAGCGCCACCATGGTCGCTTTGGGTAATATGAAACATGCCGCGCCGCTGATTGCCATTGCGGGCTTCTTTTTAATTGCGGTGCTGATGGCCTACAAGGTGAACGGCGGCATCCTGATTGGCATTCTGTTCACCACCGGGCTTGGACTGTTGTTCGGCGTCATTCCCCGGACCCTGCCGGAGTTCACCTGGTCCACGGAAACCTTTTTTAACCTGGGATTCAGCGAATTGTGGGCACGCTGGCAGGACGCGCTGCTGGCCATCGGCCTGTTTTTCTTTCTGGACCTGTTCGACACGGTGGGTACGCTGGTCGGCGTGAGTAACCAGGCCGGGCTTATGACCGAAGACGGTAAACTGCCCCGTGCGGGCCGGGCTTTTCTCTCCGACGCGCTGGGCACCTGCATTGGCGCCTTGTGCGGCACCTCCACGGTCACCAGTTACATTGAAAGCGCCACAGGCGTCGCCGCGGGCGCGCGCACCGGCCTGGCGGCCATCATCACCGGCCTATGTTTCTTCGCGGCCATTTTGTTCGCGCCGGTGATCGCCCTGGTTGGCACGAATGTCGCCCCGGCCTATTACGAATCATTGGGCATTCAGGGCGCCCTCGTGCCCATGTATCCCGCCGTGGCGCCCGCCCTTATTGCCGTGGGCTTTCTTATGCTCGCGCCTCTGGGCAAAATCAAGTGGGAGGATATTACCGAAAGCCTGCCCGCCTTTCTCACCATTGCCATGATGGTGCTCGGGTACGGCATTACGGAAGGCATCGCGGCCGGATGTATCTCTTTCGCCGTCATCAAGACGGCGGCGGGCCGCCGCCGGGAAGTGCATCCCATCATGTACGGTACCGCTGTCGCGTTTTTGTTGCGGTATGTATTTTTGAAATAACCGGGAACGATCCGGGACCTGTTCCCGGGGACAAAGCGTCTTCTAAAAAAAACACAGACTCCCGCGATTTGCGGAGAGTCTGCGTAGCCATGCTTGTTGTCTTATCGGCTTACATACCGTCGGGGGACAACTCAATGATGTGCCAGCCAGCCTCTTCCTTTTTCAGCGTCAATTCCACACTGACGGATCCGGGAGGGCCTGACAGGTCAATGGGATACACCGTGGCGGTGCCGTCTTCCTTCATGGTGATTTCCATGTCATCCAGGAATACTTCGCCGTCATCGGCATACCCGGCATCTATCGCCGTTTGCAGCATATCACGGCCCTCTTCCTTGCCGCCGACTTCCGGATGGTAAAAATCATCCGAGAAGGTGGTCATCAGCAAGTCCAAGTCTTTAGTTTCCAGCGCGGTTTTCAAGGTGGTCACGGTCGAGCGGATCATATCCTCGTCCGTCATCTGCTTGCCCAGGCCGGCGCAACCAGCAACAACAACGCTTACGAGACACATCATCATGGCCGTCCATCCATACTTCATGTTTAATCTCCTTAAATTGTAGCCAACTATATCGTTTAACCTTCGACACAAAGAGAAGCGTTTCACTCACCAAAGGGTCTAATATGACCTTGTAACGGTCCGTCTGGTTTCACCGCTCCGATAGCCGCCCCCGGGATGGTAAATGAAACCCGTTCCGCCTGAATGGTCCTGTTTTCGGTTCAGTACCCCCCAAAATCGGTTCACGAATTGTGTCCCAGGTGCTGATGCGGTCGCGGACCTGTTGCGGTCCAGGCCCCGGTATGGTATCATAAGCGGGTCGGTTCGTGTATGTTACTCCAATGCATATGCGCTAAGAGGGAATCCGGTTGAATTCCGGAGCTGCCCCGCAGCGGTAAACAGGAACGAATGGCGCAAGAAACGCACTGGCTACTCTCGGAGAGTGGTTGGGAAGCGGCGCCCGTAGGTGGCTTTTACGCCTTGCCTGTAAGCCCGAAGACCTGCCGATAGTGGCTTGTAGTTCAGTGCGCTTCGCGGAAATATGTCTTTCACGCGTTTTCGGACGGAGCGCCGAACCTGTTGCGACGGGCAACAGAAAGCGGAGCGCCCTCCATGGTCAGTCTGTTTTTCCCCCGCCGCACAGCAGAGATGCTGTGTTGCATTTTCTTTACGGCGGTTGTACCTGCCGTTGCCGACGCTGAAGACCCCTGGGCCGATGTGGTGGTTTCCAGCAATGCCCTGGACCCCGTGTCGGGATTTACCACCGTGGAGCATGTGCTGGGCGAACCGGTCGGCGGCAGTGTGTACGCGGCAAGCAACAGCAAAACCTGTTCCGTCGGCCGCCCCGGTCCCGAACCAGGCAGTTACCTCCTGCTCCAATTCAATACGCCTATCGAGGACCATCCTGACAACCTGATGGGCTACGATTTCATTGTCTATAGCAACAGTTTCTGGGCGGGCGGCGACCCCTACCGCAAGTGGTGCGAACCTGCGTTAATCGAAATCAGCGAGGACGTCAACGCCAACGGCGTCCCGGACGACCCCTGGTATGTCATCCCGGGGAGCAGGAACCTGGACCGGGGCGTACTCCCACAGGGCATCCCCAATCCCAACCCGCCGCTGGCCGGCAATGTGCTGAACCCGAATACCAACGGCAAGGAGTATGATTGGGGCTATGCCGAACTCACCCCGACCCTCCAGAAATATCTCGACAGCTTCATGCGCCCCGATGATCCGTTTACGGTGGGCTTGACGGACCGCAGCGGGGGCGGCGATGCCTTTGATATCCGATGGGCCGTGCCCGTGGACGAAACCGGTGTTTCGGAAGGCATTTCGCGGTTCCATTTTTTGCGCATTTCAGCGTTCATCAATATGACCGACAGCGTGCTGGGGTACGTTTCCCCCGAAATCAACGGTGTGTCCACCGTGGCCCGGGATGTGGATACCGATGGGGACGGCATCCTCGATGATTATGAGATGCGTGTGGCCGATACCGACCCGGAACGGCCGGAAAACACGGTGCTTGCCCTTGAAATACCCCCGGAATACGGCGGCAGCCCTGCGGGCACGCTGCTGGGCGAAGCCGCCGACGCGCAGGGTAATGCCATTGCCCTGGTTTCCCAGGGAATTCGATCCGGCCTGCGTAGTTACAATTGCAGGGTGGATATTGCCGACGTGGAAGACCCCGCTCCCGGAACGGATATCCCGGGCCTGCTGAAAAGCGGCGCGATACGCAATTATTTAAGCAGTGAATCCGACTTCGAAGCGGCGCAAGTGCAGGATGCCCGACTGACCCTCGCTTACACGAGCAGCGAAATAGCTGGACTGGATGAAGCCGGGATGCAACCCTTCCGTTATGACGGTTCGCAGTTTACCCGGGACGGCATCACCTCGGTGACCCGTGATATGGAAATTAACCAGGTAACCTTCCGCAGCCGCTACGCGGGTCTTTTTGTCCTGGCCTCGGTTGCGGGCGACGGGGATATCTCCGGCGACAGCGGCGTCGTAATGCTGCGTGCGGAACCGTCCGCGGGGGTGGTGGGCGAACCGGGCGATGTGGTGTCCTTCACCAGTGACCCCATTCTGCTTGAGGATGAAAGTCTCGTTCCGGACGGTACGTTGTTTACCGTGGCCGCAACGCTGGGTTCCATCGTCAGTCCGGATGCGGATGGCGATGTCCCCGGTATCCAGACGGCTTCCTTGGACGGCGTCATCGCCTTCCAGTGGAGGGGCGGCGCCGTGGCCGGGCTTGCCGAAGTGACCGCCATTTCCCTGGATGGCATTCTTCATGGCCGTTACGCCTATTCCCTGGTCCCCGGACCCGCCACAAGCCCTGTGGAGATTTTCACGGCCCGGCCCAATCAAACCGCGCCGGGGCCCGTGGCCTTTATCACCAGCCCCATTTACGACGCCTTCGGTAACGTCCTGACCGGCGAACAAACCGTTACCCTGGCAGTGGAAAACGGTGCGCCCGCCGGGCAGGATGCCCGCCCGGACCTGCCTGGCCACCAGGTCGCCCTTGCAAACGGGTGCGCCCCATTCAGCGTGCGCGTGGAAACGGATAACAAGCACGACACGGCCACCGTGTTTATCTATCTGTATGCCGACCCGCAAGAGACCGCGCTGGTCGGGTCTGCCTCTTTCGTTTTTGAGGCAGTGCCCATGCCGCTTGGGGGAGCGGCATTGCTTGCGCTACTGTTACCGCTGGTGGCGGGAATGATGCTGCGACGCCATGCCGGCAACCGGAGGCCCGCGCCATGAACAAATATGCATGTCGGCGCAATGCCTTTACCCTGATTGAACTGCTCGTGGTCATTGCCATCATCGGCATACTCGCCGCACTGCTGTTGCCCGCCCTGTCGCGCGCCCGGGCCCACGCCCGCAATACCCACTGTATCAACAACCTGCGCCAGCTGTTTCTGGCCAACACCATGTATGCCGCCGAGCATAACGGACATTACCTGCCTGCGGCGGCGGACATGTATGACTTCATGCTGCCCGGCGCCGATCCGGATAGTTTCGGGGGGCGCAAACGCTGGCACGGCGGTCGTGAAACACCCAATCCCTCCACCCCTTTCGATCCGCGCTACGGCCCGATATTTGACTATGTGCCCGACGGCCGCGTGAAGGAATGTCCCCTCTTTTCCGAATTCAAGAAACATGGAGATGCCCAGAATGTCTTTGAAGGCGGCGCAGGCGGTTACGGCTACAACATGGCCTATGTCGGATCCCAGTTAAGCATCGTGGAAGAGCCCGTGCGCGCCGTGCGCCTGGGCATGAAGGATATCGCCATCGCGAACCCGTCGCAGACCCTGATGTTCGCCGACGCCGCCATTCCCCAGGACGGGCATATCCTGGAATACAGTTTCATTGAACCGCCCAAAATGGTCTCCCATGACTACCCGCGCGGACGCCCCGGCGATTACTTCCTGTCCCCCTCCCTCCACTTCCGCCATTTCGGGCGGGTCAATGTCGTCTGGTGCGACGGGCATATCTCCAGTGAGGCCTGGGAATGGGCGCCCGAAGAAAACGCCTACGGCGAGCGCAACCGCCGCTGGAGCGTCGGCTGGTTCGGCCCGGAAAACAATTTCTATTTCGATAACGCCCCCAAGAAAGACTATAACGAACTGGTTGCGGTGAACTAGCGCGAATCGCCGGGATGCAAGAAAGTCGGAACACGTCGGGCGCTGGCGGAACATGACTTTATCCCCCCCAACTTCAGACTTCCTGACCTCGACAGGGTTTTGACGTGGTTTTCCGGAAAACAGTATGGCACAAAAGTTTGACGCAAAAGACCGTAAAGAAGGGACAGACTACCAAATAGCAAGCATGAAAAACACGATTATACGCTGTACTCAGGGGCTATTTGGCAGTCAGTTCCTTCTTTACTCAGTCTATGTGTTTTCACAAAAAGTGCCATTGTATATTCCGACGAGTTCAGGAAGTCTGAACTTTTTTTCCTGTATAATTAGCATCTCTCATCATCTTTGTGCAAAGGAGGATAACCCGTGACCCTGATTAAAGCAATCATCCTGGGTATTGTGGAAGGCGCGACAGAATTCCTGCCC
This sequence comes from Candidatus Hydrogenedentota bacterium, assembly GCA_022706235.1. GTDB lineage: Bacteria > Hydrogenedentota > Hydrogenedentia > Hydrogenedentales > CAITNO01 > JAAYBJ01. The sequence goes on along the minus strand of JAKJCY010000046.1, from coordinate 7,010 downwards.
GTAAGCAGTACGGGCCACCTGATTCTCTTGGAGCAGTGGCTGCCTTTGAAAGGCAGCCCCGGATTTGCGGAAACCTTCATGATCGTCATTCAACTTCCGGCGATTTTTGCCGTGATGCTGTATTTCCGGGAACGCCTTTTCCCCTTTCACCGGGATGCGGACTTTCTGGCGACCTGCCGGCTGTGGATAAAAATTATTGTCGCCTTTTATCCCGCCGCCCTGCTGGGTGTGCTTTTGGGCGACACGATTGAGGCATGGTTCTTTAATCCCTTCAGTATTGCGGTGGCGCTTATTGCCGGGGGGCTCGCCCTGCTCTACCTGGAATCCGCCCCGCGGGCGGCGCGTTTTGAACACGTGGCCGACATCGGCATGGGCGTGGCGTTCGCCATCGGCGTCTTTCAATGCCTTGCCATGATACCCGGCACGTCGCGCTCCGCCGCCACCATCATCGGCGCCATAATCCTCGGAGCAAGCCGTCCCGCGGCGGCCGAGTTTTCCTTTTTTCTGGCGGTGCCGACCATGCTCGGCGCCACCGCCTACAAAACCTTTAAAACCGGCCTGGACCTCAGCCTGGGTGAATGGGCCCTAATCGCGGTGGGCGGGATTACGGCCTTTCTGACGGCGTATCTCGTGGTTGCTGCGTTTATGAATTATATCAGCCGGAATAGTTTCAAGCCCTTTGGAAAATATCGCATCGCCTTGGGCGTGTTTATTCTGCTGTTGCTCCTCGCGGGCGGATTGTAAGCGAAAGCCCGCTTTCGAGGCATTGAATGCTTGCGCTCTGCTCAGGTAAAATACGCGTTCAGGAGGCGGCGGTGCGCTGCGCAAAAGAGGATTGTTGTTTTTCCCTAGTGTGGAACCAACGCCGCCGCTGCCATTGGGTTCCCTGTACTTCAGTAAGGATATTTTGTGTCAGATCGAATCAGCGTCATTGTCATGCAATATGTATGCCTGCTCTTCTCCTTGAGCGTGCACGAAGGCGCCCACGCCGCCATGGCCAACTATTGGGGCGATCCGACTGCGCGCCTGATGGGACGCATGACCCTCAATCCCATCAAGCATGCCGACCTGATGGGCACCGTTATCCTGCCCTTGTTTGCCATGATTACCGGAATCCGATTTCTGTTTGGCTGGGCAAAGCCGGTGCCCTTTAATCCGCGTAATTTGACGGACCGGAAACGGGGCCCCGTATTTATCGCGCTGGCCGGGCCCGGCTCGAATTTCCTGCTGTTGTGCTTTTCCGTTGCCCTGCTGCGCGCCATGGCGTTTCTGCCGGAATCAGGACTCCTGGACCAGTTCATCATGATCGTGCTGTACCTGGTCATGATAAACGCGGTGTTGCTCTTGTTCAATCTGATACCGCTACCCCCGCTGGACGGCCATCATGTGCTCGAGTATTTCCTGCCCTATGAAATGAAGCGAAGCTTTGAAAAAATCGGCCCCTACAGCGTGCTGATTCTGTTTTTCCTCGTGTTTTACCTGCACATCCTGGACGTGCCGATGAACCTTTTGTTCAGAGGAGCCCTCCTCTGCGCCTTCTATGGAACCCCCGTGTGGGAAAGCCTGGCCTCCAACAGCGTGGGAGGATGACCCTTCCTATCGCATTTCCTGGCCGCCCGTGACATTGATGGCCTGGCCGGTCATGTAGCCCGCGGCATCGCTGGCAAGAAATACCACCACGTTCGTCACGTCCCGGTATTCACAAGGCCGTTTCATGGGTACCTGGTCAATGTATTTCTGGCGTACCGCCGCTTCGCTGATGCCCTGATTCTTGGCATACTGCTTGAACAGGCTGTTTACCCATAGCGGCGAATTGAGCAGGTTGCCTGGACACACCGCGTTCACGCGCACCCCCTGTTCCGCGAACTCCAAGGCGAGGCTCTGCGTTAGTCCGATACCGCCGAACTTTGACGCAGCATAGGCGGCGTTCTTGAAGCTGCCCTTTTTCCCCGATTTCGAGTTGATCTGGATGATGGCGCCGCTTCTCTGGGGCAGCATGACCCGAGCCGCTTCCCGCGCGCACAGGAAATAGCCGGTCAGGTCAACCTCGAGCACCTTGCGCCAGGCCGATGCCTCCAGCGTAATCGAATCGCCCGAAATCAGGATGCCCGCGTTGCAGACCATGATATCCAGCCGCCCGAGGCGCGCCGCGGCCGCATCCACCGCCTCGCGCACCCTTTCGGCATTCGTCACATCCACGCTGTCACAGGAGACCGGGAGGCCCGTGCGCCCGCTGATTTCACGGGCCGTCGTTTCGGCCGCTTCCCGGTTGATGTCCCAGATGACGACCTCGCAGCCTTCTTCCGCCAGATGTCCGGAAATGGACGCGCCCAGCCCCTGGGCGCCGCCCGTTACGATCGCTTTCTTTCCTTTAAGAATGTCCATAATCACAAAACTCCTTCATAATCTCCCGGATGGTTGTTGTCACGACTATTGAACGTGGAATCGCACGAAAGGTGCCCGGTTGCGGCTGGCGATACCCGTACATCCGCAATGACCAGAGCGGTCCGGGGTGCATTAGGCCAACCGGACAATACTGTCAAACCAGTCCCGCTCCACCGTGGGGATCGCGCCTATGGCGTTTTCCACCGCCGCGGGATCCAGTGTGTCGAAAAGGGCCCGGCCCTCCGACATCACCGCCACGGCGTAGCGCATGCCCTCCCGTTCCGCTTCATCATACAGGGAGGGCCGCTTCTCCATGGCCGTGGCAATATCCTTCATGACCGAAGCGCCCGTTTCCAGCAGGCTCCGCTGTGAGAGCAATACCAACAGGGCGACAATGTTTTCGATAAAATGTTCGTACCGCCGTGTGCCCAGTTCGGCAAATCCGGCCGCCGCGCATGTTCGGAGTTCGGGCTCTTCCACAGAACAGGGTTCCTGGGCACGGATGACATCCACCAAGTCCCGTTCCAGGGAGCGTGTCGCTTCAAAGGCCTGAATGACCTGCTTGCCGGCATCCACCGCCCGGGGAAGGTGGCGTCCAAAACGCACCAGGGATTTGAGTGTGGCGGCCGTGAGCGGCGCCAGGCGCAAAGGCGCGTCAAGCAGGGCCATCAGTCTCTCAAAGGCTTCATCCTGAAAACACCGCTCCTCCCAATCCGGGTAGATATGCCGAAGCCCGAAATCATGGAGAGCGGTAACGGTGGTGTCCGGCAACCCGTCAAACGCGCGGTACCGCCGGATGTTGTCCAGCGCATACCGCGCCGCCAGGGAATCCCGCAAGAAGGAAGCCACGGCCTTTTCCAGGGCGTTATCGCCGGATTTCGAAGGTCTCATGCATATTCTCCGCATGGCTCCATTCATGCGCCACTCCCGTGACGGAGGCCCAGGCCGGACCTTGCCGGCACCACGCCAATATTTGTTCGAGCGGGTTCCTGGCGCCTTCGAACCGGGCCTCAACGCTGCCGTCCGCGCGGTTTCTTATCCAGCCGGTCAACCCCAGGCCGACCGCTTCGACGCGTGCGGCATACCGAAAACCAACACCTTGTACCCGGCCCGACACAACGACATGCAGGACATCAAACACCGAATTCTTCCCGGTAACTCAACAGTCTTTCCCGGAATTCCGGCATGGCAAGGGCAATCACCGCTTTGCAGGCGTTCATGGCGTATTCCTTGTCCACATTTTCGATGCTCGGCTGGAGCAGCGTAATCAGGCTGGCCTGGCCAAGTTCCGTCATCAGCTCAAACACGAGTTCCGTGACGTTTTCATTGTTCACTCGCAGCAGCTCCTGGAATACGGCCATGGCCGTCGGGTCGCCCCCTTGCAGCAGGGCCTGGGCGTTACGCGCGCGGTAACTGAGGTTTTCCTCCGTGGGGTCTTCGCGCCGGGAGAGGCGGTTGCGCAGGTACTGCGTGGCTTCATAATCCCCGTGCCGGGCCAGCAGCAACGCCACTTCCGGCGACAGGGTTGGATAGTTCTTGAAAATATCCTTCAATTCTTCAACGCCCACCGGGTCGTTCAGGTTAAACAGGACCTCCACAAGCCGGAACCGGACCACGCCCTCCGCTTCCAGCAGGCGGAACTTCAGATCTTCCACTAATGCGGCGTCGCCCAACCGGGTCATGCCGAAAATAGCGGCCTTCCCTTTATCCGCGTGCAGTTCAAAAATCATTTTCATCAACCCGGGAAGGATATCCCGAACACCGAGACGGGCGAGCGCGCGCGCCGCCGGTGTGGACAGTTGGACCGCCCGGTCCTGGAACATGCTTCGCAACAGGATAACGCCGTTCTGATAGCCGCACAGTCCCGCCAGGCTCGCTGCCTTGACCCGGGCGTTGCGGTTGCCGCTGTCCAGGCCCTGGCCTAAAAGGGCTTCCGAAACGGTGTCGCCCACCAGGTAAAGCGCTCCGGCGGCTCCCAACTGTGTCTCGATATCGTTGGATTCCGCCAAGTTGCGCAAATAATTATGCGCATCTTCATCGTTCGAAAGGGCGAGCATGGTTGCCGCCTGTATTTTCAAGCCTTGGTTGTCATCCGACTCGCCGTAAATCTCCCGGGCACGGGCCCACGCGCGCTGTACGACCCGCTGGTGCTCCGCTTTCAGCACCTGGGAATCCAACGCCTGGGTATGACGTTTTTCGACAAGGCCTCCCTGTACTTCAAGGCTTTCAATCGAGTCCATCATGTACGGGACGATGTCGCCCTTTTGATTCATCAGAATAAGACGGTCCTGGCGTAGCTCCAGCAGTTTCAGGTTCGGATCGCGGGCGCCCGAATCCTTGAGCACCACCGTCAGCATGGTGGGTGTCCCTGCAATTGTCTGCAGCGATGTGGGCGCTTCCGTGCCGGTTATCGGGATACTGGCGCCTTCCGCAGCCATCACCATGGCGGAGGCAAGAACCGCTGGAAGCACAATCGCGAAAAATACCTGTTTCATAGGTAATACTCCTGGGTTGCAACTGGATATTCTGCCCGCCGCCTTCACCGCGGCAATTACGGCACCACAGAATTCTAACTGTTCACGGGGTATCCGTTTCAAGACGGTACGAACCGTTGTTCAATACCGGCCTTGCATGCGGTCCCAAACTGGCAAAAGTTCCGGGCTTACGTCGGCGTCTCCGCCCGCCCGGGAGCGGGAAAGACCGGAAGCCCGGGTCAATAAAGCGTCAGAAAAGCCGTCCCGGGCCCCGGTTCTTACGGCATGCCCTTCCCTTTAAAGTTTTTTTTGGGTCCCTTGTTCACGCGGACCGAAACATTATTGGAAGTATCTTCAGGGGCTTGCCGGTCCATGGCGCTTTCGGCGTCACGGCCGCCCTCGCCGTAGCGCGTCAGGAGAAGTTTCCCGTCGGGACTGGTCATCTTGACAATGCCCATGGGCCGGATGGTTCTATTTACCCAGACCTCTGTTTTTAACAGGCCTTGTGAAATGACGAAATGTTCGGCTTCCATATCGCCCGCCGGCGTGGTGATCTTTTCCATCCCGGTAGAAGTCCGGTCGCCTTCCGTGACCCCGTCTTTTCCCGAGGCCAGAATATCGGGTGCCAGGCTCTGCGGCGGTTCCGTCCCTTCCCGTACCAGAATTTCATGCACATTCCGGGCATCGGAGGCCGGCCCTGTCAACAACAGCCGGTAAATGACGGGAAAACCGATTTCAGGCACCACCTCGGTTTCGAGATAATACCCCGTTTTGCCGCCCACCTCTTTTTGCCCGACAATGGCCTGCCGCATGAACAATTTATTTCCCGTCTTGGCATCCTTCAGTTCGTACCAGGCATACACCCCGACTTCCGGATCGACCAAAGCCCCGGACATGATATCGGACAGCACGCCCTCTGCCGCCGCAACAGAAACAACGGAGAGGACGGCAACGCATGTCAATACAATTCGCATGAGACAAAACCTCCTGACACATTCAAAGCATCCATAACGACCGATAGTATAGCATAACCGCGCGGGGCGTGCGTTTCGAACACGCCTTCAGGATATCGTGCATGAAAACCGACACCGTCAAACCGCCGATTTGACCACCTTTTGGATACTGTGTTATCATCGTGCATCCTCATGGGCGATTAGCTCAGCTGGTTAGAGCGCTGTCTTCACACGGCAGAGGTCGCAGGTTCGAGCCCCGCATCGCCCACCATTCAAAAAATCCTGAAATATCAGGCAAAACCGATGTTTACCGGGTCAGCCCGTGCAACGTAACCTTAACCGAAACGTAACATTGTTACGAATTTATGGAAAGGATGGTTGTCATGACCCAAAAGAAAGTTGCACGGGGAAGTTCCCTTCCAAAGATGCGCCGCCTGGAACGTCCCTCGGGAAAACACAACGCCTACGTCACCTTGAGCGGGGTGCGCGACTACCTGGGTGAATTTGGAGCAGGCAGGCGTCATCCTCCCCGGGTTCAGGCGCTGCAACTGGTCCACAAGCACCGCGTCCAGCACCGGACTGGTGACGCAGGCGCAACGCCTCTTCCGGGGGGCAGATACGTCCACCCCGCTTCCACCGCATAGCGGAGAAAGGGGCGTTGGACGGAGGATTGCCCGGAACCGAGGGTCATATTCTTTCTCCGGCGTCCTTACCCGTCATTTCAACAACATGTCCAGTAAAATTCCCTTCAAGATAAGACTGTGTCTGTCTAAACGTAAAAAAAGTAACAAGGCTTAGACAGAAAATAACTTCTTAATTTTCAATATCATGAAACAACACATACGAAAATCTATGACTAATTCTCTGTCTAATGGATTTCTTTTTTTATTGATTTAGACAGAGACCATTTGACCCATCGGTTTGCTCCCACAGCTCTAATCGTTCCGTCTCGCTTCATTTCCTGGAGAAGATTTCGAACAAAGATTCCCTTCTGCCTGTCATTAAAAGCTTCCGAGAGTTTATCCAGAAGAAGACGATCAATATCTGCCCGTTTTGCTTCTCCAAATGTCTCCAAGTAGCGTGTAATAAGATTTTTATAGTGTTCCTTTTCCAAGGGCAAGTTTCGGATGTAGTCAACCTTGGATTCCGTAATGGCGGCGATTTCGGCGGAGACAAAAAGATTCGGCCGCCGCCCTTC
>JAKJCY010000469.1 GCA_022706235.1 Candidatus Hydrogenedentota bacterium | reverse complement strand
CATAATCCGGCAGAAAATCACTTCAGAACCTTATCTGCGAAGTGCCGCCATAAAATCGTCGTATTGATGTGGAGGGCTTTCTAAAGGAGCCTTATAAAAACAGATATCGAATCCTTCTCAAATCCTCAGTGTCCGTTTTATTACGACCCGACCCGTGTCATTCCGGTTTTTCGCGCAAGTGGGTTCGTTTCGAAGGAGGTGCCGTACAGTTGCGAATAAGACCGAAGTCAAAGTTCATAAAACTATGAGGCAGGGGCCGGTACGAAGCTCCGGCTTTACCTGCCGCACCCCAGCGCCTGGAAGCCCAAGTGCTGCACATACAGGTCCAGAAGAATCAGGGCGGTAAAGGCTTCGGCCACGGGCCAGACCCGCGCCACAATCGTCGGGTCGCGTCGGGTCACAGCGCTCAACTCTGCATTTTCCACGGACACCTTGTCGATGGTCCGCTGGTCCTTGGCAATGGTCGGGGTGGGTTTGACCGCGAGCCTTACAATCAGCGGCTGGGCCGTAGCCAGGCCACCGGTCACACCGCCCGCGTTGTTGGATTCGAAATAGACCTTGCCGTCTTTCGCGCGGATCTGATCGTTATCCTCGGAACCGCGCATATCCTTGAC
>JAKJCY010000468.1 GCA_022706235.1 Candidatus Hydrogenedentota bacterium | reverse complement strand
ATGATGGCCAGCCCGATGACGGAACAGAGCATAATGGGCCACATCAGTATACCGCCCTTGATGATAATGTCGACCAGGAAATAATCGTCCATGCTAGACTCCTTCCACACCTTCGGGCACATCCTGGCTTACCAGGGTCCCCAAACCTTTATCCGTGAATACTTCGAGCAACATACTGTGAGGAACGCGGCCGTCAATAATATGCGTACGGCCCACACCCGCCGCAAGCGCCTTCAGGCAAGCATCGATTTTGGGAACCATGCCCCCCGCGATAATACCCTGTTTCTTAAGCCGTTCTATATCACGGGAATGGACACGATGAATAAGAGACTCCGTATCGTTAACATCGCGAAGCAATCCCGGGGTATCCGTTAAAAACACGAGTTTTTCCGCTCTCACAGCGGAAGCGATATCGCCCGCCGCCGTATCCGCGTTGACATTCCACGAGCCGCCGTCGGCATCCGTGGCGATGGGCGCAATGACTGGAATAATTCCGCTCTGGCACAGGACATGAAGCACTTTCGGATTAACTGAAGTAATTTCGCCCACCTGCCCGATATCTTCGCCGTCCTCGGAAGCGACCTTCCTCGCGCAAAGAAAGCGCCCATCTTTGCC
>JAKJCY010000467.1:354-620 GCA_022706235.1 Candidatus Hydrogenedentota bacterium | reverse complement strand
GGGTTAAGATGTATCCCCGCTCAAAATTAGCGTTAAAAACGCCTTAGTTTGAGCGGGGATACATCTTAACCCTGTCTTAATTTGGACAGCAAGACGGCGAAAAGGACTTTCTTACCGGACCTCCCCACCATCATCCATTGGCGTTCATTTTCAAAGTTAATCCTGAACCGCGCCGGTGGCTGCCCCACTTTTTGCGGGCACAGTAGAGAAGACCGAAAAAAGCGGGATAGGGGGGACCCATGCCCGCTTTCGCCCCCCCCCTCGGT
>JAKJCY010000467.1:0-327 GCA_022706235.1 Candidatus Hydrogenedentota bacterium | reverse complement strand
AACCAAACCGGAAAAAGGAGAGTCAAATAAAAAAGTTTAGTGAAATAGAAAACACCCTATAAGAGTATCTTAGAGAGATGACAAGACTTTATTTAATGCTGGTACTGCTGGTTACCGCGGCCGCAGCGGCCAATGAGCAGCCGCTTCTTCTAAACCAGATTCAAGTTATCGGCACCCATAACAGTTATCATTTGCGTCCGCCGGATGTGATGCTGGAAGTGGCGGCATCGGTGACAAACGACGCCGCCAGCATGGATTACAGCCATGACCCGCTGGATATACAACTGGACAACGGCGTGCGCAGCTTCGAACTGGATATCCAGCCTT
>JAKJCY010000466.1 GCA_022706235.1 Candidatus Hydrogenedentota bacterium | reverse complement strand
CGGTATCCTGTACAATGGACGCCTCCACAAGATTCATGAAGACATTCTTTTTGAATACGATGACCGGGATTTTATGCATCCCTGGCGTATGCGTACCGCGTCCAGCGACACGGTGCGCCTTGAGTTTACGCCGTTTTATGAGAAGGCCGGTTCCACGAACCTGTTGATCATCGCATCCGAAACCCACCAGATGTTCGGCCGGTATTGTGGTACACTCAACATTGCGGGAACCACCGTCCCCATAGAAAACATGGTGGGCTGGGCGGAAGAACACCGGGCACGCTGGTAGGGGAAAAACACGGCCCTTTTTCGGGACGGGTTGCCGCGAAAAGGTTCACGAAGAAAACGCTACGGTACCGACCAGTTCGCGAGCAGCCTGACTGCTCTCACTCAATGTCCGGGCATTCTCGCAAATATGACCAAGGAGCGACTCCAACCGCTCCGGGCGGTGTTGCTCCAAGGCATTGCGCAATTCTTCCAGAAACTCGGCCTCATCCATGACACTGCGCATGAGACGGGCAAGCACGCCCGACCGCTCCGTAACATCTATCATGCATCCGGCCGCGACGGCAAAGCGCTCCAGGGAGGTCCGGGCCTGCTGCACGCGTTTGGCGCTCCAGC
>JAKJCY010000465.1:260-623 GCA_022706235.1 Candidatus Hydrogenedentota bacterium | reverse complement strand
ATCGACTATTATTCCGCCGAGGCTTGTTCCGTGACCGCCGAGAAATTTTGTTGCCGAATATACGATGATGTCGGCACCGAAATCGAATGGACGCAGAAGATACGGGGCAACTGTGTTGTCAATAATCAGAGGTATTCCGTTTTCATGCGCGATTTTCGATGCCGATTCTATATCCGCAACATCAAGTTTCGGATTTCCGATCGACTCGGCATAAACGGCTTTTGTTTTAGCTGTAATGGCTTTTTTCAGCGCTTCAAGATCATTTGACTTTACGAAGTTAACTTTTATGCCGAAACGAGCGAATGTATTTTTAAATAATGAATAGGTTCCGCCGTATAAATTATCGAATGAAACTATTTCATC
>JAKJCY010000465.1:0-250 GCA_022706235.1 Candidatus Hydrogenedentota bacterium | reverse complement strand
GCGCGATGTTTAAAATTGCGAGTGAAATAGCGCTCTGGCCGCTTGCTACTGCAAGAGCCCCGATTCCGCCGTCGAGCGCGGCAATGCGTTTTTCGAGTACGTCTGTTGTCGGATTCATGAGGCGCGTATAGATATTTCCGAATTCTTTCAGGCCGAAAAGAGCCGCCGCGTGTTCGGCGTCTTTGAATTGATATGATGTCGTTTGATAAATCGGAACTGCTCTTGAACCTGTTACGGGATCCGCTTCCTG
>JAKJCY010000464.1:285-625 GCA_022706235.1 Candidatus Hydrogenedentota bacterium | reverse complement strand
GAAGTCTACGGTCGCCGGCGAATGTGTTTCAGAGTCGCTACGCATTCCTCTGGAACCCTCCTGATTTGGTCTTTATTGTTTTGCCTGTCATCGCCGGGTACATGCGGATTAGACTTGCCGGGCAATACCATAGTTTCAAGGAGCATGACCTGCCTGAAGGTTCCGCCATTTCTCCCAGGGGAGGCCGAACAGATCGTGCGTGCTGACAGCAGCCGGAGTAGTTCCCGTGTGTCTGGAATCCCACCGCAGAACCCACAGTACCCGGAATGCCGCTCATCAAGGAACGACTTGTGCGGATCCATTGGTGCCTCTAACGAAAAAGTCTGCAATTCAGCACGGC
>JAKJCY010000464.1:0-275 GCA_022706235.1 Candidatus Hydrogenedentota bacterium | reverse complement strand
ACAACGGGATTCCTGGCCACAATGCCCGCTCTTGCGATTCTCCGGAACCATTGTCGCACAAAGACTTCCAACGCATTCTCCACCGAGATTCTCACTCCAAGCCGTACTTCTTGGTCTTGTCGCGTCCCAGAACTTTCGTACAGTTTATAATAAGGCAAAACGAATAAGCTTTTTCAGTTGCCCTGCCAACTGAAAAACGTTGTTGGCAGGGCAACTGAAAAAGCTTATTCGTTTTGCCATATTATAAACTGTACGAATAAGCTTTTTCAGTTGCC
>JAKJCY010000463.1:384-626 GCA_022706235.1 Candidatus Hydrogenedentota bacterium | reverse complement strand
CGGCTTGGATTTCGACTCCCCGCCGCAGGCGGACGGTGACCGGGATGCCGCGTTCGGAGAGTGTTTCTGAGAAGGCGCGGACCTTCTCGCGCGGGGAGCCTTGCAGAGGATACTGTTTGCTCGGATTCAAGGCGATCAGGTTGACGTGGCAAAGCATCCCTTTGAGCAGAGTGGCGAGTTGAACAGCGGCTGCCGGCGAGTCATTAAGGTCGTTTATCAGCGCGTACTCAAAGCTGACGCGG
>JAKJCY010000463.1:0-238 GCA_022706235.1 Candidatus Hydrogenedentota bacterium | reverse complement strand
AATTTTCGGAATAATTCCAACCGTACTGACCGTAATCCGCCGCGCGCCAAAATTTAAGGCGGTTGGATCTGTTAACCTGCGCAGGGATTCCAGTGTCGCCTCATAATTCAGGAACGGCTCGCCCATGCCCATGTAGACGATATTGGTCAGGTTTTTGCCCTCAGACCGCAGCAAACGCATGAAATAAATCACTTGGGCGAGTATCTCGCCGCTGGAAAGCCCGCGTTGGTAGCCCATC
>JAKJCY010000462.1 GCA_022706235.1 Candidatus Hydrogenedentota bacterium | reverse complement strand
CCGCCATAGCGCCTTGAATGCGACACGCTTTGAAGTATCGTGCTGACTCCTCGTAATCCGCTGGTCCTATACTCAGATCATCAAACGCTGCAAGATGCTTCCTGACAACCTCAAACTTCCTCGGACCAGAAATACCCGAAAGGACCTCCTGCCAAACAGGGCCTATCACTACTGCACGTAGTTCCCTGATCAATTCGGAAGGTTCTCCTAAAAAATCTCCTCTTGGACCTCATCTGCTTGGATCAACCCAGCAAACAATTTCTGAGCAGGATACAGGCCAGTATAAAGATCTTTACTAATATGTCCACCAAGGATAGTATAAACTCTCGATAAAGGACCTCTTTTGATGTCATTAGTCTCTCCTTTCTCTACGAAGAAAACTTTTTTTGCGAAAACATCAAGAATTCAGAATTAAGAATTCAGAATTCAGAATTAAAGAACACCAGGTTCAAGGGCAGCACGGTAGTCCCTGAATTCTTCATTTTGCATTCGTCAGAATTCAGAATTAAGAATTAAGAATTCAGAATTCAGAATTCAGAATTAAAGAACACCAGGTTCAAGGGCAGCACGATGGCCCATGAATTCATCATTCTGCATTCGTCAGAATTCAGAATTAAGAATTCAGA
>JAKJCY010000461.1 GCA_022706235.1 Candidatus Hydrogenedentota bacterium | reverse complement strand
ATCCTTGGTGCGCCATGGTTGTTCACCAAAAATTCTTTGGTCGCACCATGGCGCACCCGGGAAGGTACGCCTACTGGTGAACGCTAACCGCAACCGGTTTCGCTGCAATCATTTGGGAACGATTTGCCACGAGCCTATAACTCACCCGGAAACCACGAAAATGGGTACCAAATTTCGAAGCAGAAAAAGCGCAGTGCGTGCATACCACCAGTAATCCTAAGGATTTACTGGTGGCATGCACATGGCAAAAACCAAACATCTCGTCATTGCGGGCAAGGCCCGCGTTAGAGAAATATGCCTGCAATGTCGAATCGCTCAATCAACGACTAATGGTTAACACCCCTGCCGGGGTATCTGCACGAAGGGTATGCCAAGGGACCCAAGGTAATTTGCTCAGAGGTTATGTAGGGAATGGGACCCTATACAAATGTTTACGCCAGACAGGTACATAGTTCCATTAGTCTTTGTGCCGACCCAGGGATTCCATGTAGCGGAGGGCCAGCACACCGAAGAGGATGATGGCGGCGGCGAGGAGCAGTGTCAGGAAACGGTAGATGCTGGATACGCCGGAGAGGATGAAGGCGAGCAGTCCCATGCAGGCGGAAATGTAGTAAATGGACAGCACCG
>JAKJCY010000460.1:349-635 GCA_022706235.1 Candidatus Hydrogenedentota bacterium | reverse complement strand
AAACTCTTTTGGTTGTCTGTTTGTGGCTCCTCTATAAGAATAATTTCCTCTACCTCCCTTACCTCCTTTGCAAGCCATTATTACTTCTCCCAATTTTGCCATTTCTACACTGGTACCATTATCATAATAGATAGTACTTCCAACCGGTACTTTTAAAATTAAATCCTGACCATTTTTACCTGTTTTTTGATTTAATCCGCCATTATTTCCCGCTTCAGCCTCAAACTTTTTCTCATATCTAAATCTTTTTAAAGCCATGATATCAGAAACCGCTTCAAAGTAAACC
>JAKJCY010000460.1:0-247 GCA_022706235.1 Candidatus Hydrogenedentota bacterium | reverse complement strand
TAATTTTTAGTTTAACTTCATCTATCAGCACAATTGTATTATCTCAAACCAATCTCGTCATTGCCACCCTTCGTCATTGCGAGCGTAGCGAAGCAATCTCACCCCTCCGTCATTGCGAACGAAGTGAAGCAATCTCAATCCAACGGGATCGCCACGTCACTTTGTTCCTCGCGATGACGTAGAATGTCCGTCATTGCGAGCGTAGCGAAGCAATCTCAATTCTTTTTCCCTTGTTTCCCTGTAGCCA
>JAKJCY010000045.1:14635-27191 GCA_022706235.1 Candidatus Hydrogenedentota bacterium | reverse complement strand
TGTTTGACGGTAGAAGACCAGCTGAATTGTCTGAGGTGTATTTACAATCACCTTGTCCCCGGGGGAGAATTCTTTTGCAACCTCTGGGCCGCCCAACCGGCCCGAATCGCCCGATATAGAACAAGACCGGATTTCAACCGGCGTACCCTCGCTGACACGGTCTATATACCGTCCGAGGATATTATGCTCATTCATTTTGTCAGCTTGTGGCGTGATGACGCGCGGCAACTCCTCCATGAGCGCCATTGGGTGCGCGAACAGGGTAGGAATGGAAACACACTCCATGAGGAGGAACTATCCATGACCCGGGCCTGGACTACTCCCCGGGAAATGGAACACCTGGCTGCCCGGACAGGGTTCACGACCATTGCGGTGCTGGGCGACTTTGATGGCACCCCCTGGACTCCGAAGCACACGGAAATGATATGGCATTTTCGCCGACCCGGTTAGATGGATTCCGAGATTACATCGCGTGGATGGCAAGATAGCGGTTCCTGCAACGCGATTTTTGGCGGATCAAATATAGTTATCAAATATGCATATATTTATGTAATCCGAGTTTTCCACGGACTATTCGTAATCAAGAAATTCTTTCAAAATGAACGAACAAAACAAGAAGGTCGCTGGTCGGCGCACGTGAGGACGGATTGATGGCGTGTGCCCGGAATTCATGCGGGATTCTTTATAGTGTCCTTTTAGTCTTAAGTAACTTCAGACTTCAAAACTTTATTTTGGCGTATCATGGAGCCGACCTTGCTTGCGTTATGGATATCCACTCTTGGAGTACTGGTCCCGAATGAGTGAAATGCTTCATGGATGCGCGGTATACGATGCAGCGTTCGGAAGTCGTGTCAGGGCAAAAGCCATCCCGGCATGGTTTACTGGTCTGCTTCCGCCGGGAGATTTATTTCTGCGCTCGTAAAATTTTTATTGACATTTTTACTGAAAGATGCAATAATCTAGGATAATCTGTCAAGAATTATCTTTATAGGGTGTTACGGATAAGGTGTCCGTAGCGCCCGCAGTGTGTTGATAGTGCCTGTAAAATAGAAACTACAGGCAAATTGATACGCCCTGCCGCATTGTACGATAATGGTAAGTACTATAGTGTATATCAAAGTAACTTCAACCACTGAATCCGGATTTAGATAGGAGTGAGGATATGATTTTCAGTCGTGTCTCACCGTGGAAGGGGAAGCGTTTCATTTTAACCATGATGGTCATACCGTTACTGGGCATGACTGTATTGGGCGTTTCTTCTTATGTGGATACTTCCCCCGTTGCGGCATCGGCGGAATCGTCTGTACCCATCCTGATACAAGGTGTGGGCCAGGCGGTCGGCCTTCCGGAAACCTCCGGCGTAGAATCCGGCCTGAGGAAACGGGAGGTCGTCCTGGATGCGCGCCTGCTGGCGGGTGATGATGCAGTCTTGCCGGATGACACGGTAATGTTTGATTTGTTCGAGGACGTTGCCTATTCCGGGACGGTGGAATCCATATCTGAACCTGTTCCGGGTGTGCAGAATTTCAGTGGACGCATTCTGGACAAGGCATACGGCTATTTCAGTGTTTCACTGGATGACGCCGGACGCTCGCTTGCTCAGATTGAAATTCAGGAAGAGGGGAAAGTTTATGTCGTTGCCGAAGATGTGAGCGCCGGTGGTTACCAGGTAACGGAATTTCTTTTGGAAGACCAAAATGCCGTTTCCGGCAGTTCCGCATTGCCTACCCCGGTGCCCGAGGGAGTTATTGTGGCGCCTCCTGCCGATACATCCGCGGGTCCCGCCACCATCGATGTACTTCTCGCCTATACCCCGGATGCGGAAATCTGGGCGGGGGCCAACCGTTCCGGTATAGACAATGTTACCGCACAATCTATCAAGCGGGCGAACCAGACCTTTGCCGACAGCGGCGTTGATCTCCGCCTGCGGGTGGTGTTGTATACGCCTGTAGCCTATGCGGAGAGTGGTGATGCCGTGACGGATTTATATCGGGCTACCTTCTCGGAAGCCTTTGATCCTGACGGCCTCGACCCGGAGGATTCGCTGGAAGAACTTCATGACTGGCGCGCTGAATACGGCGCCGATCTTGTAGTGTTGATGACGTCCGGCGATGCCGGCGCCGCATGGCTTTTGAAGGATCCGAATGGTGATGAGCGCTATGGCTTTTCCGTAACTCCCGTGGAGACCGCGGATATCGCCCTGATTCGCCAGATAGCGTATAACCTGGGATGCAGCCACAGCCGCCTCCAACAAGATCCCCCCACTTCGGAAGAAGGCGGCCTGTATGATTTTTCGACAGGGGCGCGTTGGGTGGGAACGGATGGGCGCCGGTATGCTTCCGTCATGACCCATGCGGAAGGTGACATCCAGGTCTATCTCTTTTCCAGTCCCCAGATAACCGTGGCAGGGGTACCGACCGGCATGTACGAAGGGGCGGGTGCTCCGGCGGACAATGCGCGAAGCCTGCGTGCGGTGATGCACCGCGTGGCTGGCTACCAGGCGGAGGTGACGGACAGCGAGGATGAAGGAGAAGGCAAAGACAAGACTGCCGAAAACGAGGAGACTGAGGGCGAAAAAGATGTCGATAAAGCGCTGGATAAGGCCGAGGGCGAAGTCGAGACCGTGCCCTTGACGCCGGCGGGGGACCTTACCTCTTGGCTGTACATTCTCGGCGGCGCTTACGGATATACGGGAACAGACCCGCTGGGTTACGACAAATTCAGCCCGAGCGGGGTTCAAAAGCTAACCGATCCCGCCGCGAATAAGTGGATCGCTACCGCGACCGGAGATTTTCCTTTTCGGACCGAACATGCCTCTGTTGTAGATGCTCAAGGCATCTGGCTGCTGGGCGGCGTCACCAACATTCCCGTAAATCCCGTTTGCCACGATATCTGGCTGCTTGAAAATGGCAGTACTACCTGGGAAAGAAGAGTTGTTTATGCTTCGTGGGACAGGCGACGCGGACATACCGCTCTCAATTACGGGGGCTATACCTGGATATTCGGGGGATACGGCTATCCGGGAGAGACCAAAGTCGAGGAAAGATTCTACAACGATGTTTGGCGTAATACCACCCAAAACAACATGAACAACTGGACCAAGTTGACAGACGCCGGAGCGGGTGCCGCCTGGTCTCCCCGCGGCTATCATACTTCCGCGGTTCTGGGTAACAAGTTGTTTGTGATGGGCGGGGTCGGAAAGGACCAGGCGGGCGCCCTGGTGGCCAATAACGAAATCTGGTATACCGAAGGCGATGACATCGGGAAAGACTGGACCAACGCCGGCGCCTCTGGCCATTGGAGTCCGCGGTTCGGCCATAGCGCCGTTGTTTTCGCGGCCACTCCCGGTGATACGCGCATCTGGGTCATTGGCGGGCAGACAGGCAGCGATTTCACAAAACTATCTTCCTATGCGAATGATGTCTGGTCCTCCCCTGATGGCAAGAACTGGTACCTGGAAACCTCGAATCCCGGATTCCAGGTGCGGCGTAACCATGCGTCCGTGGTCTATGACAATAAACTTTGGGTGATAGGCGGATGGCATCGCGACGGTGATACGGTGGTGGATCTGAAAGATGTCTGGTATTCCGATGACGGCGTAAATTGGGTGGAAGCGGCCCCGCCAGCGACCTGGCCAGGCCGACGCGGACTGTCGGCAGTGGTCTTTCCTGTGGATGGCGGCGGCGGGGAAGAAGGAGAAGGGGAAGGCGGCGATGAAGGCGAGGGAGGAGACGAGGGCGAAGGTGGAACGGAGGGAGAGAACGAAGGTGAAACGGAGGAGGTTCCAACAGCGGATTTCAGCGCGGAAAGCCTTGTGCGCGACCAGGAAGCCCTGCTGCCCCTGCACGACTGGGTACCGCTATTCAAATTCGCCATGTCGTATGATCCTGAAAATCCTGCCCCCCGCGTTCTGAACCACCTCGTTTTCAAAGTCGTGAATGACGGGAAAGCCAACAGCGAGGAACGCACACTTGATTATATGGTGACCAAAGACTTGGATGCCACGGACCTGCTTGAATTTGGCCTGTTCCTGGACAAGTGTGACGAAGAAACGGAAGCGGGGGGATTGGACCCCGACGATGAACTGAAATTTTCCTGGGACAGCCATGGCTATGACCGGGGAAGGCTGCTTACGGCGAACGAGGTCGTCGGTTCCAATCTTGAGTACGATATTACCTTCAATTATACCGATTCGAATTATACCATTCCTGCTGGACCGACCACGGATGAGTGTGAAGGAAATGTTTACTATGTGGCGGTGCGCACCTCGGCCACCTGGCGCAGCCAGCTGAGCATGGGTGTTGAGGTTTCCATGGCGGAAATGGTGGACCCCTTTACCGGAATGATGCCCGTTGATGAGGAAGGGGTGCCGGTGGACAGTTACAGTCCCGATTTCTACAATGAAGACGGCCCGGAAACCCTTGAGGCGGAATCGTTTTTCTGTGCCTCCTTCGGTGTGTATGACCTCTCCGGCCCCGATTTTACGGTTTTACCGATCATTACGGACTGGACGAATGCCCCCTCGGCCAATTTCTGGCAGCATACGCCGTATATGACGATTCCTCTGCCCGAATTTTCCCGGCCCATGTGGAACAAACCCCTCCAATTACTGAGTATCGCTTCAGGGCAGTTCATGGATGTGCGCAAAATCCTGGCGCTGGATGACTGGGACGCCGTGATTGGTATTAATCTACACGCCACCACGTCTTACAGAGGCGGCGTGGGATTAGAAAAAGAAAAGACCATCATAGAGGAAGTCAATCTAGTGTTGACCGACGTCGGCGGTGATCCCTATGGAACGCCCGGCAATGGCGGGTTCAATCCCAGGGAAGCCCTGAAACCCATTTTTGATGAAAATTCCTTCGATTATACCGACACGGATTACCGTTTCCGTTACAGCGGCGCCTGGGTTTGGGCGGATTCCAATGAAAATCACAAATTTGACCCGCCAACTCCCCGGGGAAGCAGTGGGGTGGACTTTAACGGCGACCTGCCCCTTTATCCATTGTTGGGGGACTTGATGCCTTCCTACACGTGGGAATATATTCCCGAACCTCCGGGCGGCGGTGATCCCTGGTGGAAAACCTGCATGCGCTTTACCGTGGGAGAGGACGTTCCGGAGGCCTATCTTGACCCCTATCCCAACAATGACGATGCGTTTCTTGATGATGATTATTGGTCCGGCAGCGAGATGTCGTATGACTATTTTGTCGTTGTCCGTGCGGACAGCGGGCACCGGGATTCTTCCCTTCGCAATCCCACCAACGCGGGAGCAAAATACGGGGCGGATTTCCGTGCCTTCATCGAACCGCGCCGTTTTGATGTGCAAACGAATTCCTGGACGGGAGGCATCTATACCTACAGTCAAATTCCTTCTTTAGATGCGGGCGCCCCGGTGGGTACCTGGCAAAACGACCCGCGCTGGTTTGATGAGCCGTTCTGGCCGGAACGCACCCTGAATGCCGAATCCGCCAAACCGTTCCGTATCGGTCTTGAAGTGCATGATATGGTCATGACGTATCGATCGCAGACGTTGCGCGATACCGGCTTCTACGACCTGTACGATGAATTCACTTCCATAACGGACATTTCGCCATTACTGGCCTTTAATCTATATCCTAGTTTTTACGGGATTAGTGCCGGAAAAAGAAATATGGGCTATATCCCTGTGGGTAACACCATCCCCAGTAACCTGGGGCTATGGATGGACCAGCCCATGTGGTTCCCCGGCATGCAGCGCTTTCAGAACGGTTACTATCCGGAAATCTACACCTTCAGTCCCAGCCGTATTGCGGTTTCGGCTTCGTTATTCGGAGGGTCCACCTCGTTCCTGAGTTCCACATGGCCCGATCCGCAGTATGCCTTTGAGACGATGCCCTTCCACCATGCCCGGCTTGACGTGCTGCCGGTAGGACCGCGTTCAGGCGCCTATCCTATTCCACCGGACCCCCCAACCATACCCAATTACGATACGTGGCCCATGCAGTTGGAGCCGGGCCAATACCCGCGGTACAGCGATTGGGCGCCTGAAAACGCCCAGGCGCGCCTGTTAACGCAAAAGATTAGCGCCTCCAGCAAACATACCGCCATGCTGGGTATTAACCTGGTGGGCAGCATAGATCCTGTGGTCAATGGAGAGGGCAACAGTGTTGACCTGGCCGAGATCACGATTGCCCTATGGGGACCGGATTTCACCCCGAACATTCTGGCGCCCCTCGATCCCGATAACAACCAAAACCAGAGTCTGGATTCGGGTATTTTGTTATGGGATAACGCCGCGACGGGCGTTTCGTCAACACTGCCGCTTGCCTTCTTCAATACGGAAGAATTTGAAAACTATGGGGACACGCCGCTGCCTCTCTCCAACAACATCGTGCCGGTTACCGGTATGGAGTGGGGGGGCGCGCCGGAACTCATTGACTTGTCCGGTGACGGGTTGGCCGACGACCTGGACGGCGACGGTTACGTGGATGAACGGGACAAGGCCTGGGTTCTTAAAATCAGCCCTGTGACACAATGGGATTTACCCTTGAACGATATCGCGGGCACTGCAACGGGCGGCGATGATTTATACATTACCGTGAAAACCACGGACACCATCAGTCGGTTCCAAAAATTCCGCGCCGTAGTCCCGGCCACACTGCCTGAACGCGCACAGGGGCGTCAACAGGCCGGCATACAGTTCTATCCCTCCGTGAACACCAGCACCGGGGCCTATTTGAAGGCTCACGGCGAAGAAGGTCCCGTACAGGAATACTACGGGCATGATATGATAGAGGCGAATATTCCCGTAAAACTGGTCGACATGACCCAGCGCTGGACCAACATCCACATCGGCGGCGCTGCAGCACCCGTTCTCGGGCTGGATATCTCCACCAACCGCAAAGACGGCACCGTGGCCAAGGGTGGCTCGGGTTCCGGATCCGACAGGACCTTTTCGGTTGCCGGTGCGGCCTGGACGCCGGACGCCTTTGTCGGTGATTTCCTCATCGACGAGCGGTTCGAGAGTTATGAGATTGTCGGCAACACGGCAGATACTTTGATGCTGCTGAGCGGTGTCCCGCGCAACGGCGCATGGCGCATCGTTCAGGAACCCTCCTTCCTGGAGGAGGTGACAGTGGAGCTTTACCAGGAAGGCGCTACGGCCACATTTAATCCGCTGACGGATTTGTTGCCCCTCGATATTGACCAGCGGGTCAGCGGCCTGGCCATCTACCGTGATAACGACAATCATCCCGGCAACCGTAACGGCATGTTTGATCCGGATATCGACATTCCCTTGACGCTGGACACCCCGCCTGAATTCACGGGGCGCAACGCCGAAGACATCAAGATACGCTTCATGTTCTCAAAACCCGGGACATTGAATTTCCCATTGCCCGTCAGCGAACAGCCACGGAACCGGCAGTGGGTTCCCGACAGCTTCGGCGGGCGTGTGGGTGACCCTGATGAGGGGTCGGACTTCATCATTGTCATGCGCGCTTCCCAGAGCATGGATGTCGGGGATACCTTGCGTGCGGGTATTGTTTCGTGGGGGCCGAACACGCCCACCGAACCTGACCCGCACATCTGGGCCGGGCTTGCCGGTGATGCACGTTTTGACTATCTCAAGTTCCGCGAATTCCAGTGGGCTGAACGAGGCCTGGGATTCATTACCTACTTCAAGGAACCGCAAACCTATTATTTCCTGAACGGCGACCATGGTGTACAGCGTCCTGACACCAGCGGCTACCGCTGGGTGCGGTCCAGCTGCACGGAAAAACGGCGGTCCGGGGTCATTACCGCCCGTAATCGTCCCGTGGGCCCCCGGACTATCGAGATTACCTCCGTGTCCCAAAGCCAGTTGCCCGTGCAGACCCTGCCCGGAGTTGGTTTCTCCTTTGTGGTATACGGAAGCAATTTCGGCGCCAGCCCGATGGTGGCGTTAAGCGGGTATAACGTGACGGTGAACTCCGCCACGGATACCGCTATCCGTGTCACCATCGAAACCCGTGACGATGTGGTCCCGCAGGAACCGATGACGCTTATTGTGCGCAATACCCAAACCGGCGAAGAAATGAGCCGGTCCGACCTGTTCACCCTTACCGGAGGCAGCACCAATCCGGGCCCGAAGGTCCTCAACGTGACGCCTGCCAGCGGGCGCAAGGACGACTTCCCGGTCGTTGTCTGCGGCGAAAACTTCTTTGATGCCGAGCATCTTGAAGTGCATTTCGGAACGACGCTGATGCCCATTCAGGAAGTGTCCGCGGATGGCACCGCCATTACGGTGGCTTTCCCCATAGGCGGACTGCCAACACCGGGGCTGTTGGATGTATATGTCACCAGCAGCGGCGTCAATAGCGGTCAGGATGTGCTTATCAGCGGCTTTGAGTATCTCAATCCCGAGTCCAGGCCCAAGGTTAGTTTCTTCGGGTGTCAGCCGGCCAAAGAACGGTCCGTCGGTTTGACGGGTGACCTGATGGTGCTTGCCGCGCTGGCTGCCGTGCTTCTCCTTGCCCGGCGCTATGGGAATGCGTGATTATCGGCGTGTCGGCCCCGTAAGGCCCGGCCTGAAATAAAACAGGATTGGATCCATGCGGTGAGCGATAATGGAGTTGCATTGCCGCAGGAGTGTGCGGACGGTGCTGTCCGGCTGTGCTGCCGTGGTTTTCGTACGAGAGAACAATGTACAAAGATGACTTAATACTCTGGCTAACCCGTGTTCCCAGAGCAGGATACAGAGCCCAGGAAAGGAAGGACGGATGACTAAGGCGATGCGTTTATTACCGGCGGTCCTTTGCGCCATGCTGCTGACCAGCGGGCTAATCGAACCGGCCTACGGTTTTTTCCCAAGGGGCGGCTATAACCTCACTCAGCAACTGCGGTATGCCACATGGCCTTTCCGGGAATTTGACACCAATGAAAACGGCGCCATAGAAGCCGGTGAAGGCCTGGAGTTCCGGATCGAGAGCGGCCCGAGAGGCTTCACCAACGCGGAAATCGAACAAGTCAAGCAGGGCTTTCATGTGTGGCAGGACGTGCCCAGCAGCTATGCCGCTTTCCGGTTTGTCGGGAATATTGAAGACCCCATGTTACCGGGCGCCGTCGAATTTGATTACCTGCCCATGGTGTTCATGCAGGTTGAGAATGTGGCCGGGGCGGAAACTGGAACCGAGGGGGAGGTGGTGGAAGACGGAGAGGGCGGTGCGGCCGGATATACCCAACCCGATGAAGCGGACTACCTCGCTCCCGGGCTGGATGCCTATATGCCCGCCATTACTTTTCTCACGTATGCCATTGATACAACTGCCATTGAACTTTCCGGCCGGGAAGTTATCATCCCCGCAGGGACCATCCTGGACTGTGACATTGTCGTCAATGCATCGGTTCATCGCGCGGAATTGTTGCAGGGTACCACCTTCGGCACTTTGGATTTGCAGGCAACGATAGTCCATCAGGTGGGCCAACTGCTGGGCATGGCCTACACGCCGCTGAATAACCTTGACCCCTTCAATGAAATAACATTGGAGAGTGCGGACCTGGGATTGCCGGTGGAACCGGCTGTACTGCAGCTCACGGGAACCGATGGTATTCGCAGGGCGCTTGGCGCCACACCAACCATGTTTCCGATTTATTTCCTCACGGAAATGCCGTCCGGCGACTATGTGGCCGGCTGGCGCGACCTTGCGCCTGATGATATTTCCGGAATTACCTGGCTCTACCCCCGCGAAGACGGACTTGAGAACTTCTTCAGCCTTAACCAGGAAGCGCGTACCCAGGTACGCGAAACAACGGGGGTGCCCTCGGAACCGATTTCCGGCGCCCATATCGTAGCCTGGGCCAGCCTCAGTGCCAATGATACCGACACGCGCGTTCCCCTGTTCAGCACCATGTCCGGGCTGTATCAAAAATCCAGCAACGTACAATTGCAGGGCAGGTTTAATATCTTGGGGCTCTGGAAACAAATGGAGGTTTACGGCAGCGTAGGGGACTTGTACGAGCCTTCCTATGTTATTACCATGAATCCATTGAACGGGTTGGGATATGACCGCCAGGCGCCGCCCGAATTGACCGCCGATGAATTTGACAGCCTGCAAGGTGCTTTTCCCATCAGTTATTCCCTTGTCAGCCGGGAAACCGACAGTTTCAGCACCAATTACGCATCGGAAGTGTTTAATGAATATGGGAATGTCTATGGCATAGACAATAACACCGCCGGCACCCCGCTAGTCTGGGACTATTCTAAAAACACGGTCGTAAGCAAGGTGAGTGGGGAAACACTTCCCGCTATTCTGCCGAGAAATACACCCATGTTTGGTGATGCGGATGTTGTATGCCCCATGAATATTATTGAAACTGCGGGCGGCGATATAACGACATCAGACGTTGAGAGCGTCGTGGACGGTGCCGAAGGGCTTTTGAATCTTCTCGGTGTAAAGGGCATAGGCGGTGACGGGGGGGGGCCGGGCGGTCCTGATGGCAGTGGGGGCGCCTCTGTGGTCTTTTCCCGTCTGAACGCGTCGCTTCGGGCTTTCCGGGACCAGGTCTTGCTCGAATCCGCCGCAGGAACCGCCGTGGTGGATGCCTACTATCGGATGGCGCCTTATCTTGCCCGGCAGTTGTTGCGCCATGACCTGGCTTTGCGAATGGCAAGGGGCTTGATTATTTTCGGTTCAAAAATCGGAGACTATGGGAGAATGATTATCACTGTGTTACTGTGTGCCGGTATTATGCTGGCGGGACTGCGGAGGCTGCACAGCCGGGCGGCGAGAATAACCTTGACCGCACTGTGTATTTATGTGGTGGGCCTGTCCATGGCCTTTGCCGGCCAGATGCCTATCAATACGGCGGACCTGGTCGCCGAAACGGATTATATTTTTACGGGGGAGGTCCTTTCCGCGGAAGCCCAACTGCGCACGAACGGGCGTATCTATACCGATGTCGTCATCAAAGTGAGGGAAGTCGTCAAGGGTGGGCTGAATCAGGATTCCCTGTTCACGTTCTCCGTGGTCGGCGGCAAGTATGGGAATCTTGTCACGGCGGTTACGGGTGTGCCCGGATTCACCAAGGGCGACCAGGCTTTAATGTACTTCCGTGATACGGAACGGTTTGGTATCGTGCCTTTCGGCGGTTATCGCAGCAAAGTCCCCATTATTCTGGACCCGGAAACCGGAGAGGAGGTGTTGGAAGGGGAGAATACCGGAACGGAAGACGAGGGGGAAGGGATAACCGAGGGCGAAGCGGACGTAAAAAGTGCCACCGATTCCGCCGCTCCCCGCCCGCCCCGGGAGACCGCCGAGGGCTTTGTGCCGCTGGATGAGTACCTGGATTACTTGCGCGCCTTGGTACGAAGTCAACAATAAGGTTTTCCTTGCAGGCGCTTTCGTCCGTTTCGTCGGCAAGTAGTCGTGAGATGGAATTTCCGGCAACGCCGCTCCCCAGAGCGGCGGGCCACAAGCAAAGACAACGTATCGCTCCTTCCAACACCTGTGGGGTGAGTATTTTCTCAATTTCCCGTCAATACCCCTATCCTTGGACATCCGGGGAGTGGCGTGCACAAGTCGATAGATAAAAGACGGGGGCGCTTATTTTCCACCTTTTTAACCCTGAAAGGCGGCACCGTCTTATACCAGCAGCGTAACGAAAGTGATATCGCAATCCAGGCCTTTTTCAGCCGGTGCGGGCCGGAGATAATCCATCTTATATACAGCGATGAGATTGCCGCTGGAATAGACCTCGTAGATGAAACCGACCAATTCCTCAAGACTGACCTCGCGCAGGCGCAACTGGACCATGGGTTGTTTTTGGGAGGCTTCTTTGGTGCGGTAAGGTTCAAGTTCGGCCCGGTTGCGTAAATTTGTTTTCGTCAATAACGCATCCAGATAAGCGAACAGGGAGAAATCGGCAGGCCTGCCAGCCGTCTTTTCCATCAGGGCTTTCTGGCGGTTCAAGCGCTCTGTCTCTTCCAATTTAAACAATTGCTGCAGTTTCAGATCTTCTCGGGCGGATGCCAGATCACGCTGGGACTGCAGATACCATTTCCTTGGCCCCATGGGCACATATAACGCCAGAGCCAGTACCAGCGCCAGAGCAAGAATCCCGACGGATAGGGCCACTTTTTCTCTAAAATCAAGATTGAACTTCACTGATTTCCTCCTCGGGCCGGAATGCGCGTATCCGGAAGGTCGTACGTTCGCCCTGAAGGCGGATATTGGTGTCTTCCGCCAATTTGAACAAACTGGATTGTTTCAGAACATTGAAGGCCTCGTTAAAGTCAGCGGCGCTGCCCGAGGAACCGGTGATTTCCACCCAACCGCCGCGGGCGCCGGGTTGGGCTACCCGCAATTCAGTTATGGTGATTTTGTCTTTCGGCATTCTCGTGGCAATTTCATTTAAAATATCCAGCACCGGAGGATCGCTGAAGCAGGTGATGTCGACTTCGTCTCCCAACCCCTCTGCGGCCATGGCCGTGATTTCTTCTTCAAGCAAGCTAATCTCCGCCTTGATTTGTTCCGTGGTGGTTTCATTGCGCAGCCTGTTTTCGTGAAAATACCAGCCGCATCCCAGCAGAAAGAGG
>JAKJCY010000045.1:0-14544 GCA_022706235.1 Candidatus Hydrogenedentota bacterium | reverse complement strand
GAAAGAGGAGCGCCAGGCAGGCGGAAAACATAAGATGGGCGATACCGCCGCGCAGTGCGCCGTGGACATCCTGAGTCTCTTTCATCATGTTGATTGCGAGGCCGCCGCCGCCCGCCGTGTAGGCTGCGCCTATGGCCGCTTCCCAGTAATTGGGTTCCGTTGCCGCTTGTTCACCCTTGCCTGCTATCTTGCCGGCCCCCTTGAGTACATCCAGCATGACCTGTGACGACACTTCCATACCCAGGGTGTTTTCAAGGCCTTCCATCTCTTCCGGTGTCAGCCGCATACCCGTGATACCCAGGGAAAGAATCTGTTCGTCCCCATTCCATTTGGCGAGAAATGCGCGCAAGGTATTTTGAATTTCACGGATGACGATGTCGGGATGTTCACGCATTTCCGTCTCGCCGAAATAGACGATACGGTAAAATGCCAGGGCCTTGTTGTGCATTATGGCGATGACGCTGTTTTGACCGCGCACATGCAGCACGGCGCGCAGTCCCTTTGACGTCTTTTGCGTCGCATGCCACAGCGCCGTCATTCCCGTTACGTCCACCCCGGCCATTTCCGCCTCCACGCCTGCGGCGTGTAGCATGGCCTGTTGTTCTTCAAGATGGTTGCGCCGTGTGCCCACAGCCAGCACTTCCGTGGTGCCGCCCACCTCGCGAATTACGTTGAAGTCGAGCAGTAATTCTTCAAGGGGGAAGGCCAGGTGAGGTTCCAGCTCGAAGGGGACCGACTTGCTTACCCGGGTCATACCCTTGAAGGGAATGGTCAGGGCGCGTACGATGGTCGCCGTGCCGGGAATACAGGCCACATAGGTGCCGGGTTGAACTTTAAGCGCGTCCAGTGCCTCATTGAGCGCGCGGATCATGGCCTCGGTGCGATCCTCCCCGTTCTCACAGGAGGCCCGACGCGCCTGGAGGTCCAGCACTTGCGGCAATTTCTTACCTGTTTTGATGACGGCAACGCGTACTTCATCGCCGATAAACTCTATGGCGCCGATCTTTGCTTTTACAAGCATGATTTTCCTTCTTTCCTGCCGATACAAGTTCGCCCGTACAGGCTGTTATTTATACGGGGCCCGGTCCGGCCGGTTTCTCAGCCGCCTCCGTGTCCGTACTAAAAATACGGCCCTGTTTCCTGCCCCGCATCCTTCGCTCCTATTGTACTATT
This sequence comes from Candidatus Hydrogenedentota bacterium, assembly GCA_022706235.1. Classification (GTDB taxonomy): domain Bacteria; phylum Hydrogenedentota; class Hydrogenedentia; order Hydrogenedentales; family CAITNO01; genus JAAYBJ01. The sequence continues at coordinate 13,371 of JAKJCY010000045.1, read as the reverse complement.
TTCCACTCAAGAATGCGGAACAACTGCTGGGGCATATCCACAAATTCCTGCTGTTCCAACGTGCCCAGCCGGCTCATTTCTTCTTCCATGTCCCTGGGATCGTAGGGTTGGCGAAAGACATAGGCTTCAACACGGACCTGCGTATCTTCCGCCATGCCATCGCCATAGATTCTGAAGGTGTTGCTGTTGAACCGGAACATGCCCTCGATGGATTCACGTTGTTGCCGCTGCTGCAGCCTTCTGAGCTGGTCCATATTGCCACCGGCGTTTCTGGGTCTTCTTTCCGTATCCAGAATATCGGAGGAGGTGTCCACCGGCTGTTCGGGAACAAACTGGCGCAGCTGGCTGGCGTTATCTATGGGGGCCATTCTCGCCTCTTCATAAATCTGCTCTGCGGCGCCCAGGTCCGGGTTGTTGGCTTGGCCGGCCAGGATGGCCGCAATGACTTCCACCTTGGCCGTGTTGACATTGACGCGGCCGCGCCAGTCTCCATGAACGGTCAGGTATTCAGAAAGGGGCTCCTGTTCCTGTTCCGGGTCTCCAAAATAGAGTTCCGGCGTAATGCCCCGGATAAGGAGCAGTTCTTCAATGGAAGTCATGGGCCCATTCTTGCAGGAGTATGGATTTTCCAGTCCCTGGTAAAATTCACTCTCCGCGCCCTCAGGTTCTTCAGCGTCCCCATCATTGTAATCGAGCCAGTCGATAATGGCATCCACCGGATCATAACCCGAATCGTCCCGCAACAGAAAAAACTCACGCAGGGCGTTGACAAGGGGATCGTTGCGGGTCGGCTGGCCATTTTCATAGACCAACAGTGCGTTCAAGTTGATTTTGCCGAATTCGTCCGCGATGGATGTTCGCATGGTCGCTTCATTCAGCGGTTCAAATGCCGCACCGAGATGCCATTGAGAACCGTCAACTTCGCTGTCCACCGGAGGCATGCCCGATTCAAGCATGGAAGCGTATTGCTCTGCAAGCACCATCATTCCATTGACCACGGCGGAATTCGCCGCCACCCGGGCCTGGAAATCGGCGCCCTGGTTCTGCACGAACACGGCGTCCACTTCCATTTCGTATAAGAAGGAAAACACCATGGCACTGAGCAGCGCGATAAACACCACGGCCAGCAGCAAGGCAACTCCTGCCTGGGGATTCGCCGCCGGGGATTCACCGGGGATTCTATGTTTCTTTCTCAAGTTCTTCTTCATCAGCATCCAGCCGTAAATTGTTGAAATCGGGGAAGGGAAATTCAACTTCCCTGCCCAGAGGCAAAGACATCATAAACTCGAGGTCAGCGCTTTCCTGAAGGTCGATGCCTTCCGCGAAAGCCTGCTGGCGTTCTTCTTCACTTCGTGGAAAGTTGATCTTGAACCAAATACCGCCCGGCAGGCGCCGCTGCGACAAGGAATCCCATTCTTCCACCCATTCATTCAGTGTACCGTCAAAATACAGGATGTCCATGGAAGCGACAGGAATGCCCTGTTCATAAACACTGCTGGTATCCGTGTCCGAGGGGGCCCCAAAATCATCCGATTCCAGAATCAGAGGTTCCTCCTGAATCAACAGTATTGCGCTCGGGCGTTCTTCATCCACCGGCACCGAGTTCATGAGGTCTTCGCCCGCCTCACTGCGGTCCACAACGGAGCAGGTGACCACTTTGGTTATTCCCGGGAGGGCATTTGCGCCGCGCATGGGCAACGAAGTCGCGAAGCGCAGGGTATCCGCAGGGCCAAAGGCCCCGTCCGCTGAAGTGCCAAGCAACTGGTATTCCGGCTGCAGGCATGCCGAGTCCGCGTAGACTCCTTGAACGCTCGAGGACAGGGTGCGCCACGCTGTCTGGCGGGAACGTAACATTTCCGCGGCGCTTTGGGCCATCACCATCGAATTCGTTACTGAGGTAAATCCGGTAAACACGATGCCCACCAACACCGCCAGTACAAGAATCGCAATCAACACCTCCAGAAGGGTGAATCCCCGCTGCCGGGGAGAGTTGTTATGGATCTGGCGGCCAATAGGCGTCATAAGTATCTTTCAGGGTGCCGGTTGCATCATGGTTTGCATTTCGGCGTTGCTGAAGGTTAAGAACTCCAAGGTAGTACTTTCCCCATCGGGACGGTTCAGGGTGGTGGTGACCCGGTAAAACACGGTATCGGCTAAAATGGGGCTGCCCTCTTCCCCCCCGACTTCCAACGCCTCGTAGGACCAGCTATAACCGGGATAGCGGGTTCCGAAATCGCCCCCTCCGGTCAGTTCCTTGCCCGCGATACCCATCTCAGCGCGCGCCAAGGCACCCTCCAGGAGAACCCGCGAATTAACTTCATCTACGGCGATCACGTGCAGGTTCATGGCGGAATAGTGCGTGTTCATGAGAACAAAGATACTGCCGGCCAGTATGGTTAAGGCCACCATGACTTCAATTAAAGTGAACCCTGAAACGGTAGATTTCCTGTTAAGCATCCGGATAGACATGTTCCGTATCAAAGTCGTCCTCGTTCCATGGACCCGCGTCCCGTCAACGGGTTCCAGGTTACCGTAAAACAGTCCTCTTCGTTGCACATAACCAGTACCACGGGTTGTTCAAGCCCCAAACTGGTCACTTGTACCTCCGACACACCACGCGTGACGGATTCTCCGTTCAAGTATATCTCTTCCAAACGAATACCCTCCGGCATCCTGATACGTTCCACTAGAGGGTCGGTCAATTCTTCTTCGTACGGTTCGGCCATGGACAACTCGAAACCCTCTTCAAAGAGGGGGCCGATTTCACTCAAGAAACTGGCATCCTGTATCACATTCTTAGCGCGTTTATAAATCAACTGCTGATGCCGTAAATCGAGGCTGTCCTTCATCTGGGCGTCCGCTTCGGCGGGGTCAAAATCTTCCGGCAAATTACTGCTCGCGCGCAAATCGCCCTGCGAAGCTCCCGCCAGCATGTCCGTCAGTTCTTCGGACGAATATTCACTGGTACGCTGGAAATCCGAAAACATGTGCAAATAGTCGATTTCCTCTTCGCCTTCCTCCTCCTCACTGGGATAAATGGTCTGCGTCACGTAAACCTGCTGCTCGTCCAGATCCAGATATATCGTGAGTTCGCTGCCGAACAAGGCCGCTTCGGCCATCACCGCGGAACCGTAATGGGTTAGTTTGCGGGCTTGGCCTTCCAGTTCCGAAAAAACCAGCAGGGGAACCAGCTGAGGCATGGCTACAGCGGCAATCACACCAATGATCAGTATGGTCACGGTCAACTCAATTAGTGTGAAGCCCACTTCTTTACAGGTACCGGGCTTGAGTAAGCCGGGCGGGCAGTGTCCTCTAGAATTCATCGCTGGAAAGATCAGCGTCAATGTCGCTGCCGCCTGCCGCGCCATCCGCGCCCAACGAAACGATGGTAAATTTTCTAGACCCGTCCTTGGTGTACTGATAGGCGTTGCCCCATGGGTCCTCAGGTATTTGCGGAGGGTCCATGTATTCCGCCACCTGGTCCAGGGAATCTGGAAGGCGGCGGTTATTCTTGAGCATGTAGGCGGTCACTGCACCTTTCAGCGCTTTGATTTCCGTTTGCGCCTTGGCAACGTCAGCGTCATCCAGTGCGGTGCCCAGGTACAGTCCGGCGGTCGTCGCCAGAACGGCTATGATGGCGACTACCACCATCAACTCAATCAGTGTAAACCCTGATGCAGGCACGCCGCTATGTTTACGGGCGGTCTCTTTGTCGCTCATTTTTTACTTTGCTCCTATGGTTGAACTCATCTGGAAAATCGGCAACAAGATAGCCAACACGAGGAAACCCACAAACAGTCCCATTAAAATAATGATAATCGGTTCAATCAACGAAACAAGCGCATCAATTGTCAAGCGCACATCCTCATCGAACGTGTCGGCTACTTGTATCAACATGTTTTCAATCTCACCGCTGCGCTGGCCCAGTTCAATCATATGAATCAACATGGGCGGGAAAAATCCGGTCTCTTTCAAGGGTTGTGCCAGATCGCGCCCTCGACGTACACCTATTTTAACGTCTTCCATGCAACTTTGGATGAAGCTGTTGCCTAAAATGGGGTTGACAATTTCCATGGCGGGCAGAACGGTCAAACCGCTTTGCAGCATGGTCCCCATGGTCCGAGCGAAACGTGCGCACACCAGTTTCAGGTGCAATTTGCCATAAAGAGGAAAACTCAGTTTCAACTTGTCCCACTTTTTTCGGCCTTCCGGGCGGGAAACATAGAGCCGCCATCCCCCGAAAAGCAAGACCCCTGCGAGGACAATGATCCACCAGTACGTGGCCATCCATTCACTAAAACCAATCAGCGTCTTCGTGAGAGCCGGGAGTTCCGTGCCGCCCCGCTCGAAAAGGCGGGTCAGCCGGGGTACGATAATCAGCACCAGAAACACCACAATGGCGACGGCGAACATCGCCATAAAGATGGGATAGGCAAGAGCGGAAATCAGCTGAGAGCGCAGTTTTGCCTGACGCTCCAAAATATCCGCCAGGCGCAGCAGCACTTGTTCCAGGGTGCCGCTCACTTCACCGGCCCGCACCATGTTTACATACAAATCGGAAAAGACCCGGGGATGCCCGGCGAGGGAGTCCCCGAACGTGTTGCCGCTGTTAACCTTGTCCCGCACTTCGTAAATGATTGCGCGCAGGCGCATCCGGCTGGTCTGGTCAATGAGGGCATTCAAGGCTTCAAGTACCGGCATGCCAGCCCGCAGCAGCACCGCCATTTGCCGGGTCATCAGCGCAATGTCCCGGACCGAAACGCGCCCGCGGCTACTGAAACGCGTGCTGAGCCCTTTGTTGACCCCGTCTGACCCGGACGTATCCTGGGTTACCTCGGTGGGATACAGGCCCTGTTCCCGCAATTTCCGGCGGGCTTGTGCCGTGGTCTCTGCATCGATGACGCCGCGGGTGGTTTTCCCCGTGTTTTTGATGATGGCCTTATATTCATAAATTGCCATGGGGATCCGCCCTTATTATTCCAGCACCTCGTCACGGGTTACCCGAAGAATCTCTTCCGCCGTGGTTTCGCCACGGAGCATTTTTTCCGCCCCGTCTTCGCGCAGGGTACGCATGCCTTCGCGCCGCGCTTCACGTTTGATGGCATTGGAATCGGCCCCCTGCAGCACCATTTCCTGAATGCGGCCGGACATCACCAGCAGCTCAAAAATGCCGCTGCGCCCGAAATAACCGCGGGAGGCGCATTTCTCACAACCGGTACCATGATGCAACCGTTTTAGCCGTGGATCGTCAAGGTTAACGCCCAGGTCGCGCAGGCTTTCCGGGTCCGGTTCGTATCCCTCCTTGCAGTTGCTGCAGATTCTGCGTACCAGTCGCTGCGCCTGAATGGCGATGGTGGATGAAGTGACCAGGAACGGTTCGATGCCCATATTCATCAAACGGGTAATGGCGCCGGCGCTGTCATTGGTGTGAAGGGTCGCGAAAACAAGATGTCCTGTCAGGGAGGCTTGCACGGCCATTTCAGCGGTTTCCGTATCGCGGATTTCCCCCACCAGGATAATGTCCGGGTCCTGTCGCAGGATGCTGCGCAGTCCCGCGGAAAAGGTCAGGCCGATTTTGGGCCGCACCTGAATCTGCCCGATGCCGGGGATCAGATACTCGATGGGGTCTTCGACCGTGATGATGTTTTTGTCCGGCGAATTCACCCGTTGCAGCGCCGCATACAGGGTGGTGGACTTGCCCGAACCCGTGGGCCCTGTCACTAGGATGATCCCGTGGGAATTTGTAATAAGGCGGTCCATGGTCTTGTGGTCGCGTTCATCCATGCCCAGTTCCTCGAGGCTGAAGGTAAAGTTCCCTTTCTCGAGAATACGCATGACAACGCGTTCTCCATGGGCAATGGGGATAATCGAGACGCGGATGTCAATTTCCTTGCCGCTGAGTCGTATCTTGATGCGTCCGTCCTGGGGCAGACGGTGCTCCGCAATGTTCAAGTTGGCCATGATCTTGACACGGGAGACCAGGGCGGCCTGCTGCGCCCGGGGTACGGTAAACTTTTCGTACAATACCCCGTCAATACGATAACGCACCCGGACGGAATGTTCAAATGGTTCCAGGTGAATGTCGGACGCACGTTCTTTCACCGCCCCGGATATGATCAGGTTGATCAACTTGATTATGGGCGCTTCATTGGCCAAATCGAGCAGATCGCGTTCAGATTCACTGTGGTCGAGGGTGTGGACTTTGCCTTCCTCCTCGCCGCTCAGCACAATGTTATCGATGAGTTCCCCTGCGTTTTCACTCTGCTGCTCGAAATAGGTATCGATGATAAATTGGATGTTCTCCTTGCTGCAGAGAACAGGAGTTACGGGACCGTCCAGGAGCAGGCGCAGATCATCAAGTGGCAACAGATTGATGGGGTCATTGATGGCGACCAGGTAGGACGCGCCGTTTCGTTTATAGGGCACCATCTGGTATTCACGAATAAAACTGATGGGAACCTTGGTGGTCAGGGAGGATTCTACCTGCTGCTGCAAATTGGGTTCATATGCCAGGCCAAACTGAATCCCCAGAGCCCGCAGTACATGTTCTTCTTCTATATACCCCAAGTCCAGCAACAGTTCCCCCACCCGCTTCGGCCGCAACTTCTGCAATTCGAGCGCCTCCGCCACCTGCTCCTTATGCACCCAGCCTTCGGCAATAAGAATCTCTCCCAGTTTCAACTCTTTCTCTATTGCCATGCTTACCTTTCAATATCCCCGCGCCGGAAGGGCTGTTCATTGCGTCGCCCGCTCAGCGCTTCCGTACGTTCCAAGGTCGGACGGTGGTTCTTGCGCAAGTCATACTTTTGGAAAATCCGGTCGAAAAATCCTCCCTTGAACAACTCTTCCACATTAACATCGTAGTATTCATTGATTTTGTGATGGGTCAACCGGTCGATGTCCATGCCCTCCTTAATAATATAGGGCGTCACCAGCATGACCATGTTTTGTTTTTCACGCTTGGTCTGGCGGGAACTGAACAGCCAGCCTACCACCGGCAGGTCGCCGAGGATAGGCGTCTGAGGTTGACGCTTGCGGACAGCGCTGTCACGAATCAGTCCCGCAATTACCGCGGTAGATCCGTCCTTTACGAGGGTCTTATTAGTTACTTTGGATTTGTTGGTGGTGGGCCCCGTGATATCCACGTTGGTGATGGAGGTGGCGTTGGTATCCGAGATTTCCACCTCGGAGCTCAGCATGACATTGTCTCCTTCGGATATCTGCGGCGTGACTTTCAATTTGATACCTACGTCCTGCCGTTCCACACGCGTATAACCGCCGTAGGAACCGTAGTCCATATTACCGGTAGCTGTTCGGGAGGTGCTGGTGCTCGTGATAAAGGGCACCTCTTGGCCAACGATGATGTTGGCCTCTTCATTATCTAACGTTACCAGAGAGGGTTGGGATAACACTTCCGTGTCGGAGAGTTTTTCCACGGCCTGAAACAATACCGGCGCGAAGGGCACTTTGATCTTTTTTCCGTTCCAGTTAAAATTGAGTGCGTCATACACTCCGAGGGTGAGGCCGCTGCTGCCTTCCGTACCCAGTCCGAGTGCGGCGTTACGAATGGCGGCACGGGGGCCGCCCACAATTTCTTCCGCCGTTTTTGCCGCATCCAGCAGGGTCACCAGGTTGTCTGTGCTGGTCATGCCGAAGCCGTCGGCTCCTCCGACGGAAGCGGTATCCACGGTCAAGCCGAAGTCATCCGTCATCTTCACTTCCATGATGACTGCGTCCACGCACACTTGGCGCTGCGGAACATCGAGGCGCGCGATAAACGTTTCAAGAAGTTTATAATCCTGGGGGGAAGCCACAATAAGCAGGGAGTTCGTGCGGTCATACCGGGTAATCTGCACCTTCTGTTCAAAAGGCTGCACTTCCGGCGCGGCCGAACTGCCGCCGCCGCCGCCGCCGCCGCCCGGTGCGCCGCCCGCGCCGCCGGGACCCGCCGCCTTGCGCGGAGCGGTCCCGATAAGGGGCTGTATGGCCGTTTCCACACTCTCCGCGTCCGCATTGAGCAGCTGATAGATATGCATATTGTTGGCTTCATACGGTGTCGGGGTATCCAGTCGTTTTACCAAGTCACGCACCTGATTCATCATGTCGAACGTGGCAACGACAATCAGTGAGTTGAGCCGCTCATCCGGAACCATACGCAACACTTCTTCGCGGCTGCCGATGACTTGGGCTTCCGCCTGGGGAACCGGAGACGGGCGTGTGGCCCGGACGGGTCGCACCGGCACCGTGGGACGCGAAGGTTGGGGGGAGGGCCCCATGCCGCCGCCGCCGTCGCCAACCAGCACCTGGTTGATTTGTTCGGACAAGACCTCCGCCCGGGTATATTCCAAGGTGAAGATTTCCATACTGGTATCAAAACCGGGCACATCGGCTTCATCCAGGAACGCAAACATGCGCCGCAATCCGTCAGCAGTGTCCGTGATAATCAGGGTGTTCGTCGGGGCGTATACGTCGATCTGGCCGCTCTTGGAGCCCAGTATCTGCAAGGCGCGCTGGATCTCTGTGGCATCGCCATTTTCAATGGTGACGATGTGGGTCGAAAAACCGTCATACCCTTTAATCAGATCCTCTTTCCCTTTCACCAGGGGCTTCTTTTCCGACGATACCGCATCCGGGGTCGGGATTACTTTTATCAAATGACCGTCAAGGCTTTCCACCATGGCATAACCCCGTGACGAAAGAATCGATTCCAGGACTTCATACGCCATCTCTGGGGGAATTTTGTCATGTGTGATAATGGTAACATTGACGGCGGAGAGGTTGGGATCCAAATCAAAGTTGCGTCCCGTCAACCGGGATATGGTTTCTATTACGGTGAGCAGGGGCGCGTCTTGAAAGTCGAAGGAAACCGGCTCATCCGGCACTTCGCCTGTTTTTTCTTTCGACGCCATGGGGTGGCCCACACCGGTGCTGCCCGGTTCCCGGGGTGCTGCCGAAGTCGCAGGCGCTGTTTCAGGGCGCAGGGGTGTGCGACGGCGCACGGGGGGCGCGGGCGGACGGTCCGGGCGAACGCCCGGCGCAAGGGGGCGTGTTGAACGGGGTGCCATGATTGGCGGTTGCTCCTCTTCCTGGGGAACATTTCCCGTCTCCTCTTCATAGGTTTGAACCTCTTCCTGAACAGGTCGTTCTGGCGGCGCTTCTCCTCGGGGAGGCGCTGTGTAAGGCACATCCACCTCATTCACTTCAACCGGACGCGCTTCCTCGACGGTTTCTGCAACACCTTGGACATCTTCCATGTCTTCCGATACCTGGGCTGATGCGGGGTATGCAAAACACCACAGAAAGAAAAGGATGGATATCATGCTGGAGCAGGCTTTTTTATGCACAGTCTTTCCTTCCAAATCACGGTTGATAACAGGTCAACTCTTGAGGGCAAATACCCTGTCCGCTGCAGAAAACCCGGCTGGAAACGGTTCTCATGGTAATGCACTTACAAACGTCTTTAGCGGGTATGTTCCTGCCCGCCCACATCTAACATTCCCTGTGGCACGCGGTGTATTCAGAGAATGCTTTTCGATACTTCTTGCATTTTATTTACAAGCATATATTTTAGCATAAAGGCAAAAATCTGTCAAGTAATTACTGGTCATCCCCAAGGCGCCGGTCGGGAAATTCATATCTGCGAAAAGGTTCATCGCACCTGATATGTTTATGCGGATGGAACCTTTACCATACGCAGCCACATGATGGGTGGAGCGAAGCGCAACCCCGGTTTCCCGTGCTGTTATTTTCAATACCGGCGGTTCCGCTTCGCTCCATACAATACGCAATATGATATCACTGTAACACAAAAGCGGGGGCGTCTGTCCCGCTGCTCAGTCATGCTTTTTCGCAGGTGCATTTCTGGAACGGCGACATGCTCGGACCTGATTCAAGTGTAGGGTCTACTGCACATCAAAGACAAGCACATTCGGTTGGCCGTTACGAAGAATGCCGACTCTGAAGGAAGAAGCGTTTTGGTAGCGCTGAAAGATTTCCATTAATTTTTCACGGCTGTCTATACGTTCATTGTTGATTGTCTGTAATACATCTCCGTCCTGAAACCCCAGCTTCTGAGCGAGGGGATACTGACTGATATTATCCGCGGTGAGGCCCACGATGTTGCCGGAATTGTCGGTTTCCACTTTGGGCGTGATTTTCACGAGCGTGTCTATACTGGTGATGGCCTCGTTGACAATAGCATTTCGGTCCACCTTGGTGCGCTGCATCCGCGCTCCCCCCTCCTGTGCGGTCCCGGATTCAGGCAGGGGGCGCCGAACAGGCATTCCCGGACTTGACGGCATGGGTGGGCTGTTTGTCGCCGCCGCTTGTTCCAACTGCTCCGGGTCTTCCATGCGCAACCGCTCCCGTTGCGGTGGGTCTTTGCGTTTGTTAAGCAAAATAACTTCGCGCTTGAAGATGGAATCCAACGTGACATCGGTAACGACTTCGGTGCCCGGAAGATAGGGACGCACCCCGTCTTGATTGTCCATGTTCTCTATAAAAGCGGACGCGAAGGGGTCTCCGGGTTCCAAGGCGATGGTGCCCCGCAGTTTGAGGTTGAGTTCGCTCTCTGCGATTTCTTCCTGTATGACCTCACCTTCCGGTCCCTCTGCCTGCTGTTCTCCGTAGCTCTCCCCCGCGAAGCCGAACAAACCACTCCGTACCAAGCCGTCATACATCTCGCGGGCGCTTAACTGGTAGATTTTGCCGGCACCGGTATCGTCCGCGGATGGGCTTTCCCCTTCTTCAAGCGGGGGTAACGGCGTCATGAATAACTTCACTACCAGAAAAACGATACCTGCAATGCCCGCGAGCAGCGCCAAGTCCACCAGGCGGAAAATACGTCGTATTGCGAGACTTCGAATCATAAACGTTCATACTCTATGTAACAAGGTAACAAAGACTTAACCACCCATCGATTCGCTGCACCGGGTCGACCCTCCGCGCTGTATACGTGATTGCAGGCATCGCTCAGGAAACGCCCTGCGGCTCGGACGGGTTGACAGCGCATTGGTTTTACCCGGTCTTCAGACAGAATGCTTTTCCCCCCCGCTGGTTTCCGCGGAAGGGTATCCGGTACGAAATCCGTATTGCCGCCGACTGATAGGTTCCCACGCTCCCGGTGGGGGGGTATAACAGGCAAACCATTTCTCATCTGAACCGGCCCGGTCTACTTTAAAGGCCGCCGTGAATCAAGCCACAATCCGGATAAGGTATACCAAGGGCATATCACGTACATTTTAGGAAATATGGTTTACCAAAAGCAATTTCTGAACAAATGTTGCGGTGTGTTGGGCCGGTTTCATCGCATGGATGCTCCCCCAGAGTAACACACCATAATGTAACGCCACCGTTCCAATCGGTGCATGAACGCATCATGCTTTTTTTTCGGAGACCTCCCTGTCCCAACGGTTCCGCCGCCGGTGGTTTACGTTGGGAAAGGGAGGTTGGCTGACAGGTTGAATCACTTCAGATATCCTGATCTCGTCGGAAATGCCCATGGCACTAGAAAACAAACAAAAAGGCGGAGCAAAAAGGGACTGACGACGAAATAGCCGTCAGTAACGAAGCATGAATGCCCTTTACTGCTATTGGCTATTTCGTGGTCTGTCCCTTTTTTGCGGTCCTATACGAACATGGCACCAAAAAAGTGCCAAACCGGATTCCGAGTAATCATTGAATAACCCCATTGAGGTCGGGAAGTCTGCACTTATGCCGGTAGTGTTTTCCGGGAAGTCAAACTGCGTTGAAGTGCAACGACAACGCCTTGGATACTGACTTCCTCCGCAGGATAAACCATGGGGCGCATGGTATGATTGGCGGGCCGGAGCTCAATGGCGTCTCCGTGATTATGGTAATACTTTACGGTGGCTTCTCCCCCAATCAAGGCCACCACAATATCACCGGGACGGGGTGGAACCGTCTTGTCTACGATGATAATATCCCCTGGTAGAAGGCCCGCATCAATCATACTTTCGCCGGAAACGCGCAGGCAAAAGGCTTCCCGGCCTACCGCCTGGGGGGAGACGAACACGTAATCCTCCACATTTTCCAAAGCGAGTAAAGGCTGGCCGGCGGCAACACGGCCCACCAGCGGCAGCGCGTTTCCGCCTCCCCGAACCATTCCCGCCAAGGCTTTTTGTGTGAGACGAATACTGCGCGCCTTCGGGCTACGCTCGATATAGCCCTTACGCTCCAGCGTCCTCAAATGGTCAAATACACCGTTTGTAGAGCTGATGCCAAAATGGGCCCCAATCTCCTGTAGTGTTGGCGGGAATCCCTCAGATTCGATAGTTTCCGCTATATATTCCACAATGGATTTTTGTCTCGGCGTGATATCGTTTTGCATCATCGGGGGTATCCGCTTCATCTTGTGTGGGCTAAACTGAACATACTTTCAGTATACACATTCCTGCGGATTAAATCAAGTGAAATCAAAAAAATACACTACGAAAAAGCATCCCTTGGGTACTATTTGATTCCTGCATGTGTTCCCCTGAGAAAAACGGTACCGCCACGGCATCCACCCTTGCACTAATGTGATAGCAATTATCGGGTATTTCTCTTTAAGACATTCTGCGCATTCTGGGCAAAAATGTGGTTACAAGTGATGGACAACCATCGCATCCGGCGCCCACCTTATGCAGGTCATCACATACTTTCCGGGGGGTTTTAGGATTGGTGAGAACGGTTTTCAGGCACTCATCAAAAACATGGCCTATGCGGTAATCTTCTTTTCCTTCCACCAAACCGCACGTGTAGAGAATCCCTTTTTCGTTGACGAAAATCATGTGCGCCGCACCCTGACATTTTGGCTTTTCCCCATCAGGTTGCGGGTTCGCTGTCCAAACCGTAATGCCGTCTATCTCTTTTGCCAACGGCATCTTTCCGGGCGGGCAATGCATTAGCAGCTTGGTTTTTTTACGGTCTAATTTGCGTAAAAGCGCTACTTCCTCTTTTTCGGGGCAGGTACATCCTTTCAAATGCAACCCAACGTTCATGCCATGCACACATTGCGCCCATTGACAGATTTCATAGACCCCGGCGCATTTATCCAGCGCGTCCTGCAGGGATAAAACCAGCCAATTCGCACCCAAAGATGCGGCCTCATCAATAATACTCAGCCATTGTTGTGTCGGGATTGGAACCGTTCCCCGCTTCTTGTCCACAAAGCCTTGTTTAAGTCCTTTGGCGTCCACGTAAACCCACAAGAAAACGATGTCCCCCTTCCTGAACTGTTCGGCATCCCGACAACAGGCATGCAACTTGTGTTTTAATGTTTTTGCGACACCGAAATAACCATCCTTTGACGCGTTACTGTTTGTAGGAACAGGTTTACCCTTCTTGTTTACCGCCACCTGAAAGTCTCCT
>JAKJCY010000459.1:370-635 GCA_022706235.1 Candidatus Hydrogenedentota bacterium | reverse complement strand
GGTTTCGAACAGGACGCTACAACATTTTGGTGGCAACCGACGTGTCCGCGCGCGGATTGGACATCGATGGCATCACCCATGTGTTCAACTTCGACATCCCCAACTCTTCGGACGACTATATTCATCGAATCGGCCGCACAGCACGAGCCAACGCCGACGGTGATGCCATTACATTCGTCACCCCCGAGGACCACGAAACTCTGGGATCGATTGAACGGACACTGGGCAAAAAACTGCAGCGCGAAGATTGGGAAGGCGCGGTTCC
>JAKJCY010000459.1:0-309 GCA_022706235.1 Candidatus Hydrogenedentota bacterium | reverse complement strand
AAAAGCGGTTATTCCCGGAACAGACCCAGGGTCTAATATCTCTTCCATAGTGACGGCCAGTAAACTTTTGAGTTCTGGGGAGAGCCGTTCGTGAGCCCTTGAGAACCCCCATAAATGATAACATTTTGTTGAAGCAGGGACTGACGCAAGCGAGCGAAGCGAGACGGTCTGCTCTCGCTTCCAACCGCACCATTTTCATCGTTTATGGGGAAAGATCAAAGCCTCATGATGAACTGCTCTGAAAATTTATTTTAGGTAGCAGACTTAAGACCATATATTTTTTATGGGTCATATATGTCCTATAGATCC
>JAKJCY010000458.1:334-639 GCA_022706235.1 Candidatus Hydrogenedentota bacterium | reverse complement strand
CCCGAATACTTGGGAAAACTCGAATTTTATCTGGAAGCCTTGGATCGCGATGTCCGGAAACCTCATGAAGGGCCTGCTATCGGTGTTCTGCTCTGTGCTGGAAAAGACAACGAAGTGGTTGAGTATGCGCTCAGCCGTGCCTTGTCTCCGGCGCTCGTGGCCGAATATCAAACCAAATTGCCGGATAAAAAACTGCTTCAGACAAAACTGCACGAATTCTATGCATTAACCCACACCGGGATTTCTGAGTCAACGGAATCAAAGAATGCAAAAGGAAAACAAAGGCGAAAATAATACCGAGAGAA
>JAKJCY010000458.1:0-260 GCA_022706235.1 Candidatus Hydrogenedentota bacterium | reverse complement strand
GGAAACGCCCCTTGCGGGGCGTCGGGCCGGGGATGCTATCCCCGGTGGCGTGATGAAAATAGCATACAAAACAGACCCCGCTCGTTACCAAATTCCATTTGGTAACGCACTTGTCCGCGAAGTTCTACTTCGCAACTGCGGGAATTTGCCCCGGACACAAGCGAGACCAGTTGGCAAAGAACAGGAAATAGAATTTCAAGAGAGAGTGCGTTCCAAAATGCAATTTTGGAACGAGTAGAAAATACTGGGTCATAATGTAA
>JAKJCY010000457.1 GCA_022706235.1 Candidatus Hydrogenedentota bacterium | reverse complement strand
GATCCGCCGTAAAGTATGCGCACCTTGGGTGACGGGTCATAAGCAGGGTCGCCCTGGAGCACGGGGTTTTTCCGGTAGTACAGGGCGGTGCTGACCGCGCCGTCCGGATGGGCGACCTGTTTCCACAGGCGGAATTCCAGCGCTCCGTCAAGATACAGGGTCGGCGCGCCGGTACCGTGCTGCCACGTGACCATCATGACGGCCAGGTCCGCGGTGGCGTTCGGCGTGTATTCCGGCGCCGATATGGGCACATCCACATAACTATCGATTGTGGACATCTCGCCCGACCAGCTGCTTTGGGCCGCCACGCGCGGTGTGCCCCAGGGCTCGTAACGCACGGTTTCTTCGGTTAGAACGCCCGCATGGGTGCGCACACGCACCACGGGAGCGCGCCACCCAGGTACCTCGCTGAACCGGACGGTGTGGATGTCTTCGTCTACGTCAACACGTTCCGTGTGAACGTGCCATTCTGTCTGGCCTTCGATATTCCAGCGCACTGCGTTGTTTTGAACCACTTCTGCCGGGAGCACCGTAAACCGCAGTTCTCCCCAGCGGATATAGCGCACGTACATCGAAGTGGTCTGTCCTTCCGTGATGGCCACCGTGCGCGGTTCCGGCGTACTGAAACCAGAAACGTCCTTGAACT
>JAKJCY010000456.1:330-648 GCA_022706235.1 Candidatus Hydrogenedentota bacterium | reverse complement strand
ACGCCACTCTGAAAATCTATTCTTGGGCCGCAGATTAAGAATGTGGTGTGCGGCGCACAATTTTTAGTAACGCAAAATTGCAGGCGTAGTGCCACTATACATGCCTTGCCAGGTGTTTATCGGATGATGGAGGAACCCGGGCCTCCGGGCCTTTCGGTCTAAACTACGGGAACGTGCTTTAGTAGGCGTACCTTCCCAGGTGCGCCGTCGGCGGGTATCATCCCTTGCGTCCTTATAGACGCTTAGGGCGATTTCGCTGACACTTAATTATGAGTTTAAAATTTAGTTATCTTCGTAGGGTGGGTGGAGTGAAATCAT
>JAKJCY010000456.1:0-301 GCA_022706235.1 Candidatus Hydrogenedentota bacterium | reverse complement strand
AAACGGTATTACCGAAAACAAAGAGGCGCCAGAACGAAACCCACCGACACCTTGTACGGATTTGAGGGATGGTGGGTTGCGCTCAAACCTTGACTGACTTAGGGTATCCCCCTTTCTTTCAGTCATAACCGAGCGCTTAGTTCATGATTCATGGTTTCGCTCCACCCACCCTACAATTATGCTTATAGCTGCGCCGCAGGCGCCTCTTCTTCCGGGCGAAGTACCGGAAGAAGCATAGACGCTTAAAGGCGGGAACATAAACTTTCCGGTTCGTTTCCCCAACGGCGCACCCGGGAAGGTA
>JAKJCY010000455.1 GCA_022706235.1 Candidatus Hydrogenedentota bacterium | reverse complement strand
GTTCCAGCGTGGAACGAAACAGCGTGACATTGTCCCGCCAATCGAGATTGCGCCGGGCAGTCATGCCCGCGAACAGGACAACCAGGCCGACAAGGACAATATAGAGGACCCGCCGCGCGAGAGGCGCGCGGAACAACGCAAACACCACTTCTATCACTGCCCACCAGAAGCCCGCCATGGGCACATACATCCAGTGTTCGGCCATGGGAGCATTTAGCGGGAAAATGCCGGAAACAGGCAGCCAGGAAACGAGAAACCAGGAGAAACCGGCAGCGATACGTTTGTTGCCGGTCCGCCAACTCCAAATAATGGCCACCACAAGCGCCGCCAGGAAACCTATTCCCAAGACCGCATACCAGGAAGGTTCCGTATCCAGCACACGTTCCATGTGCAGGTGAACGGGCACAAATAAGAGTTTCAGGTACAAGCCCAGGGCTTGCATCGTTTCATACAGACGCTGGGGAAAGGATGCCGGGATGGATGCCGTCCCTTCGGCAAAACGGAGCAGGGTCGACCGAAGAAGCAGGTAAACGGCCAGAATGGCGGCCGCGACCATCACGGGCAGGAGCATCTGGAAGCGGGATGGCCGGCCATGATTTTCATCCCCGGACGTTTTCGCCGCCATGACCGGCAGGAGTACTACCAGCA
>JAKJCY010000454.1 GCA_022706235.1 Candidatus Hydrogenedentota bacterium | reverse complement strand
CCGGCATCGAGCATGGACCAGAGAAAGAACATGTCGGAATCGGTGAATTTCATGCCGACCACACCGGGCACACTGGTGAACGCCTCCACCACTTCCTCCGGGTTCAATTGGACACCGGTCAGGGCCGGGATATGATAATAGAAGGTGGGCAGTTCCGCCGCCTCGGCGATACCGCGTATGTGCTGGAGCATGCCGGCGAGTCCCACTTTAAAATAGACCGGCGGAATGCTGGACACAGCGGCCGCGCCGGCCTTGCGCGCATCGGCGGCCAGCAGGGCGGATTCCTGCGTGGATACGGCGCCGACATGGACGATGACGGGGACCTGGCCCGCGACGGTTTCGATGACGGTTCGTGCGATCCGTTTACGCTCATCCGGTGTGAGCAGGAGCCCTTCACCGCTGCTGCCGCACACGAAGAAACCGCCCGCGCCCTCGTCGAGTTGCAGGGTAACGATGCGGCGTATCATATCGAAATTGACGGCGCCGCTGTTATCGTACGGCGTCATGAGCGCGGGCATAACGCCCTTGATTTGTTCCACGGAAAATGTCATTTCAATCCTCTCTTTCCTGTAGTTCCAGTTGTGTTCCGGAGGCGGAGCTTGCTTCACATGCCAGCACGAGCCGGAGAATATCCCGTTCCCGGCGCGGCGGC
>JAKJCY010000453.1 GCA_022706235.1 Candidatus Hydrogenedentota bacterium | reverse complement strand
GAACCATCGCCGGATTGCCACCAAAAAACGCCTCCGCCGGGATAGTCCATTTCCTTTCCCGGTTCCGGGCGCATAAATACATAAAAGTCCATACCCAGTTTTTTTAGAAGTTGAGGGAGTGTCGCTGCATGTCCAAAACTGTCCGGATTAAAACCTATTCTGCATTTTTTTCCAAACTCCCGCTCAAAAAAACGCTGTGCATATAATCCCTGACGAACTATAGATTCTCCACAGGGAATATTACAATCCGGTTCCACCCAAAACCCTCCGGCAATTTCCCACCTGTTTTCTTTAACGCGCTGTCTTATCTTTTCATATAGTTCCGGTTCACTCTCTTTCATCCAACTATAAAAGCAGGCACTGCTTGCCGTAAACTTGAACACCGACGTTTCATCCATCCTTTCAAGGGCACTTCGAAACGTTGCCCGTATTTCCTCAAACCCTTCCTGCCACGTCCAAAGCCATGTAGGATCAACATGCCCATGTCCTATCATGTGAATACAATATTTGCGCATGATTTCTTAATCTCACTCTTGTTAAAATCACCCACCGTTTAAATATACTTACTTTATAAAACAAATCATTAATAATACAATAGTCTATATAGTAATATATATCATTTTATTTTGTGAATAACTTGTGTATAATCTTTT
>JAKJCY010000452.1:348-656 GCA_022706235.1 Candidatus Hydrogenedentota bacterium | reverse complement strand
GCAGCCCCGCTGCCAGCGCCCGAGTCCTCATTCGTCTCATACCTGTTTGAATTGTCTTTTTCATACATTGTCTCCATGTGGTTGCAAGTTTATGGTGGTTCCGCGAATGCGGGCCGCTTTCATTGACAGAACACAGCGGTCATTTAAAACACGTGCAACGTGCCCCTGTATTTCCATCACGGTGTATATGACGCGTCGAGCCGGGTTTTGGTGTCAAAAAAATGTACAACAGTTTTTGTGCATTAGTCAAGTGTATTTCTGGTGCCGCAAGAAAGGGACAGACACCGAAATAGCCAATGGCAGCAAAG
>JAKJCY010000452.1:0-257 GCA_022706235.1 Candidatus Hydrogenedentota bacterium | reverse complement strand
GGAGTTACCCCTTATGGCGCACCCGGGAAGGTACGCCTACTGAAGCCCGGCATTAAATGCCCCTGCACCGATTGCGGTGCTGATGCCGCTGTGGTATTATGGGAAATACAGGTTGTGTTTCCTTTACCTTGGTTTTTGTGGGACGAGCGGGTAATGGCGTCTTGCGGTCGTGTCCATGTATGATTCTGTAAGCGGCAGTTAACGCTGGAAGAAAAAGGACGATAAAACCCTTGAGGAACGCTATTCATGATCTGTTG
>JAKJCY010000451.1 GCA_022706235.1 Candidatus Hydrogenedentota bacterium | reverse complement strand
CGGAAACCACGAAAATGGGTGCCAATTTTCGAAGCAGCACAAAAGTATTAGAAATTTCGTTGGACTTAATGCGTTTTTAGTAGGCGTACCTTCCCAGGTGCGCCGTTGGGGAAACGAACCAGATAGTTTATATTCCCGCCTTTAAGCGTCCATAAGAACTCCAGTGATGATACCCGCCGACGGCGCACCTGGGAAGGTACGCCTACTAAAACACGTTCTCGTAGTTTAGCAAAGATGGTTTCCCGGAAATTCCGCCGGCGTATAGATCAGGAGGCCCGGATACCCGAGTTCCTCCAACATCCGATAAACACCTGGCAATGCATGTGCATTGGCACTATGCCTGCAATTTTGCGTTACTAAAAATTGTGCGCCGCACACCACATTTTTAATCTGCGGGCCATAATACATTTTCAGAGTAGCGTGTACGATGGTCTATAATGCGTTATAGGCTGTTGAACGTATTTGGAAGACAGCATAAGGATATGGAAACCCAGATGGAGGAATATAGGATGCCTACCAAATCTGTACGTTGGAGAAAAGGGTGTGTAGCGCTGGCGGGGCTGCTGGCGATGGTCGTGTTGGGCGTCATTACGGCACGGGCGGATGTGCTGCCGGAAGGGGAGTGGGATGGCGAACCTCCTTATGAAGGCGAAGGGG
>JAKJCY010000450.1 GCA_022706235.1 Candidatus Hydrogenedentota bacterium | reverse complement strand
AATGCTCCTCATGGTAAGAAACTGAACTCATAATTATTTGTCAGCGAAATGGTCCTAAGCACCTGTGTCTTGACCAACCCGAGCACATTTTCCTATTTCGGAATTCAGCCGCCCCACGTTGAGTCAAAGGCGCGGGCGATCGTTCGGCAAGGCCTACCAGACCGCCCGGCCCGTCTGCTATTTGTCCGGACATACCGGAACAGGACAACGGCCGGGTCATCACCGGTGCGCGGCGCGGACATCCGTAAACATCCGCGATCGGGCGGCGCGATGAGCTGGAGAGGCGGAAGCCCACATTGTTGTTGCCGTTGTTGTTCCAGTTGCCGCCCCGTTTCACGCGGTTCGAGCCTCTTTGGCCATTCTCCTTAATGCGCGATGAAACAGTATCACCGCAAGACCAGCATACACAAAAGTAAAAAATGGGACTGCCTCCGGCGCGCGCGAAGACTATGAGCGTTGTACGTAATCTCAAACCGCGCCGGAGGCTGTCCCGCTTTTTTGCGGGCGTAGCGTGAAGTACCGAAAAAAGCGGGACAGTTCCCGCCGCGCGGGGGCTCGTTTTTCACAGTCCAAATAATGGCTAAGGTATGCACGCTTTTCCGGGGCTTCTTTGTACTACACGGCGGGAACAGTCCCATTTTTTCTAAACCATTGCCCG
>JAKJCY010000044.1 GCA_022706235.1 Candidatus Hydrogenedentota bacterium | reverse complement strand
ATTCTGGCCCTTGGCACCATTTTTTTGTTACGAAACGCCTGTATTCATTGAGTACAATCAAGGATACAGGCTTTTTTTATCTGCTGGCATTTTGTATAACTTTCGGCGCTTACAGCGATTCTGTTGAAAAAAATGTATAGGTGTGAGTTTTTCGGGCACGCCGCTCCCCAGAGCGGCAGGATCATGGGTACAGACGAGAAGAGAGAGAAAGCAAAGGTTTGCACGACTGTAATTCAAGTGTTCCGTTCCTGTGGTTTGCCGCTCTGGGGAGCGGCGTGCCCAGGCGTACGGACTTTTAAGTTGCGACACAGATACCACTTCTTCCGGGCGAAGCGTAGCAACTTAACGGATCATAATCTCTATACAAAACAACAAGTTGAATCGTCGTAGGGACATTACTTTGAGTGCGCAAGCCATGCTTGCGCTTTTACTTTCTTTTTTGTAAAGGCTTTAAAAATAAACAACCATCGGAAGACCTGTTGGTATGAGGAAGGCTCCGAAGGGGAGACTGCGGGAGTACAGCCCTGGTAGGTGTACGTCCCCAGGTGCACCCTCATTTCAGAAGTGCCTCGACAAGCAGTTGTGGCGCACCGGGAAGGTACGCCTACTGAAGAGACTCTTTTTGCTTCACCTAAGACGATACGACTGCGGAAATGCTGTCCTCAAGACCTTTCTTTTGCGTTCTCTCTTGCATATTCTTCCCGCTGCCATTCCAGACGTCTGTTTGCACGCGCTCCGGCGGCAAAGGTGTAACTGTACTGGACGGTGATTTCGTTCTCTTCCAGGGATATTTTGGACCCTTTTCCAAGCACGGAAAAGAGGTCGCCGCGGCCGTTGTCGGTAAGGGTATTTTCAAAGGTATGCGTGAAGGTGACATGGATGCCCGATGTTTCGGACAC
Organism: Candidatus Hydrogenedentota bacterium; assembly: GCA_022706235.1. Classification (GTDB taxonomy): domain Bacteria; phylum Hydrogenedentota; class Hydrogenedentia; order Hydrogenedentales; family CAITNO01; genus JAAYBJ01. The sequence continues at coordinate 26,440 of JAKJCY010000044.1, read as the reverse complement.
GTTCCAGGACACCCCCGCCGCGACCGAATCCTCCGTCACGGCGGGAAACAGGGCATTGGCGAATACATGCCGTTCATCTATGGGCGATTGGGCATGGGAAAATCCCGCGCGAAAGGTCCACCCGGGCAGGGCGTACCAGTTGACTCCCGTCTTGATGACATGTTGATCCCGCCAGCCGAAACCACCCCGGATGGGTTCGGCGCCTATCTGACCGATACCGGACCAGTCAATCCATTTATAGTCGGCCACCACTTCAAGACGGGGCGTGAGATCATAGGCAACGCCCACCTGCATCATTTGCGGCAGGTCCATGGACGCGAAGAAAAGGTCATCATAGTCGTTGAACTCGGTCATCCATTGCCGGGAGGTATAGGCCATCCCGACCCCGAAACGCTCCCAGCGCTTGTACAGGCCGAGGGAGAAGCCCGCTCCATAAGCGTCGTCCCAGTGGTTGCCGCCCTTCGTCTCCGCGAAATTCAGGGTCAGCATGTCGGACTTGAACATGGAATAGTTCAGGCGGGGCGCAATACCCACAGACCACCCGGTGTCACCCAGCGCATGGGCATAGGCAAATACCATCTGGGCCACACTGTATTCCGTGCGCCGATCATAGTTTTTCAGGAAAAGGCGGGGCAACACGGCGCGGGACGCGCTGTATTCCACCCCCATGCCGCTGACACCGTACAAGCCGATACCCCAGGCGGACTCCCCGCCGCTGCAGGCACGACTGTAGCCCATGGACGGTATCATGAACATGCTGGTGTCGTCCATATCGCCCGCGAGAGGGTTCGCGAACAACCCGCGAGGCTGGTTATGCCTGTCCGGGGCGAACACTTCCATGCTGATATCAAGACGGCAACCCAGGTCGAGAATACCGGCAGGGTTGAGCAAGACCCAGGTGCTATCCTGTGGACTGGCCACCCCGGTGCCGCAAGTGCCTTGTTGGACGGCCCCGATACCCGTCAGTTGGGTACCATCCGTAGCCCGGGACGCAAAGGCACAAAACAAACCCACTGCCAATACGATATATCCGGCATACCGCGCCGGCCAAGAACTGGAAGAAGTAATCATAAGGTATCCTTGTTTTTAGTTCCGCGTCTTGGGGTCAAAACACACACCCTGAATTCACCCGCAACAACAAGCGGCCATGCTAACATACGGCGCTGCGCCTCTGCGTTGTACGCCGCACACTCACACACCCACCCGGTACAGCACCCACTCATAGACATCCGTCGGCTTCCAGCGTTGCATCGGCAAGTGGATATCACCGCTTTGCCGGTCTTCAAAGGCGTAGAAGTTGGACAGCTGCAGCCCCTCCGAGTCCGCGTCTCCCCGGGTATCAAGGGTAATAACACTTTCCTCTATCAACATCATACTCCGGGGATCTATTTCCCCCGCCACCAGCGGCCAGCGCGGTGCGTTGCCCTGGCAGTTGGCGGGACTGATATTGCCAATCCAGAAATAGCGCCCGTTGCTGTGCTGAATAATCTGGGACATGCTGGACGGGGAAAAGAACTCCTTCCCGTTGCTGTACCGCCACGGCTCCGGCTTACTCCAATGAAAGCCCCCGTCCGTGGAAACGCAGTACCACTTGTGACTGGGCAGTCTATATTCAGGGTCCTTTTTGAGGCCGTTGCTGCCGCGCATAACGCACAGGATGCGTCCATCAGGCATCTCCGCCAGGGTCGGTTCATACAGGCCGCGCACGGTCCGCTCCGGGTCCGCCGGGATCGGCTCGGACACCGTCCAGGATAAGCGGTGGTCGTCCTTCCACGTGCCGATGAGCATGAGGCACTGGTAATAGTCCCAGCCGCTTTCAAAGGTTTCCAGTGTTCCTTCGGCATTCAGGAGTGTCATCTGGGTGGGCACGATGATATGCCCCTGCTTGGTGCGAATCGGCCGGCAGCCCATGTCGCCCAGAAAAATAGCGTTCTTTCCCAGGTACAGCCCTTCCAGGGGATGCTTGAAATCATAGGCCCCCTCCTGAATAACCGGCTCATCAAAAAGGAAGGTCTTCCCCCCGTCCAGAGAAACCCGGTAGCGGATATAGCTGTCCGTGGCCGTTTCCTTCGGCTCATCAATCGCCCGGTCCACATCCTCCCGGTCCATGGCCAGCATGACGGTCAACAGCGCCCCCTTCTCCGGGTCCACAAAACCGGGATAAGGACTGCGTCGATAATTCTCCGGCAGGCCGGTCGTAAAATCCGGCTGGGGCGCCTGTTGCACCCAGGTGCGGCCATTGTCCGCCGACCGGGCACCATAGGTCATCATCTCGATACCGGTCTTGTTCACATAAAAAGCCCCGCGCAATGGCGAAGGTTTTTCGAGAATAGTCTTTTCTTTCAACACGAGTGCGGGACGCGCCGCCTCCACAGCCAGGGCATCTCCCCCACACCCGATTCCGGCAAGGCAACCGCACAATATGACCATATTCACAAGGACTAGTTTCATTCTCACGCCCTCTCCAAACCTTTGAAATATTGTAATGGGTATTGGTCTTCACTCTGTTTTTCCGCAAAATCTCAACACATCAAAATACCGATATGGTATCAAAACGGCAGCGGGAAGCAAATATTTTGCCGGGTCCAGGCCATGCCATAGGTCTGCTATAGTGCTCGCTCCGAAGTTGCACTTGGGAGCACACATGGGTGCGAAGTTCCACTTCGCAATCCCGGTCGAGCACGGAACTATGTCGGATGAACAGACCCGAAACGGAAATAGAATTTCAAGAGAGATTACGTTCCCAAATGGAATTTAGGAACGAGGATGGGTAAGGGCGTTAATGGAGTTTGGGAACGGGTTGTCACCAAGTTGTCAATAGCCGCTCTGGGGAGCGGCGTTCCCGGGAATAGGTGACGTTAATTGAGAGCGATATAAAAGGTATTCCCTCGTCTGGTCCTTTGGCATGGCTTGGAATCACCCTGTGGAGAAAGCGCCGGAACCCGTGGATTCGTGAACGGCAGTTCCGCCCGTTTCCTTCCTCGCGGGGAATTACTTGAATTAGGCAGCCGAATCTGGGTAGTTTAGTATTGGAAAGAAGGCTTGCGCAGCAAAAATACGGTTCAACGGGTCGGGTGGCCGCCGTTTAATTTCTCAGGTGGCCTTTTCTCGAACTTTTTTTGGGCCCGGGCCCAGATGTTTTTACGGTATCGCACCGGCATGGCCTTAACCAAGAAGGAGATGTTTAATGTATGTGGAACAGTTTTATGTAGACGGGATAGCCCATTTGTCCTATCTGGTGGGGGGCACGACCACGTGCGCCATCATAGACCCGAGCCGCGATGTGGAAGTGTACATTCAGGCGGCACGCAAAATGGGGCTGCAGATTACGCATATTCTGGAAACCCATCTTCATGCGGATTTTATTTCAGGGCACATGGAACTGGCGAAAAGTACCGGGGCAACCCTCTACGCGCCAAAATCGGGCAAGTGCGCCTATGGTCATGTTTCGGTAAAGGAAGGGGATAGTTTTGACCTGGAAGACATGCGCTTTGAGGTGCTGGACACGCCCGGCCATACGCCCGACTGTATCTGCTATGTGGTGACGGACACCTCGCGGGGTAGTGAGCCTTTCGCTCTGTTTTCAGGGGATACGCTGTTTGTCGGCGATGTGGGCCGCCCGGACCTGTTCCCCGGACGAGGCGATGAATTGGCGTCCAGCCTGTACAGCAACCTCCAGAATAAGATCATGAAACTGCCCGAGTCGTGCCTGGTGTATCCGGCTCACGGCGCGGGTTCCCTGTGCGGGAAGGCGATGGGCGCCATGCGGGTGAGTACCATCGGTTACGAGCTGCGTCATAACCCCGCGCTGCAGCACAAGACTGAAGAAGCCTTCAAAAAGGCGCTGCTCAGCGGCATGCCGGAAGCGCCCGACCATTTCGCCCGCTGTTCCGAAATCAACCGCCGGGGTCCGGCCGTGTTTTCGGACCTGCCCACGCCGCAACGCTTGACGCCGGCTGCGCTGGAGAAACTGCTGGACACGAAGCATACCCTCCTCGACCCGCGCGACTATTCCGCTTTTGGCGGCGCCCACATCCCGGGCGCCTGGAACATTGACGCCAAACATAACTTCTCCACCTTTGCCGGCTGGCTTCTGCCTCCGGACCAACCCATCGTCCTCATCCCGGCTTCGGATGAGCAGGTGCCGGAATTGACAATCATGCTGCGCCGCGTCGGTCTGGACAATGTTGTGGGGTATCTTGCGGGCGGCATGAATCCCTGGATAACGGGCGGCAGGCCCATTGAACGCATCCCGACCATCACGATTCGTGAAGTGCAGAACTCCTGCGAGAGCGGCGCGTCCAGGATGCGCCTCCTGGATGTGCGCGCCATGAATGAATATAAGGAAAGCAACATTGAAGGCGCCGTGCATATGCCGGTTCCGGAAACGCGAACACGTTTTGGGGAACTGGATGATGATGTGCCCACGGTGCTGGTCTGCAAGAGCGGCGCCCGGGCGTCCACCGCGGGCAGTATCCTGCAGCAGCACGGCGTTAAAAACCTGATGGTGATGGCGGGCGGCATGGTGGGATGGACCTCGGCGGGCCTCACGCGCAAATGCGCCACTTGCGCCCTGCCCCACGGCCCTCGAACGGCCTATTAAAAGGAGCTTTATTATGGAATTCTTGACCATGGACCGATGGTCCCCTTACGCCGTAGGCATCGGCATCGGCATTTTGAGTTGGCTCACCTTTCTCCTGTCGGACAAACCCATCGGCTGCTCCACGGCCTTCGCGCGCAGCGCGGGCCTGCTGGAGCGGCTGTTCCGCGGCGGCAAGGTCAACGATAAACCCTATTACAAAGAGTTTGTTCCCCAAATCGACTGGGAATGGATGCTGGTGGCCGGCATCCTGATAGGCGCCTTTGTCGCCTCTGTGCTGTCGGGCCAGTTCCAGTGGAGCGTTGTTCCCGACACCTGGGCGGCCGCCTTTGGCACCGGGAGTATCCCGCGATTGGCCGTCTCCATATTGGGCGGATTCTGCGCGGCTTTCGGCGCGCGCTGGGCGGGCGGCTGCACCAGCGGTCACGGGATCAGCGGGACGCTGCAGCTGGCGGTCAGCGGCTGGATTGCCGCCGCCGGTTTCTTTGTCGGCGGTATTGTCACGGCCATGTTGATTTACCGGGTCATCGGTTAAGGGAGACCAGTCATGTTGCAAACCATACGATCCAATAATCGCCTTCAATTGTTCCTGGGCCTGCTGGTCGGCATCGGCTTCGGCTTTCTGCTTCAAAAGGGCGGGGTGACCTATTACGATGTCATCATCAAGCAGCTCCTGCTGGAAGACTTTACCGTGGTAAAGGTCATGCTGTCCGCCATGGTGACCGGCATGCTGGGTGTGCACGTGTTGCGCAGCCTGGGGCTGGCCCAACTTCACCCCAAGCCGGGCGGCATCGGCAGAACCCTTCCGGGCGCGTTGATTTTCGGCATCGGCTTCGGCACCCTGGGGTATTGCCCGGGCACGGCTGTGGGCGCCGTCGGTCACGGGGCGCTTGACGCGCTGATTGGCGGTGTGCTCGGCATGCTGGCCGGCGCCGCGGTATTTGCCGCCGTCTACCCGAAGCTGACGCCCATCTTGAACAAGGGTAATTTCGGCCCCCTTACCTTCCCGCAACTGTTTAAAGTCAATCCCTGGATACTTGTCATTCCCGTGTCCGTGGCCATGGCCGGACTGCTCTACGTGTTAGAACGGACGGGTTTATAACCGCTCCGAACGTCAAGGAAAACCCATGCTCGGCCGGATACTACCCGCCTTTGAATGGCTCCGGGCCTACAGGAAGGAAGACTGGCGAAAAGACCTGGCCGCGGGCCTGATTGTCGCCGTGATGCTGGTACCCCAGGCGATGGCTTATGCGGCCCTGGCCGGATTGCCGCCGGTGATAGGCTTGTACGCCTCCACGGTCCCGCTCTTCATCTATACCATTTTCGGCTCGTCCCGGCATCTTGCGGTGGGGCCTGTCGCCATTATTTCCATGATCATATACGCGCAATGCCGTGAGATTGCCGCGCCGGGTTCTCCCGAATACACTGAAGCCGTGCTGGCGCTGTGCGTGATGGTCGGGTTACTCCAAGTGGTAATGGGCCTGTTTCGCGCCGGCTTTATGGTCAACTTTCTGTCCCATGCGGTAATCAGCGGTCTCACTTCCGCCGCCGCCATTCTTATCGCGCTCAGCCAGATGAAGCATGTGCTCGGCGTCCCGTTGCATTCCCATCACTCCATCATCGGCACCTTGGCCGAACTGGCGGCCCGATTACACGAGGTGCACCCGCCCACACTGCTGTTCGGCCTTGCGGGCACCGGCGCCCTGCTTCTGCTCAAGAAACGGTGGCCCCGACTCCCCTCGGCCCTTCTCCTGGTAATCGCGGCCACCGCCGCAGTGCGTTTGTTCAGGCTGGACCTTGCGGGAATCGCCATCGTCGGCGAAGTGCCCCGCGGCCTGCCCCGGCTGCTGTTGCCCGGACTGGACCCTGGCCTGGTCCCCGCCCTCTTGCCTGCCGCGTTAATCATCGTGCTGGTGGGCTTCGTGGAATCCATATCCATCAGTCAGCTTATCGCCGCCCGCGAGCGGTACCGCGTGGACGCCAACCAGGAGCTGCGCGCGCTGGGGATGGCAAACCTTGCCGCTGCCATCACGGGGGGTTATCCGGTCACCGGCGGTTTCTCCCGCACAGCGGTCAACTATCAGGCCGGCGCCCGGACCGGCATGGCCTCTTTTATAACCGCCGCACTGATCCTGTTGACCCTGCTATTCTTCACGCCCCTTTTCCATTACCTGCCCAACGCGGTACTGGGCGCCATTGTCATCGCCGCGGTGGTGGACCTGGTGGATGTCCGGGGAGCAATCGCGCTATTCAGACTGAAACGCAGCAGCGGCCTGAGCCTGCTGCTCACGTTTATCGTGACCCTTTCTTTCGGCATAGAAATCGGCGTGTTTTCCGGAACGGTTTTTGCCCTGCTGGTGTTTATCTGGCGCAGCGCCCACCCTCATACCGCGGAACTGGGATACGTGAACCCCGGCCTGGGATTCCGCAATATCAAGCGCTATCCCGAAGCGGCGACCTTTCCCGGTGTCTTCATCCTGCGTGTGGACGCCTCCCTGTATTTCGCGAATATGGCGTTTCTGGAAGACCTGTTGCGCAGGACGGTGCATGAAAAACCCGGCCTGCGCTGGATACTGATGGATTTCTCCGGCGTAAACGACATTGACGGCTGTGCGGTCCAATCCTTTGGAGCGCTTATAGACGCCTACCAGGACGCCGGCATCACCTTCGCCCTGGCTGCGGTCAAGGGCCCGGTTCGCGATGTGCTGGAACGGTCAGCGTGGCCGGCCTTGCTGGGGAAGCGCATGGAATATGCCTCCGTGCAACAGGCACTTGATGCTATACTGGAGTGATCTGCCGAAGCCGGAACGACCGACCGGGCCGATTATCAATGATTTTGTCCGACGGAAGCTGTAATGCGACAGATCTCAACGGAAACATATTTCAAAAATAAGGAAGTCCCCTGTGCCCACTAAAAAATGGAGTCCCCCGCCCGAAATGACTGTTCCTATGTACGAGTTGATGATAACCCTATCGGACCTCCCCATCTGGCGCAGGGTCCTGGTGCGAGGCGATATGAATCTGGGACTTCTTCACGCCATTATCCAAGTGGCTATGGGATGGACAAACAGCCACCTCCATCAGTTCATCATCAAGAACAAGTTTTATACCGATCTGCTAACCTGCGACGAATTGGATACAGACAGTGAGAATTTAGACGAGGAAGAGGCTGTTCTTAGGGTAGTGGCGCCCAAGGAAAATACACGTTTTTACTATGAATATGATTTCGGCGATTCCTGGGACCACACGATAACGGTAGAAAAGATACATAAATCAACCACGCCACCGAAGCGTGTCGCGGAATGCCTTGACGGTTCCGGAGCCTGTCCACCGGAAGATTGCGGCGGTATCGGGGGATATGCGGACCTGCTTGAAATCATTCAAGACCCCAGTCATAAGGAATATGAACCCATAATGGTATGGCTTGGCGGCGGGTTCGATCCCGATGCATTTGACCTCGCTACGGTTAACAAATACCTCAGGAAGGTCAAGTATCCCCGTATGACGGAAGATCAACTGGCGAAGGTGCTGATGGAACGGGATGGCTATTAGCGTCTTCAACTCTATGTGACGCCAAACTCCGGAGTCGTTACGGACGGCCGGTCGATGATTCCCGGAGAAAACAGAACCCATTCTTCCCTGTTTTTTCGCGTGAGCACGAACAGGGCGTTTTGATTATCTGTTTTGTCTCCAACAGGCGAATAGCGCCGCCATGGACAAGATATAGATAACGCCGGACACCGCCCAGTAGAGAAAGGGCGCGAACCCGAAAATCTCAATGAAGTAATAAACGTTAAACGTGGAGAAGCCCGACGCCTTTGCACTGGAAAAGTAGGTGTAGACAAACAAGCCTGCATACATGATAAAGGTTGCCGCCAATACCCATAAGTTGCCTTTTCTAATGGGAGTGTTTACGACAAGGGGAAACAGGCTGAAACAAAGGAAATTAATCGCCAAAGCGTGCGCTGTAAGCGCTTTTGCGTATAGTCCAAGTACGTTAAGTACAAACGGGCCGATGGGAACCAGGTGGGATAGCGCGAGTGTCAGTAAGATTCCATACAAAACATTAAGAGGCAAGTTATGTTGGTTTTCCTCTTTTAATCCCAGTCTCAAATAAGCACGAGCGGATGACTTTCCCCCAAAAACAAAAAATGCGAGGGCCAGTATAACCAGACAGGAAAGCACGGCGAACAAGAGAACGAGTGTTTTTTCACCCTCTTTCGGCAAAAGAATCAGGCTCCAGACGATACTCATAACGGCAGCCATCGCCAGACTGATAAGAAACGCCACGTTCTCAGATATGGATGTATAAACGGAAGAGCCCCCCCCGGGGGCGCCAGTGCCGGTTTTATCACGAACCTTGGCGTCCCGCCGGGTCTGGCTGCTCACACCGCTCACATGGGGGACGTCAATGTGGGCGCCGCAGTACTTGCAGCGCCCCGAAGCACCTGCGTATTGAACAGGTATTTTTAACTCCTTGAAACAAGACAGGCAGACGACGTCAATATAAGGATCATCATCCATCAGCGGGTCTTTATAATCGGTCATATTCATATTCCTGCACGCACAGTATCCAACTTCATACGAAACAAGAATCAACGAACCGCAACACTTGCCCCCTCCCCTCGCTTCCGCAAGAATCCTCTGGAATCTCACCGTTATGGCAATGCCTCCGGCAGCCCGCCTATTTACTTTGCTTGAGACCTGCCATTAGAAGCATGGACGGTAAATGGTATCAGAAATCTTTGAACCGCACAATAATCAATCCAGACCGTTTTTGTCCAAAGCAGGGTATTGTCTCCCCAAAGAAAGCTACTCGGTCTCCCCGCGTTCACAGCCGCCCAAACAATTCGCATGTATTCAGTAGGCGTACCTTCCATGGTGCGCCAAAAAGGGACAAACGCCCAAGCCTCCCCTTCGTTCATATCCATCCAAACAATTCTCATGTATTCCGTAGGCGTACCTTCCATGGTGCGCCACAAAAAGGACTACGCCCCATCCCTCCCCCGCGTTCACAGCCGCCCAAATAATTCGCATGTATTCCGTCCTGGTGCGCCAACAGTTCCTGAAGCACTGGAATTACCCCTTATGGCGCACCTGGAAGGTACGCCTACATCAAATGCCGCTGTGCCACCCTGATTTGGACAGTAGGAATATCCCCGAAAAGGTACCCTCAACCCAAAAATCGAAACCAGGCGTTGAAAACGCCTAGTTTTAGGCAACTATTAATCTCAACCATGTCTTAACGGGAACACCACTCAGAAAGCGCGCTGCCTGTCCTGATTGCCGCTGGTGATTTCACTGACCCGGTCCGGGTTCCAGATGGTGGCGCCGATATACCGTTCCGGGCCTGTTGTTTCCTCACTGATATAATAGACGGTCACCATGTTGCCGTCCGTTCGTTGCACGCTGCGCACATAGCCGATATCCCGATCCTTCCCGTCATCACGGAGAATGATTTGCGGCCCCCAGGTCCGGCCGTTATCTTCGCTCAACCGGGCGCGGACGCTGTAGGGATAGGCGCGAAACCCGAAGGTGAGACAGAGGCGGCCGTCACGCAGTTTGTTAAGCATGGGCGGGTTGCCTTCGCCCGCATAGTCCACTGGGTTCTTTTCCTGTGTCCAGGTGAGGCCATTGTCCAGGCTGCGCCAGGCGGATATCCAGCGGAAGGTGCCTTCACGGCGGCGCAGCGTGGTAAATAACTCCGTGTCGGAAATCCGCACGGTGGAAGGCATGATGGCGAATCCTTCCGGTTCCGGTCCTATCCAGGAGCGCAGTTTCCAGGACAAGCCTCCGTCCGTGGTGCGCGCACAGAGGGGGCGCCCTTCTTCGCCGTTTTCCTTTCCGGCCGTGATGAAAATGAGGGCGTCGAGTTTCCCGTTCAACAGATAATCCGTACGCGCGGCGGTTCCGGGTGTGCCGAAATCCGGCAGCCGGTAAGGCCCCTTCCACGTGTGGCCCCGGTCATAGGAATATTCGAAACGCGACACGCCCGCATCCACATTTTCCATCCTGAACGCCAGTGCGAAATCCGGGTGTGAAAAGTCCATCGGTTCTTTCAAATCCGTTATGGGAGGCAGTTCCTGCCCGGGCGTCTCGGTCCCGTGCAGGGATTTTCCCCGGGGAACCAGGTATCCGTTTTCCGCAGGATGTTCATGGGCCCACGTTGCGCCGCCATCGATGCTTCGTGCCAGCCAGAATTCCTCCGGCTTGTCACGGTCGATATGATGGCGCGTGGCGCCGAGATCCTTGTAATATCCGCGGCTGTACCCGACCAGAATCTCGTCCCCCCAACTCCAGATACCATGGTTGGCCGGCCAGCCGCCGAATCGGCCCGGCTCATAATACACCTTGACGTGTTCAGCAGTGTCGGCGATAAACAAAGGCTCCCCCGGAAGTTCCCCTAACAGTGCAAGAAAAAGATACACAGTACTCATCATGATGGTATACTCCTTTTGATTGATTCGACGGCAACTATCGGTCGTCTATTTTGGCTGTTTCTTTTGCTTATTTCAACCTGCTCGACACCGATACCCTATTTGCTTCAAAAACAGGCTGATGGAATACGGACAGCCCTGGGAAATTCCGTCTAACGGCAAAATAGGTACGTTGTTCACGCTTTTAGCGTGCTCTCTTATTCAAAGACTATTGGTTAGCACGCACGCTGAAAGCGTGAACAACATACCAAGTTCAGACTTCCTGAACTCGTAGGAATATACAATGGCACTTTTTGTGAAAACACATAGACTGAGTAAAGAAGGGACTGACTGCCAAATAGCTCCTGAGTACAGCGTATAATCCTGTTTTTCATGATTGCTATTTGGTAGTCTGTCCCTTCTTTACGGTCTTTTGCGTCAAACTTTTGTGCCATGCTGTTTTCCGAAAAACCATGTCAAAACCCTGTCGAGGTCAGGAAGTCTGAAGTTTATTGTTGGGATTTCGGGTAACACCCGCATTGGAGATGAAGCAGACAGAAAGGTTTCCGATATGTATCTGGCATACACTGTTTTCGTGTTACTGAGTACAGGCACGTTGAATGTGTCCCCGGACGAGGTTCAGTTCCAGGCACATCGCGGCGGATTGAAGGAGGTGCCGGAAAACACCCTGGCGGCCTATCGCCACGCCTGGGGCCTGGGCGCCATTCCGGAGGTGGACATCTGTTCTACGGCGGACAAGGTCATCATCTGCCTGCATGATGACACGCTGAAACGCACCACCAATGCCACCGTCAACGCGGACACCCCCGTATCGAAGCTGAATTTTGACGAAATACGCCAGTGGGACGCGGGCGCCTGGTTTGACGCCAAATACACCGGCGAAAAGGTGCCCAGCCTGGAAGACGTCCTCCGGGAAATGGCTGCCCGGGAAAAGGCATGTATGTATCTGGACCTGAAAAACGTGGACCTGAAGCAATTGGCGTCGCTCCTCAACCAATATGGCGTGGCCTCCCGCGTAATTTTTTGTCACAATAAAATCGAATCCTGCCGTACCATGCGTGAAGCCGTGCCCGGCTTGCGCACCATGCTCTGGATCGGCGGAGAAGCAAATGAGATCCAGGAAAAGTTTCGAAAAGCGGCCGCAGAAGAGTTCAGGGGGCTGGACCAGGTACAACTTCACCTGAAAGCCGCCTCTGAACATCACGAGGGCATACGCTACCAACTGGACGATGCGTTTCTCCGCGAAGCCCTCCAGATAACGTCCGGTAAAAAGATAGACCTGGAAGTATTGCCTTTCGAATTCGACTGCGACAGTCTCTCCCGTTTGCTGGACCTCGGCATCCGCTGGTACGCCACCGACGAACCCAAACGGTTCAACGGGTGCCTGCGGCAGAGAAACTGAATCAAATGACAGGTGCCTTTCCTTGGAAGCGGTGATGATGGACAAGAAAACGAATAATCTTTTGCAGTTGCCGTGCCAATTGAAAGACTTTGTTGGACTAAACACCAATCCGACTGGCTCCCACAACCCTGCAACATTGGATAATATCAGAACCCAAGGGGGCTCCAGCAGGCGTACCTTCCTTGGTGCGCCAGAAATATTACCTACGGCACTTGTGGCAAGAGGGCGCACCAAGGAAGGTACGCCTACTGGAGCGAACACCCACGGCGATAGCCGTTTAGTCCAACGCATGCTTCCCCAGACTTCTCTTATCTCGTAGTTTAGGCGTTTACGGCAATTTCGCTGACAAAATTATGAGTTTGAAAATACTGGGAGCATCGGTCTCGTTGCCGACATTTTTGCCAAAATGACCATCATTGTCGGCAAGGATGCCGACACTCCCCATAATAAATCTCAAAGATAGTTGCTTCGAAGGTGCCTCTTCCTGGAGAGGTCCCGGATAAAGCGTAGAATTTTTAATCGCCGTATGTCGTTGCTTTGGAGTGCGGATAACGCTTGTGTTGGTTACAGATGCTTCACAACATTGAGAAACTCGTCGGTCGTCATGACATGACTATACCCTGTTTTTTTGATGTCCTGTTCCCGGGTGGACTCAAAAGCATTAAACGTGGCATCCTGAATACAGAGCGTTTTGTAACCCCGTTTTTTGGCGGAACGGGCGGTTTTGCCGAGGCACCCTCCCGCATTGGTATGCCCTCCTACAAAAATTATGTTTTTTACTTTCAGGTTACGAAGTACGAAATCAATATTGCAGGATGAAAAGGCATCCTGGGCAGCCTTGGGCAGGACATAATCACCGGGCTGTATGTTAAATGCGGAGGCCGGTTGCGAATCTGGTTTATTTATGTGGCCACTGTACTGGCTGTAATCCCCGCCATATTCACCTTGCATGGTATTACGAACAGCCGGTTCCAAGTCCATGGCGTCTTCGAATAGATAGCCCCAATGGATAAATATCCTGGGTAGATTGACATTGAGACAAGCCTCTGCCACCTTAACGGCATTGGGCAGAGCGACCCGTTGCGTAAAGTCATTTGCCGCGTTGACGTCCTCGGCGGAAAATCCCATCTTCTTCCATGCACCGGGAAGGTTATCCTCCGTTGCGAGTACCGGCACGAATTCCTGAAAGTCAACAGCGACAAAGGCGCAATCATTAAAAAACGCCGGGCTGAAGACCTCTGTTGTCTTTCTTTCTTGACGTTGCTTTATACGCAAGTTTCGGAACTGAATCTTCATGGGCGGACCGGGGTGCATCTGGAGGGCGATGAAGCCCTTCTTTCGGGAATAGGTGGCATCGTCATCAAAGACTTCGCACATGCGGTGGCCATTGATACTGAGCGTAATATGGTTGCCCATGGCGCGGATTTCATAGGCGTTCCAGTCGTTTGCCTTGACATGGGCCTGCAGGGCTTCCGGATCGGCAAAACTGGATTCTTCCTTTTCACCCTTGGTATTTATGGTTGCCTTGTACCCCCGCATGACCACACCGCCCCGGTCATGCTGGAACAGGCATCCCGTCCATTGGCCTCCGGCCTCGATGTCCGCCTGGTAGCCCCAGGCATCGTAATCAGGGCGTTTCTCACTGCGGAACTGGATCCCGGAGTTACCGCCTTCCCCGGTAATCTTATATTCAAAACGGAGGATGAAATTATCGGGTTCACCGCCGGTCCAGTACAGGTAGTGGTGTTTTTGACAGGGCTCCGCCTCGGTGCTCTCCGCCGTAAGGGCGCCGTCCTCCACGCGCCAACCGCCGGGTTTGCCTTCCCAGCCGCTTAAATCCTTTCCGTTAAACATGCTGATAAAAGAGGCGTCTTCCTCCACAGGGTACGCCAGGGCGGGAACAACCATCATCAACGCCAAAAGTACAACTATTCGATTATTCATTGTGTTTCCTTGCGAGTCAATTTTTTAAGAATTGCGGTCACTCTTTTTTGGCAAAGCGTCAGGGCACCGTGTTTTCAGAACCGGTTACTCCAAACAATTACTTTTCAGGCTGCCCGGGTTCCATCGTTGTGGCCGAATCAATGCTCACATGGTCTCCCGGATTCAGCAACAACATTTTTTTACCATTGGTGATGGTCAGTTTTTTGGCTTCGGCGTTATATTCGGAAGCGCGCCAGTCCCCCACGATACCTTGTCCGAGACGCAGTGTTAGGGAGGTTTCGGTCTGGTCCGGATATTGCACCGAGGCCCTGAATACGGGCGAAATGCCTTCCCCGTGCACCACGCCATGGAGGGAAAATACCACGGGAAGGCCGCCGGTGTACGGGACTGCCTCGCCCTCGCTCCCGGGCTGACGCACCGTGGCGCCGGGTTCCGAATCAGGGTTCGTTACCGGCTCGACAACAGGACCTTCCACGGGTAACGCTCCGGAAGGGATTGATGCGGACTCGCCTTCGGGGGCGGTCCCTGCAACCGGGACTGTCGTTTCCGTCGCCTGAACAAGAGCGGGGGCGGGTTCCCTTTCAGCGGGCACGGCGCGCGCCGGAGCAACAGGTGCATGGGCTTGCTGCGCCCAGGCATAGGTCACCGCAGGCACGCCGGCACTTAAAAACGCGCATCCCAAGACCAGCGTAACCGCCTTCTTAAGGTTGAGATGATAGCCTTTAACGATGGCATCACCGACGGCGATTCCGAAAAAAAAGAAGGACGCTGCGAGGAGCATTCCAGGGCTGTCGAGATAAGGCGTAATGTTACGACCGGCATGAATAGGAGCATACCGCGCGAAAGACAGGAGCGCGGCTACGAGCATGGCGCAAAGCACCATCCACAGGAATACGGCCGCCACCATGCGGCCCCACGCATCGCGGAACAGCAGGGCGCCGGGCTGTGCAAGAACGACAAGGGCCGGCAAAAGAACAATACGGTGTATCTCGCCGGTTTCTCTCCAGGAAAGGAATAGCAGCACCGGCAGGACGAGAACTACGCCCGCTACATACATGCCGAGCGTGCAGGAAAATCGGTATGAAAGGCGCGTCGGCTTTGCCTGTTCCATCAGGGTGGGAGTCGGCAGGGGCACCTCGGCGGAGGCGTTCGCATGCAGGGCCTGGCGCAAATGCGCTTCGCTTCTGACAAGGATGCTTTCGGCCTTTTCCAACTCTTGAAGCAGTGCGGTCTTCGTTCCCCTCTTTAGTTGCTTCTTTCGGTCACGCTCAAGCACCTCGCGCCGATATTTTTGGAGGGAATCCAAATCGTGTGAACTGTCGGCAAGCAACTGCTGCATACGTTGCCGCAAAAAGACAATTTTCGCTTTCGCCCGTTTAAACCCGGCCTCGGCTTCAGCCAAACCTACCGGCACGTCAGCGCTCTTTTCCGGACGTGATTCCGCAATGCGCCGCCACTCCGCTATTCGCTGTTCCACCGAGGTACGTTCCTGCAGCGTAGAACGCAATTCATCGCTATAGAGAACCGACAACGGACGGGTGTCGTCAAGGGCGACCGGTTTCGGCAGTTCGAGGTCGAAATACTCCGGATCAAACGCGTCCATCGCTACTACCGCCTGACCTCCGGCTTCATACGGATCATCGACCTGCCGCCAAGCCTGCAAGTTGTAATCCAAACGGACCAGGCTCTCCCGCGACAGTCTCAGGGCATTTGTGTTTGCGATAAAATGCTGCAGGTCCACTTCCCCGACACGCAAGGCCACGGTAAGGCGGTCGATTTCCCCTTCAATACCGGTGAGTTGCTTCAAGACGCTTTCATGAGCCAGTTGCAGTTTGGCATGGAACTTGTCCCGGAGATTCCGAAGCGACCGGGCGTACGCCTCCAGAACCTCGTTGGTGATTCCCCGTTCCTCATCGGCCAGAACACGCTGTTCCAGTTGTTCAAAAGCCTTTTGGTAACTGCACAACAGCCTGAGCGGTTCCCACGTCTCAAAAGGACTCTTCCTTTTGCTTCGTATTGGTTCCGGTGCAAGGCTGTCCGGTTTTCCAAACGGTTCTTCAGGCAGTCCTTCCTCTTCCCCTCCAACGGCCGGGTCAGCAGGCTTCACCGCCGGTTCACCGGGCGCTTCATATTCCGGCAAAGGGTTCTTTCCGCAAGTATCCCCGCCTTCGGCAGGTCTGCCACCCCTGTCTTCAGCCCCCCCTGTCGAACCGACTGGGGGAGTATGGACATTCTCCTCCCCTGTAAGGCTGCCTCCGGATTGAGGCCGTAAAAAGACCCCCGTTTCCCTGAGCAGTTCCGCGTGTTCCGCCAGTTGAATGACCTCCGTGCCTTCCGGGATCTCGTCTTCTTTCGGAACGAACCATTTACGATGACAGGCTACACACTTGGCCGCACGGCCATACATATCATGGGTAACCTTCATCCGTTGTCCGCATGTGCAGACAACACGAAGATTTTTTCTGTGTTCATGTCGCATGCAAAAATCAACCACACGGAAAGCGTAGGGCGACAGCGCCAAAAAAAACAGTCATCTTATCAACCACAGCACCACAGGCATCTCTTAGAGGGTGTATGGAAAGTCGAGATTGCTTCACGTTGTTCGCAATGACGGCTACATGGATACAACGCCATTGCGACTGAAGCGCAGCAATCTCAATTATTTGCAATAATTGCACAGGCTGTCAAAGGAACTTTCCGTACACGCTCTTAGTAAGGATACCATAAATGAGGCAGGCGCCGGCCGCTTTTGTCAAACTTTGAACGCAAACGTTACCGACGCCCTGAAAATATACCATCCGGATTCGGTGGCCACCACGCGATCCCGTAATTAGACTTGGCATTGTATCCAGAGAAGAAACCAGTCTCGCGCAGCCGGCCCCGGCCCCATGTCAGACATTCTTACGGCAGAACAACTATTCCCCTTCAAGGACCCCGTCATTGACGTCGTCTTTTACCGCTTCGGTATTGACCTGCACGTTTTCGGGTTTGTCTTTGACCTCAAACACCATTTCATTGAATCCTATTTTCCGGATATCGCGTCGAATTGCCGCCTCAATTTCCAGAGGGTCGGTCTCCATTTTCTTCACCTGCAGTTCCGTTTGCTGCACCTGAGTACGAAGACTTTCCACATGGCCGCGCAGCGAATCCAGTTTCTCCTGGCTTTCCGACAACCCGACATACCGCTGTTGTATTTCCCGCTGTTGATAATAACCGTAGGAAACCGCAACCACAAGCACGACACCCAGCACCCATATAAAATATTCTTTGTACATCGTCATTCCGGAGGAGAAGAGACGCCGCCTTCTCCCATCCTCCTGCCGTTATTTCTTTTTTGTATAGCTCGGAATGGCGTCGATTCCGAGAAATTCCGCTTTGTCTCCAAGGTGTTCTTCAATCCGCAGCAACTGATTGTACTTTGCAATACGGTCTGTTCTCGATGCGGACCCGGTTTTAATCTGCCCGGCATTGACCGCGACCGCGATGTCCGCGATGGTACTGTCTTCCGTTTCACCGCTGCGATGCGAGATAACGGTGGTGTATCCGGCGCGGTGGGCCATCTGGCAGGCATCCAGCGTTTCCGTCAGGGTGCCTATCTGGTTGACTTTTACCAGAATACTGTTGGCGACGCCTTCCTTGATGCCACGGCTCAGGTATTCAACGTTGGTCACGAAAAGATCGTCTCCGACCAACTGAATCTTTTTGCCCAACCGGTCGGTAAGTGCCTTCCACCCAACCCAGTCATTTTCAAAAAGGCCGTCCTCAATGGAGATAACAGGATAATTGTCCACCCAACTTTCCCAATAATCCACCATTTCCTTGGCGGATTTTTTCGCGTTTTCCGCGCCCAGGCAATACTTGCCTTCCTTGTAGAATTCGCTCGCAGCAGGATCAAGGGCAATAAAGACATCTTTTTCCGCCTTGTAGCCTGCTTTTTTGATGGCCTTAAGGATGACTTCAATAGCTTCCACATTGGACGCCAGGGAAGGCGCAAAACCACCTTCATCGCCGACGGCCGTATTCAAGCCGGCATCTTTCAAAACGTCCTTAAGCGCGTGGAACACTTCGGCGCCCATACGTAATGCCTCCCGGAAGGATTTGGCACCGGCGGGCATGACCATAAATTCCTGCACATCGACATTATTGTCCGCATGTTTGCCGCCGTTGAGAATATTCATCATCGGGACCGGCAGTACATGGGCATTCACGCCACCGATATACTGATAGAGGGGCATTTCCAAGGCGCTCGCGGCAGCCTTGGCCGCAGCCAGAGAGATACCCAGCATGGCGTTGGCGCCCATCTTGCTCTTATTCTTCGTGCCGTCCAGATCAATCATGGTCTGATCTATTTCGCGCTGGCTGAGCGCATCCAGACCGATCAGCTCCGGTGCGAGGATGTCATTGACGTTACTTACGGCTTTAAGCACCCCCTCGCCCCGGTAACGCTTCTTGTCCTTGTCGCGCAATTCAAGGGCTTCATTGGTTCCTGTGGAAGCGCCTGAAGGAACGGCCGCGCGCCCCATGACGCCGGATGCAAGATAAACTTCAACTTCGACCGTGGGCTTTCCTCGGGAATCAAGTATTTCACGTGCTTCCACACCGATAATTCTCGTCATAACTTCTGTAATCCTTTTTTGAGTTGCTAATATCCCTTAAACAGACATAACGTTTATACGAAACAGGCACCACCGAGAACGGCTTTGCCGAATGGTAAAAAATTTGAGCCTTGTCCCCGGGAACATACACCCCGGAAACCACCGTGCTAAGTATTCCTTATCCACCTTGTCAAAGTCAATTTTATATGCCCTGACGCGGAAAAAACCATCTCTCTCGGCCTGCGTCAAAAGCCCCCCTCCGCAACTCGCTGGTCACAGGCGGGCCCTTTGTGCGCGACAAGACAAACCGTCCACCTGCACGCGGTACGGTATTCACGACAAGGCAGACAATACCCCTGCCGGCATAACCCGCGCGATCAGGAAGGTCAAAGGAACACACGCACATTGCTTCGTTTACGCAACGTGCTCATCCATTGGCGGTAGCGTTCTTCGCCCCGTTGCTGCCGCAGCCGGGGTTCAATCTCTCGGCGTGCCTCCTCAAAGGGAACGACGCCCTGATCTTGAATTTCTTCCAGTCGCATCAGTTGAACCCCGAACTCCGTATCGAGCACTTCCGTGACTTCTCCGACTTTCAACCGGGTCAAAGCGCTGTCAAGAGGTTCCACAAGATCACCCGGCCTTATCCACCCCATCATACCACCCTCTTTCGCCTCAGGTCCGTCTGAATGTTCCCGTGCAAGTTCCGCGAGGTCCCCCCCGGCAAGGATTTGCGCGCGCAATGCGCTTAGCTTTTCCTGTGCCGCTTTCCGTTCATCGGTGTCCTCCCGGGAAGTCGCGATAAAGATACGGCTTGCCCGATAGCGGGCCGGGAAACTGAATTCTTCCTGATGTTCCTGATAATACCGTTGTATATCTTCTTCGGAAACAACCGCCTCTTTTTCGAATTGACGCCGCTTATTCATTCCCACCGCGAGGGCCATCATCTGCCTGCGCAGACGGTCGCGAAAGTTGCTCATGGTATATCCGGCGCCTTCCAGGGCTTTTTGATAGGCTTCCTGAGAATCGTACTGGCCGCGAATCTCTTTGACGCGCTTTTCCACTTCATCCTCAGGCACCTCCACCTTGAGGGTTTGCGCCTCCTTGTACAGAATGAAATGTTCAATCGCGGATTCGAGCGCCTCTTGGAAAAAAGGTTCGATCTGGCGCTCCAGTTCTTCCTCGGATGCGGAGGAGGCACTCAAACTCTGGATCTGAGGCATAATCTCCTGCATGATTTCGCTTCTCAGGATGGGTTCCCCGGCCACAGAAGCTACAACGCCATCGGTGAACGCCATGGCATAGTGAAACGGCACAAGACAGAGCACCAGCCCCACCAGTTCTCGCGGGCATCGTCCGCGCGCGCACTTACTCATAAAGACTCTCCTGATTACGGTCCATATGATTATGTTCAGAGGCAGGAACAGGTCATCCGATTTCCTGCTCTTCCTGGCCCTCTTCACTCATGCTTTCGCCAACGAAAAGGTGCTCATCAAGGTCATCCGAAGGCAGTTTGGGCCTTGACTTCTGATAGTGGGGACTACCCGTGCCAGCGGGGATGAGGTGGCCGATGATTACATTTTCCTTCAGACCTTCGAGAAAATCCTTCTTTCCGCTGACCGCCGCCTCCGTCAACACACGCGTCGTCTGCTGGAAGGAGGCTGCGGCGATGAAGCTATTCGTGCTCAACGCCGCTTTGGTTATACCCTGCAATACGGGTTCCGCCTCCGCCGGACGGCCGTCCCGGCGCTGGGTTTCCTCGTTAATGGTGGCGAACCGGATCTTGTCCACCTCTTCATGGGCCAGGAACGGAGTATCGCCCGGGTCGGATTTGATGCGCACCTTGCGCAGCATCTGTCGGATAATGACTTCAATATGCTTGTCATTGGTGCGCACGCCCTGCATACGATACACCTGCTGCACCTCATCGAGCAGATAGCGCCGCAAGGCGTCTTCACCCTGCACTTCCAAAATATCCTGAGGAATGATGGGGCCGTCGGTAATGCGCTGTCCGGCGTAAATACGGTCGCCCGTGTGGTAATTGAGGTGTTTGCCCGGCGGGATAATATATTCGCGTTCCTTGCCCACCGGCGGGGTAATGGTAACCTTGCGCAATCCCCGTGGCGTGCTGGACAATTCCACGATACCGTCGATATGGCTGATGATGGCGGGCTGCTTGGGCTGTCTTGCCTCGAACAGTTCGGCCACACGGGGCAGACCACCCGTGATATCCTTGGTTTTAGAAAACTGCCGGGCGGTTTTGGCCAACAGATCGCCTGCGAGGACATGGTCGCCGTCTTTCACCTGGACATGGGTGGCTGAAGCCACAGTCGTGAATGCAAGCACCTCATCGTCCGGTCCCAAGATGGTAATCTGCGGATGTAAATCGTGCTTATGCTCGGACACGACGATTTCTTCGAGCCCTGTTTCCGAGTTGATTTCCTTGCGCACCGTAACGCCTTGAATCATGCCCTCGAGACGTATCACACCCGACTTTTCGGCAACAATGTTGATGTTATACGGATCACGTGTGAAAAGGACCTGGCCTTTCCCCACCTTGGCGCCGTCTTCGCACCGCATCAGGCAGCCGGGCGAAAGGGCAACACGCTGGATTTCCTTGCCGTCCTTATTCAGGATCGCGATTTCGCCGCCGCGGTTTACAGCAACCATTTCACCGGAACGATTGACGGCGGTGCGCACATTCCGAAACTCGGTCTTCCCCCCCTCATTGGCGCGGATATCGGGGTTTTCCACCTGCCTGCTCGCGGCGCCGCCGATATGGAAGGTACGCATGGTCAACTGTGTGCCGGGCTCGCCGATGGACTGGGCGGCAATAATGCCGACTGATTCGCCCATCTCCACCAATTTTCCGGTGGCGAGATTGCGGCCGTAACACAGCGCGCAAACCCCTTTCTTGGATTGGCAGGTAAGCACGGAACGAATCGTGACTCCGGGCAATCCGGCAGCTACGATTTTCTGCGCCGCTTGTTCGGTGATTTCTTCATTGGCCAGCACAATCGGGTCCGGTTCATCCGGGATATACAGGTCGTCGAGAATATACCTGCCGACGATGCGTTCATTCAGCGGGGCGATAACTTCCGAACCTTCAATAAGCGGTTCCACCCACACGCCGTTAATGGTGCCGCAATCATGTTCCTCCACCGTCACATCCTGCGCGACATCAACCAGACGCCGGGTAAGATAACCGGCGTCGGCCGTCTTAAGGGCCGTGTCCGCAAGTCCCTTGCGCGCGCCATGGGAAGAAATGAAATATTCGATAACGCTCAGTCCTTCCCGGAAATTGGACATGATGGGAGACTCGATGATGTCCCCGGACGGCTTTGCCAGCAAACCGCGCATGCCGGCGAGCTGCCGGAGCTGGGATTTACTGCCGCGCGCCTTGGATTCGTACATCAGATGGATGCCTGTAAAACCCTGCCTGTTTTCCTGCATGGTTTTTACCATGGCGTCCGTAACCTGATCGCTGGTTACCGTCCATTCGTCAATGATCTTGTGCCGCCGTTCTCCCTCCGTAATCAGGCCGCCCCGGTACATTTCATCAATGCGCTGCACGGCGCTTTCCGCCTTGGCAAGCAATTCAACCTTGCTGGCGGGAATGGCCATGTCGTCCAGCGCGATGGAAAGACCGGAAAGGGTCGCGTATTTAAAACCGATACTTTTCAGTTTGTCCAGCAGCGCCACGGTCTTGTGATGGCCGCTTCTTTCATAGCACAGAGCAATTACTTCGCCGATGGTACCCTGGTCCTGCTGACGGTTTACATCCGTGATGGTAATTTCGGGAGCCAGGGCGTCTGCAAGCAACACGCGGCCCACCGTGGTATCTATAATCTTGCCGTCCTGTTTCAGCTTGATGGCGGCATGAATGTCAACAGCTAGCGCCTCGTAGGCCTGGACCACTTCCACCGTGGTGGCATACACTTTTCCCGGTTTCAGTATGGTGTCCTTTGGTCCGCTCCACTCAGATTTCCATTCTCCCTTTACGCCCTTGCGCACCTTGGTCATCCAGGAAATACCGAGCACGATATCCTGACTGGGCGTCACCACGGGCATACCGTTCGAGGGAGCGAAGATATTGGAGGAGGACATCATCAACAGATGCGCCTCGAGCTGGGCGGGGGGGAACAACGGAACGTGCACCGCCATCTGGTCACCGTCAAAGTCGGCGTTAAACGCGCGGCAAACCAGCGGGTGCAAACGTATCGCATTGCCTTCGATGAGGATAGGCTGAAACGCCTGGATCCCAAGCCTGTGAAGTGTGGGCGCACGATTAAGCAGGACGGGGTGATCCTTAATAACATTTTCCAGAATGTCCCAGACCTCTTCCTTACCCTGGGCGATAGCGCGCTTGGCCGCCTTGATGGTGTTCGCAATATCGCGCTCTTTAAGCAAGTGAATTATAAAGGGCTCAAAAAGTTCCAAGGCCATGCGCTTGGGTAGTCCACATTGATGCAGTTTAAGTTCGGGACCTACCACGATGACGGAACGGCCGGAATAGTCAACCCGCTTGCCGAGCAGGTTCTGGCGGAACCGACCCTGTTTGCCTTTCAGCATATCGCTTAGGGATTTTAACGGCCGGTTACCGCTGCTCCCCAGCACCGTCCGCCCGTGGCGCCCGTTGTCAAAGAGCGCATCTACCGCCTCCTGAAGCATACGCTTTTCGTTGCGTAAAATAACTTCCGGCGCCCGCAATTCCAGTAGCCGTTTCAACCTGTTGTTCCGGTTGATAACACGCCGGTAAAGGTCATTGAGGTCGCTGGTCGCATACCTCCCGCCATCAAGGGGCACCAGGGGGCGCAGGTCGGGCGGAATGACCGGAACGACGTCAAGCACCATCCACGCGGGATTGTTTCCGGACTTCCGGAGCATTTCCACAATCTTGAGCCGCTTGATGGACTTCGTGCGCACCTGCTGCGACGTCGCAGTCTGGAACTGCAGATGTAATTCCGCGCTCAGTGCGTCCAGGTCCAATTCCTCGAGGAGGCACTTAATGGCTTCGGCGCCCATCAACGCGGTAAACCGGTCCTGTCCGTAGCGTTCCCGCTCCTCCTGGTAATCGTCTTCCGTCAGCACTTTCATCTTTTCCAGCGATGTATCGCCCGGGTCGACCACAATAAAATTTTCAAAGTAGATGATACGTTCCAGGGTACGGATGGAAAGGTCAAGCAGCGACCCGATAATACTGGGCGTATTTTTAAAAAACCAGATATGCGTAACGGGCACGGCCAGTTTAATGCACCCCATGCGCTCGCGGCGCACTTTGGATTCGGTAATCTCTACGCCGCAACGGTCGCAGGTAATGCCCCGGTGCTTTACTTTCTTATATTTGCCGCAACCGCATTCCCAGTCTTTAACCGGGCCGAAAATGCGTTCGCAAAACAAGCCGTCCTTCTCCGGCTTGAAGGTCCGATAGTTAATCGTCTCGGGTTTTTTCACCTCGCCATGAGACCACTTCAGAATCTCCTGGGGCGATGCGATACGAATTTGTATGGCGTCAAAAAAATCCCCGGTCGTAGGCACGTATTTCGGCATGTACTTATTCCTCCGTCGTCTCTTCTTCCGTATCTGTCATAGAATCGGCTTTTACCAGTTTAATAACGTCAAGGCACAAACTCTGCATTTCGCGCACGAGAACGTTGAAGGATTCCGGGGTTCCAGGATCCACTTCAAACTCTCCCTTCACCACGGATTCATAGGCTTTGGTGCGCCCCTGGATATCATCCGACTTAATGGTGAGTAATTCCTGCAGGGTATAGGAAGCGCCGTATGCCTGAAGCGCCCACACTTCCATTTCGCCGAAGCGCTGTCCGCCGTATTGGGCCTTGCCGCCCAAAGGCTGCTGGGTGACCAGCGAATAGGGGCCGATGGCGCGGGCGTGAATTTTGTCGTCCACCAAATGGTTCAATTTCATCATGTAGATTTGTCCGACGAACGTTTCATGCTGATATTGTTCGCCCGTGCGGCCATCCCGTAGGCGGATTGTGCCGCTTTCCGGCAAACCAGCCTTTTTCATATAGGTCTTGATCGATTCTTCAGTGGCGCCGTTGAAGACCGGAGAAGAGACTGACATCCCCAGTTTATCCAAGGCCCATCCCAACTGGGTTTCCAGAATCTGCCCCACGTTCATTCGGGAAGGCACACCGAGCGGGTTCAACAGAATTTGAAGCGGAGTGCCATCCGGGAGGAATGGCATATCTTCCACGTTGACAATTCTGGCCACAACACCTTTGTTCCCATGGCGCCCGGCCATCTTATCGCCAACAGACATGCGCCGTTTCGTGGCCACATAGACTTTGACGGACTTGTTGACTCCGGGGGCTAATTCATCGCCCTTTTTCAAGCGCTCAATCTGCGCATCACGAACGGCGATAATCTTGGCCTCTTCCATGGCGGCAAGGTTCACCAGGCGTGTCAACTTTTGCTGCACTTTCCTGTCTTCCACCTTCAGGCGCGCAATCAGGGCGTAATCCACCGTGCTGAGTTGTTTGGCGCGGATTTTTTTGCCCTGCTCAAAGGCCAGCACGTCTTCTTTGTAATCATAAACATCTTCAAGGATTTTTACGCCCACGGTATCGTCCCGGATAAGCGACTCGAAGGTGTTCCTGATTTCGATAATTCTCTGGTTATAGTCCCGCTCAATGCGGGCAATATCTTTTTTCAAGGATTTTTTAGTCTGGCTGTCACCGCCCTTCTCACGGCGGCTGCAGACTTTGACATCGACCACGACGCCAGAGGAACCGGGTTTCACATAGAGAGACGCATCGCGAACGTCTTCGGCCTTTTCACCGAAAATAGCGCGCAGCAACTTCTCTTCCGGCGCCAGTTCCGTTTCACCCTTGGGCGTCACCTTGCCGACAAGGATATCGCCTGCGTAAACCTTGGCGCCGATTTTCACAATGCCGTCATCGTCAAGATTGCGCAACGCTTCATCGCTCACATTCGGAATGTCGCGCGTGATTTCCTCTGGACCAAGTTTGGTGTCCCGCGATTCCATTTCATGCACGTCGATGTGAATCGAGGTGAACACGTCTCCTTTCAGCAGGTCTTCACTCAGCACGATAGCGTCTTCAAAATTATAGCCATCCCACGCCATAAAACCGACAAGAACATTACGCCCCAAGGCAAGTTCACCGTTTTCAACGGCCGGCCCGTCGGCAATAATATCCCCCGCGTGAATTTTGTCGTTCTTGCGGACAATCGGCACCTGGTTGATGCAGGTATTCTGGTTTGACCGAGCGAATTTTTTAAGCGTATATACGTCCTCATCGGAACGGAACGGATTGTCGGTTTTGTGTTGTTTCGCGCGGACACGAATAAGCTCGCTGTCCGCATATTCAACAACTCCGTCGCGCAGCGAACAAACCACGGTACCGGAATTACGGGCGGTAACATGTTCCAGTCCGGTGCCAACGAGAGGCGCCTTCGCTTTCAGCAACGGAACGGCCTG
>JAKJCY010000449.1 GCA_022706235.1 Candidatus Hydrogenedentota bacterium | reverse complement strand
CGGGGCAATCTCCGGCCCCGACAGAATCAGATAGCCCAGGCTCTCCAGCCACGCCAAGGCGGCCTGCTCGATGACGGATTCACTGAACGCGGGGCTCACTTCTTACCCTCCAATCGTTTGATTTCCCGATCAAAGTCCGAAATATACTCGCGATCCTGCCGTTGCCGGAACACCTCGTATTCGGTCTCCGCCTTGAGTTTTGCCTCCAAAGCGCTGACCTTTCCCTTATCTTGGAGAATCGGGTAATTGGACAACTCCAGAAACCGGTTCAGGAACTCCACCCACTCCGCCATTCGCGTGACGATGCCGCGTTCCGCCCGGTTTTCGGCCAGATCGAGATAGGCGGAGACGATTCGGTTCAGCTCCTTGATATGCGCCTCGTTGAGATAGTTCTTTGCCACGGCCACATCCGACTTCAAGATTTTTCCGCGGGGCGCTTGTTTCCAGGTTGCCAGTCCCATGTTGACCTTGGCGGCATCGGCGGAGGAATAGATCAGTTCCGCCGCCGTCTGTCCGGTGATGGCCCAGTGCAGCTTGTTTTGAACCGTGGCGAAGAAATCCTTGGTAATCGGCGCCTGGAGATCGTAATCCGCCGAAAGGGCGTAGATATCGGTGATCTTCTGATAAAATCGCCGCTCGCTGGCCCGGATTTCCCGAATC
>JAKJCY010000448.1 GCA_022706235.1 Candidatus Hydrogenedentota bacterium | reverse complement strand
AATGCAATATGTTCTGGAAATTGATCAAGATACTTCAGGGTTATCTTATCCAGCCCACTTGCCAAGGCTTCACACCCTCTGTCTGTGATTTGATAAATAGCACGTTTAGGACGCTTTAACAATCCCGCCTTATACATATGAGCCAATCCCCATGCAACCCGATTGTTAAACAAAATGCCTTTCCCACTCGGCAATTGTATCTTTCTTTCCTCTTCTGTCAGATTATAGTGTTCCGCTAGAAAAAGAATGCATTCCTGCGAGGGATGCTCCCTGCCATCGCTAAAAACACGCAACAGCGGCAGCATGATGCTTTGAAAATCGGGTATGGCCATTTATGACAACTCCATTGAATACGTTGACAATACAGGGGCACATAACGCTTTCTGTATTGTACAAACCTGCTACGGTAATAGCAAAAACTGAGTTTTCCACTCTCGTTACGAAATTGTATTTCGTAACGCACTTGCTCTTGAAGTTGAACTTCTTCCTCTTACGGCCAAGGCAGCGGGTCAATCTCCAACACCGTATGATCGCCTGATTCATAATTGCGTGCAGAGGAATAGCGCCAATGCTCGTGCGCATCCACGTATCCACGCCGCACAGGATTGTTGTGGATGTAAATCATCTTTTGCCTCAGCATATCATCTCCCTGAATCAATTGCGG
>JAKJCY010000447.1 GCA_022706235.1 Candidatus Hydrogenedentota bacterium | reverse complement strand
GAACGGGAAGTTTCCGAAGAAGTGTGACCCGTGGGTTCTTTTTCTGGAATGGTTGCTAAAGCAAGTAAGAAAAGGATATTGAAAAACCGTAAATGCTCCAGCAAGTCTCATGGGGAGACTACCCCGTTTCCGAGCCCTTCATCGAAGCGCTGGAATCGCTGGATGCGCTGAGAAAGGCGCAATAGTAAGTAACCGGGAGGGAATCCCATGAAGTACTACGAAGGACACGACCAGGAGTATCAAAGGCGTTTGCAGGCAGGAAATGTTGCCTGGGATGCGGGCGCGTTTGAGGCCTTTGACATGTTGCCGTGGCTGCGGGAATGCCTGACCGTGACATCCTTCGACGCGCTTGTGCCAAGGGCACTTGACCTGGGATGCGGAACAGGGGCCCTTGCGGTGTTCCTGGCACAACAGGGCTTTGATGTAATAGGCATTGATATATCCTTCACTGCCATTGAAGAGGCGAAAAAACAGGCCGCCTTGCGAAAAATACAGGTGGATTTTCGAGTTGCGGATATCTGCGCCCTCACGCTTCCGGCGGATTCCTTTGACCTGATTACGGACAACCATTTCCTGCACTGCATCGTCTTTGAAGATGAACGGATGCAGGTTCTTGCCGGAATACAGGCATTGCTGAAACCGGGCGGCCAGTATTGGATTGAAAC
>JAKJCY010000446.1 GCA_022706235.1 Candidatus Hydrogenedentota bacterium | reverse complement strand
CCCACCTTGGGATAGGGGATACCTACAAGGCCATTGAATCCCTGCCGGATTTCATGAAGTAGAAAATGTCCTTACATTTCTCCTTACTTCCTGCAATCACTATAAACAGGAATATCCCTTGTTTTGTCATGGAATCCAACATAAGATAAACACCCCTGTAACCATCGTTTTATTCAATGTTTACAGGGGTAAAACGTGATTTTTAAATGGCGCGCCTGGCTGGACTCGAACCAGCGGCCCTCTGCTTAGAAGGCAGATGCGCATAGGTTGTAAACGGTTGATATATAGGGCTTTATGTGTATGTTCCGTGAACACTTGTACCTATACTTGTCAAAATTTCAAAAAAACGTTCACGGGAATAGGGTTTCCGGCATAAAGGATTGTACTATGGCAACAGCAAAAACTAGGGACGGACGCGGGCGCTTCCTGCCAGGGAATCCGGGCGGGCCTGGAAACCCGGAAGCGGCGCGGGTTGCCAGGTTGCGCGCGGCTGTTCTGGAAGCGGTAACACCGGCACAAATGCGGCGGTTGATGAAAGCGCTTATGGAAAAGGCCATTAACGGCGATGTGGCGGCGTCGCGGCTGGTTTTGGAACGGTGCATTGGAACACCGTTGCCGGTTGATGTATTGGAACGGCTTTCTTTACTTGAAACAATTCTTGGAGAAAA
>JAKJCY010000445.1:260-668 GCA_022706235.1 Candidatus Hydrogenedentota bacterium | reverse complement strand
TTCGCCGTTCGTATACAGCACGTCGCCGAGGGGGTGGTTGTGTGCGTCATAGTATCGGACGGGATGTTTTCGGCCGGGATCCGTCGCCTTTTCGATGTTGGACGAGATCTTGATCTTCGGACGCCAGGTCTCGCCTTCGGCCACCGCCACCAGTTTGTACACGCCGCTGAGGGCCGGGCAATCGTTCGAGGTGATGAGATGGGTACCGACGCCCCACGCGTTTATCCGGGCGCCCTGCCGTTTGAGGTCGGCGATCAGATCTTCATCGAGGTCGTTGGATGCGACGATAAGCGGGTCCTTCAGGCCAGCCTCCGTCATCATGCGATAGGCCATCTTGCTGAGTTTGGCCAGGTCGCCCGAGTCCAGCCGGATAGCCGGCCGGGCCATCTGCCCCTTCGCGTGCATTTC
>JAKJCY010000445.1:0-250 GCA_022706235.1 Candidatus Hydrogenedentota bacterium | reverse complement strand
CGCGTTCGGCACGCCGCTGCCCAGCGTGTCATACGTGTCGACGAGCAACACGCAGCGGTCGGGATAGTTGCGCGCGAACGCCCGGAAGGCCTCCAGTTCGCTGGGAAAACTCATGACCCAACTGTGGGCATGGGTGCCCGACACGGGGATGCCGTAGATCTTGCCCGCAAGCACGTTCGACGTCGACGTGCATCCTCCAATATAGGCCGCGCGTGAACCGCTCAGTCCGCCGTCCGGCCCGTGCGCCCGG
>JAKJCY010000444.1 GCA_022706235.1 Candidatus Hydrogenedentota bacterium | reverse complement strand
TAAGAGCCGCAAGAACGAGCCGCATTTTGATTTGCGCACGGAACTCTTCCGTATTACCGGGGTCGATTTCAGCCGCATTGATGGGGTAGACTGCAACACAGCTTTTTCAGTACTTAGCGAAATAGGCTTTAACGTGGATGCTTTTCCCACAGAAGACCACTTCGTATCCTGGTTGGGATTGTGCCCCAATAACCAAATAACCGGCGGCAAGGTCAAACGTCGAAGTACGCGGCAGGTCGTAAATCGTGCTGCTACGGCTTTGCGTGTTGCCGCACAGTCTTTGTGTCGAAGTAAAAGTTATCTTGGCGCTCTTTATCGCAGATTTGCTGCAAGACTTGGTCCCTCCAAGGCTATAACAGCTGGTGCGCATAGACTGGCACGCATTATTTACCGTTGTATCAAGCATGGTTATGAATATGTTGACAAGGGCCAACAACACTTGGAGCAGCAGCACTTGGAACGCTCCCTGAAATCCCTTAAAAAACTGGCTAATAGACACGGATTCCTCTTGGTCAATGCAGAAACCGGCGAATGTGTATGTGCATGATTTTAAAACAGTTAAGAAGAGCGTTTCTTAGGAGGAACGAAGCAATCTCATCGCAAGACAGTCTTGTTGCAAACCAGATTGCTTCATGCCTCCTGAAAAACATAATCACAACCTGTTGATA
>JAKJCY010000443.1:390-669 GCA_022706235.1 Candidatus Hydrogenedentota bacterium | reverse complement strand
ACCGATTCTCGACATGATATCTCCTCTCTTAGTACTTAGCATATCCCTGTACTTGACCATGAAACGGGCACACAAGATTCAGCGAACCTTGAATGGTTTTCGATCCCATTGATCTGCAGGAATACTTTATAAGTTTTCTCTGTTATAGTATCGGTAAAAAAATAAAATAGCAATTTAAAAATATCTCTTTATTTCAAATACACTGTAAGCCACCCATATTCGCGAACCTGTGTGCGGGCAAAAAGCGGGAGTCTTATCATAAAACGTTATCCGAACGCT
>JAKJCY010000443.1:0-259 GCA_022706235.1 Candidatus Hydrogenedentota bacterium | reverse complement strand
TCATCCGGCGGACACGAACGAGGACTGGCGTCTTGTGCTTGGAGAAGCCATTGCGTATCTCACAGGATGGCAAGAGGGAAGCAATCCCATAGCGTATGCTATCCGTTCCGCCTATATCTGGCAGAACGGCGAGCAGTATTATTTCGATGTAACCCAAGCGCCCCCGCTTTGTTGGATGCTTTATGAGAATATAGAAGGTGAAGGCGAAGACGAGGGTGAAGGCGAAGGTCAAGGTGAGGGTGAGGGTGAGGGTGAGGGT
>JAKJCY010000442.1 GCA_022706235.1 Candidatus Hydrogenedentota bacterium | reverse complement strand
TCCTGGGGGGCCCTCCTGCGGGGAACCCGAACACATATCATAGGGGTTTCCGGGGGACGTCCGCAACGGCGCGGCCAACCTGCATCCAAGACATTCCGGGAACGAGGTCGTGTCGGTCGCCGCCGCCCCCTGCTAATGAAGTAGACGTCTTTTTCCGCGCCACAGGCTGCCGGTTGCTCTTTGCCCCTGCATCCCAAATGTGGAAATGGCCGGAAACCAACGTCTTGGGCATCCCGGAGGGATGCAGGACATTAGCCGGTGGTTGAGCGAAGCGATACCACCGGATAGCAGACCCCTCCCATTTTTCTCAAGAACCCCGGCAGGGGTTCAGGACACGTCGGTTCCCGTTGGCCCCGGAGTCCCGCACCCCTGCCGGGGTGCCAAAAAGGAAGGAAGCATATCCGTTCCCGGTGGTGTCGCTTCGCTCAACCACCGGCTAATGGCCCTCACCCCTCCGGGGTGAAGAGGAAGAGGACACCCGCAATCCCATAGCTTCATGGGCAAAATTCCCGCCCACGGCGGTCAGGGGCTCGCGATGACGGGCGTTTCTGCGGTCATCGCGGGGAGGCCGCACAACGGCCGACGCCGCGATCTCTTGTCGGAATGCCTGCGCCGCGGGGAAGTCCTGCGGGCCGCTTTCCGTGGCGCCGCCGTCCCGGCGGCCTTGTCCCC
>JAKJCY010000441.1 GCA_022706235.1 Candidatus Hydrogenedentota bacterium | reverse complement strand
CCACGCAAACTCCCGTTGTTCGGGCGCGCGCTTTTTTATCCAAAGACTCGAGGCCCGTTTGATCTCTTTCACCCAATCCGACAAGGTGATGGAACGTCCAAAATGGCACAACGCGTGAACGTGGTCCTCCGTGCCGCCAGTCAACAACACAGGGCAATCCAATGTATTGGAAATACCCCCCAGGTAGGCATGCATTTCCGCACGCAGGGTTGTGTCACATAGATAGGGCGCGCGGTTCTGGGTGGAAAACATGATCCGTATCCTCTTTTAACGGGCCGGTTGTACCAACATCAATAGGGCGCCTCCACAGCCCGTTATCCTTCTGACGTAACCCTTTCAGGGTAAATATGATTTGCGGCCAATGGATTCCCCAGGGTAGCGGCGTACCGCAACCCTGGGCTATTTTATTCAGCCCTTTCAGGGCAATTTCATTTCATTGTGCCAATCCGAATTGTTTGGGCGCACGACAACTCGGATTTAGAAACGTAAAGGTTCACAAGTGTTCGCGGACCTGCGCTTCGCAACCGTTGGCACGCAGATTCTTGACGGAACTTCCCATCACACCGAGATTCAATTTCAAAAGAGGGTCCGTTCCCAAGTTCAACTCTTATCATTACCCACATCTTTTTGGTATTGGATGGAGCAATCGAGAAATATATCGTTGTACTCAAATCC
>JAKJCY010000440.1 GCA_022706235.1 Candidatus Hydrogenedentota bacterium | reverse complement strand
CGCTTTGCCTCTGAATTTGGCGTCATGCCGGGTGCGCCCGTCCTGCGTGTCCACCCCTCCGTGAAAGCGCTGCGCGTGTATGACCGGCCATTGCGCACGTCTCAATCTGTGCGCCTCTATCAAAACACGATACCAGCGCAAGAGGCGTCCACAACGGACGCTTCGACCGGGTACATTTTGGATGGGCAGGCGCTCCAGCTTGCCTGGAATGAATCCGGGGCGATAACTTCCCTCCTGGACAAGAAAAGCGGACGGGCGCTGACGGTGTCCGACGGGACTGGTGTTCAGGGATTCAGCCTGCTGGTAAAGGCCGGGGACAAAGTCCGGGAAATACACGGCAGTCAACAGAACAAGCCTGCCATCTCAGTTCAGGAAAATCGCTGCCGTATGGTATGGAACCCGCCTTTGTCCGATGACGGCGGGGAAACGCATGACATTGCCGTTACCGCGAACTATGAACTTGCGGAGGATGCCGTTACCGTTACGGTCCAGTCCGAAAACCATTCCGATGCTGACATCCTCGAAGTCCGCTATCCCCAGGTGCCGGGACTGGCGGGATTCCGGGCGGAAGGCGATGGAGCCCCCGGCCGGCTGGAACCGATCCCCGGCGCGCCGGTTCTAAATATGCCCTTCAATGCCGTTCATGTCAACTACCCCGGTGGCCTGAATATGGGCTTT
>JAKJCY010000043.1:13448-28029 GCA_022706235.1 Candidatus Hydrogenedentota bacterium | reverse complement strand
GTATAGTTCGTCACCATACTCTGCGGACTAATGTGTTCGATGCTTTTAGATGCACTTTCCATCCAGATTCTTGTCCAGTTTT
Source organism: Candidatus Hydrogenedentota bacterium (assembly GCA_022706235.1). Classification (GTDB taxonomy): domain Bacteria; phylum Hydrogenedentota; class Hydrogenedentia; order Hydrogenedentales; family CAITNO01; genus JAAYBJ01. Next base: position 27,947 of record JAKJCY010000043.1, on the reverse strand, counting down.
CGTTTGTAAGTTTTCCTCTAACAAGACTTTCCTCATGGCGATGGAGCAAATAACGCAATTCAGTTTCACACCCTTCGTAACAATTTGCTTTACGTGTTTCCGCAATTGCACCCTCTATGGGAAATCCTGCGGCAATTGCAACTATTCTATTCTTTATTTCGTCTTCATCAATATTAGTGTTGATAATCTCCCTTGCCAGCCGTACATAATTACCAACCTGGAACCGCGAGTCTTTGGCGTACATGCCGAAGATTCTGAATGTTACCTTTTCCCAAGTCTTCAAGAATTGTCTTTTACTTTCTTTATTTATACCCTTACGGAGCCATATTGCAGTTGCTAACAAGCGTGCTTGTGAAACGGTGCTTTCAAAAACACCTATTTCACGGCAGGCGCACGACCGTCATTTCCGGACACCACGCCAGTAAGTGGGGTATATCGAAGTGCTTCAAAAAGGCGTAGCAGAACAGGGCGGGCTTATCGTCGTATTTGACGTCTTGCGTAATTAACGCGCCGAGACTTTCGGGGACCTCCCGCAGGGTGAGTTCCGTAAGGGCGGCGTCTTCCCGGTTCAAGACCGCGCAGGCGATGAGTCCGGCCACGGCTGCATTCCAGCCGATACACGCCAGGTGTATGCGGTCCACGTGCAGCGCCGTTGTGGCCCAGGTGGATACGCCCATAATCTGTCCGGCCTGCAGGCCCAGAAGCCGTTCCCCGGTGGCATCACAGACCATGGCGAGCGCATCGGGATTCTGTTCATAGGGCATGTTGTCGCCAAAGAATAGCGGATCGAACGCCAGCGTTTGCGAACCCATTTCCACCGTTTTTTCAAGCACCTCTTTGGCGTTTCGGATGCCGTCATCCGCGATGACAAGCGTGATACATCCGGTATCGGCGTGCTCCGGCAGCAGGTGGAGGGCGCCGACAGTCCAATTGTCCGATTTCAGGGTGTAGCGGAAGGCCTGCACGTCTCCGTCTGACAGACTTTGCCGTACCGTGGTTGTAAAGGTCATCTGCCGGGGACGCACGATGTCGGCGAGCAGCGCGCGGTAATCCCGCAGCCAGGCAGGAAATGCCGGATCTGTCGCCTCAGGCACGGGCGGACGTGTACTGGTCGCAAGCACTTCCTGTGCGAGGCTTGCGAAGGTTGCGTTGTTTTCGGGCAGGCCGGCGTAGAGTTCTTTTTTGTCGTGGTGCTCTTCTTCGCTTAACGGCTGCTCGCGAATCGTGCCGCGGTCCAACGAAAAATGATCCTCCAGAAAACGATACAACCGCACGCGATTGTCTTCTTCATAGTTATGGGTGCCCGGCAGTTCGTTGATGTAGAACGCAAGTTTGTCCTCCGCGTTTAGCAGGCGGTAAACGGGCCGGGCGGCGTCATAGGTGGTCGGCAGCGCGCGTTCCGGCAGGAAGCAGCAGGGGTCACGCTGATTGTAGATGAGCAGTGCGGGCCGGGGCGCGAACAGCGCGGTCAGGTGCGTGTAATCGGCGGTCGCAAGGAAGTCGGAGGGCACCTGTTCGAGATCGCCCAGATCGTACAAGGCTTCAATGCGCGGTTTCATGCCGGCATGTCCCGCTACGGGAACGATAACCGAGATGCGTTCGTCCAATGCCGACAGCACGGCGGTCTGCCAGCCGCCCCCGGAAAGCCCGGTCATGGCCACGCGTGCGGGGTCGGTGCGGGGATGGTCAACAAGCACGTCCAGCGCCCGCTTCATGGCCAGGTAGAACAGGGACACGCCACGGACGCCCACAACATCGAGATACGCCAGGTTGCCATGGCGGTACGCGTCATCCCCAAGCTCGCCGCAGGCGAACCACTCGGGATGTAGCGCCAGGATGCCGTTCCGGGCCAGGGTGGCGCAGCGGATCTGCTCCACCTCTCCGGCCTTACCTTCATCATAGGAATGGCCGTTGACATTCAGTACGGCCGGAATGGGCGCGATTTCGGAAAGCGGTTCGTAGAGCGCGGCGGGGATCCACAAGCCTGGAACCGCCTCGTAGCGCAGCAGTCGGATGGTGTAGTCTTCATGTTGAATGGTGTCGCACCACACCAGCTGCGGCTTAGACGTTAGCCATGACTCGGGCGTTCCTTCCAAATAGATGGTCTGCAGCAGGGAACATCGCAGCCCTGCGGCCTGTTCCTCCCAGGCTGCCTGCGTGTCCGGAAGTTCCAGCGGGGGCACTCGTTCCAACAGGAAGCGCTGCGCTTCCAGCGTGGGCAGGCCCGCCGGAAGGGCCGTGCGGTCAAACCACCCGGCGGGTATTGTGTCCGCATGTGCCATGGTCGCCAGGGCCAGCACCCCGAACAGCAGCACGCTGCATCTTGTAAGAAATATAAGTGTCATACAGGTTCCGGCATTCGTTTTCATGGTGTCTTACCGTACTTCGAACGAAGGTAGCCTGTTCAGGGCGTCGGTGCGCTTTCTTCAAGGGGCTTGATGCGCAGGTTTCTGAAAGACAGTTTTGTCTTGTGCCCGGCGAGCGAAATATGTCCCCGCTCCCTTTTTAATCCGGGATGCTCCTTCCCGTCCGGCGTGGGCGCACCGTCTCGAAAGGGCGCAAGGTCGGCATCCACGATAACCGTCCCGTTCAAGACCACGCGCACCCGCGTTCCCTGCACCAGAATCTCCTCTTCATTCCACTCGCCTACCGGCTTGAGATATCCGGTTTTTGCGGGGATGATGCCATACACGGAACCATGGTGCTGCCAGGGTTTTACCTCGGCATACTTTTCCGCCGTGTCGTCCAGAATCTGGATTTCCATACCTTCCTGTGAGGCCTTCCCGTTTTGGGGAACACGGATGCCAATGCCGTTATTGGCGCCGGGCGTCAACTTGAATTCAAAGCGCAGGATGGAATCGCCATATTCGGCTTCCGTGTACAGATTGCCCAGGGGGTCCGCCAGCAAGATTCCGTCTTCGGCACGGTAGCCGACTTTGTCTCCCGTCCAACCGGTTAAATCCGCTCCGTTGAAGAGGGAAACGAATCCCGCTTCGGTAGTATCGGCGGGCACGGGCTCCGAAGTCTCTGATGCGGCGAACGGCATAACGCCCAATACGATATACACCGCTAAAACAAAAAAAGTCCTCATACTTCTCGTTTTTCCCTTTCGCGTTTACAACAAGGCATTACCGCAAAAAAGAATAAACACAAGTGAGAGCCGGGACGGACGCCCAAATTTATTCGTCCACCAGTTCCCAGCATACGGGCGGCTCTTCTTCAGGTAGATAGATGTAGTTTTCCCCGTTTTGCCACAGGTAGGCGGCGCGTATGGCATAGGCGATAGGGTTGCTGCCCTGCTGCCAACCGGCGAGATAGCCGATAGCTTCGCTAATAGTCATGCGGAAGTCTTCATTTGTATCGGCAGGATGCGGAATAATCAATTCGCCTTCACCTTCACCCTCCCCCTCACCCTCGCCTTCGCCCTCACCTTCGCCCTCACCCTCCCCTTCGCCCTCACCCTCCCCTTCACCCTCGCCCTCGCCCTCGCCTTCACACTCTTCCACGCCTTCCTGTTTCAATTGACCACAGCGGTCATAGATACCCCAATGGGTTCCAATAACATAGCCGTCCGATACCTCGCCTGTTTTCCAGAACTGGTCATACGCTTCAAAATACACAAAGGGAATATCCGTTTGTTCAATCAGATCGAAATAGCCCTGTTGGAGCGCCAGGGACGCATCTGGATGTTCCCCCGTCGGCATGCCTGTCTCCGTAACCAACACAGGTTTGCCTGCGGCGAGGGCGACTATAGTGTCATAAACCGTTTGAAAATAGGTTAAGGCGGTTTCCGGTGTACGCGCCTCTGCCCACCATGGATGGATATTGACCGCCACAAAATCCACCGAGGCAACCAAATCCGGATTGGCGATCCAGGTACCGGGGGTTTCCGCAGTGGTTACCGGTTTCCCGGTTCGTAGGGACAGATCACCAAGTGCGGCAAGCAAATCTTCCTTGGTGTACGCATCCTCGGTCCGGCTCAGGCCTTCCACGCCGACAATATAAAAATCCGTATCGGATGCCAGGTCAACCGCTGCGTCGCGTTCCGCTGCGTTGTATACCTGCCATACTCCGGTGCCCACCGTTTGAAACCCCTCCTGACGCGCCAGGCCCGGGATGAGCGCCATCGTATTCGTGGAAGCGTAGAACGTTAACCCCCGGAATCCCGCTCCGAACAACTGGGAGAGATTCTCTGTAAGTTGGCTTTCATCGGGATAAACACCGTTGCCCGGGTCGCTGTAATTCGGCTGATACATGACCAGGGGAAAACTCAGGGCAAGCGTATCGGCGCCAACACAATCGCCAGCCGCCCGATAGACAATCGTACGCGCGAGTTCCCGATCCTGGAGGGGTATTTCCTGGCAGGAAACGGGCCAACAGGATGTCTCCAGAGCGGCATCCAGCGGGACCGCCACCGCACCTATGGCGTCCGCATTAAAATCCGTTGACTCTACGAGAACCTTTTGCGACCAGTTACCGGCAGGGTTTATCGGCGTGATGGTGGAAAGATTGGGTTTGGGCCCCCACCATACTCCATCCACATGCACCCACAGTAACAGACCATATTCACTTGGAGGAATATTTTCCACTCGTCCGTGAACATACGAAGTGGAACACTCCAAGGCGGGAACATAACTAAAAAGTATCGCAGGTTCTCCTTCGCCTTCACCCTCGCCTTCAGCTGAGGTTTCACCTTCGCCTTCCGCAGGGGCTTCACCCTCGCCCTCGCCTTCATCCTCGCCTTCACCTTCGCCTTCGCCCTCGCCCTCGCCTTCACCCTCGCCCTCACCCTCGCCCTCGCCTTCACCCTCGCCTTCATCCTCGCCCTCACCCTCGCCTTCACCCTCGCCTTCACCTTCGCCTTCACCCTCGCCCTCACCCTCGCCTTCACCTTCGCCCTCACCTTCGCCCTCACCTTCTTCTTCACCTTCAGGCTCACCTATCTGGAAGGTGCCGCTCGAATCCGTGGCGGAAGTGTCTTCATTACAGGTAATGCGTAGGCTATATCGGAAGCTGGCGGGCAGGCCGGACACGTCCCACGGGAACGAATTTGCCGCGGCCGGTGCGTTGCCTTCCAAGAGCGTCCAGGTATTGCCGTTATCGGTGCTGTATTCCAAAGTAAGGGTTTCCACGCCGGTCCAGGACTGTCCAGTACGATTCCATCGGATGGCCCTGGCGCCCGAGACCCAACTTTCCCCGCCCAGGGGTTCCAGGAGCGTGAGCAGGCGTTCCACGGGGGTGCGCGATGCCTGAATGCGGTTTCCGCAGGCGCCCTGGTTGATGCGGCCCCCGTTGGGTTCATGTTCCAAGGAAGCGTCATCTGCGGGATCGCCCGCATCAATACAGGGGCTTGAAAGGGCATCGAAAACCCACTCGCCGCCTACCATCCGGCCTCCTGTACTCATCAGGGCGTAATTGCCATTATCCGGGTCTACAAACAGGGGATTGTCGGACAAAGAATGTCCATCCTGACCCGTGGACGCGCGCCATTGGCTCAACAAAAAGTGCGTTGCGCCTGCATAGTACCCTGTTGAAGCCCCATCGAAGGCATGGTACGTGTTGTACTCCAACACCCCCTCCAATGCATTGCCCAAGTACATGCAACAGCGGTCCGGCCCGATGCTCTGAAGGATATTGTTGCGGACTTGAAAACGGACCGGGCCCGTTTCGTTCTGGGCCTTCCCGTAAACGGCGTAGGAGCCATTCCGCGCAATCGTATTATTTTTTAACCGGATGACACCGTCATTGGCGAAATCCCCGTATACACCGTAAACGCCATTATCAACCATCAGGTTGTTGTTGATCTCAATCACGGTATTGCCGAAGCCGACGGAGGACGCCCATATGCCTCCCTGTCCGTTGCCGCACAGGACAGTATCGGAGATGAAAGCCATATTCTGGGAAACGGTCATGCCGATTCCCCATAACAGGTTGTCATGGATGTAACATTCCGAAATGGTGCATCCTGCGGCCGGGGCATCCCTTCTAATACCAAAAAATCCACAGTTGTATATTTCGCAATTACTGATGACGTTTCCCGTGCCTGTCAGATAGGCGCCCACATCCGCCCGGGTCAGACGCAGGGGATTGCCGGCATCCCCTAGTTGAATATAATCGCCTGTGATGTAAAAGACATTCGGCCCGCCGTTACGATCCAGCACCGCGCCCCCGGGAGAGCCCAGAATGGTCATCGGGTTTCCCGGGGCACCCTGGTCCTCCGCCTGAATGAGAATATCGTTTCCGAGGAGATAATACCCGGTATCCACCCAGAGGGTGTCCCCGGCGCCCAGGGCATGGGTGTTCAGAACATAGCGTATGCTCGTGTTCGGCGTGCCGGGCGTCAGCCCGTCCGCCTCGGGCGACCCGGCTGCCGTGCAATAGAAATCGTTGTCTGTTGAAGCGTCATTTACATAATAACTCGCGCTGGCGCCGATGGTGAAGGTATCGCCCACATCCCATGCTTCCGCGTACTCATTGCACATGATGCGTACCTGGTAGTTGGGGCTGGCCGGAAACTCCGTGATGTTCCAGGGATAGGCACAGGGCGCAGCCGGTGCCGCAATCGTCCAGACGGACCAGGTCGATCCACCATCCCGGGTACATTCGATGGTAAGGGTTTCGTTTCCGAACCACATATCGCCGCCCAGCGACCAGCGCACCGTATGATCCCCCGTTGCCCATACCTCGCCGCCTGCGGGTTCCAGCAAAGTCAACACACGGTCGCTCCACGAAAGCGCGGGAGCTAAAAAAGCGGTAAAAAGCAAGACGATCCATATACGCGTGTTCATGGCGCACACCTTCTTGTTTTGCCAGAGGCTGTAACGATACCCGTCAACCCGTCTTGTGGCGCAAAATGGGCAAAAACATTTTATAACCAGCAGTCCTCAATTATCAATGATTAACGGCGGCGCCAGTACCCAGCATAAGGGCGGTACCGCCTCCAGAGTGAAGGCATACGTCTCTCCGCCTTGCCACAGGTAGGCCGCACGGATAGCGTAGGCAATGGGATTTGCGCCTTGTTGCCAGCCGGCGAGATAGGCAATGGCTTCACTTAATACCAGGCGAAAGTCTTCATTGGTGTCCGCAGGATGGGGGACAGGCGCTTCCCCCTCACCTTCACCTTCTGCTGGGGCTTCACCTTCGCCTTCGCCTTCATCCTCACCTTCACCCTCTCCTTCACTTTCACCCTCGGGCGTGAAGACGGTGATGGTTTCCTGCCAGGTTTTTTCCTCACAAAGATTCCAGGCGCTCAAGGTAACATTAAAAGTGCCCGGCGCCTCGAAGGTATGGACGGGACCCCAGTCCATGGCGTATCCGCCATCGCCGAAATCCCAGATAACACCGTCCTGCCCGGTGGTATGGTTCGTGAAGGATACGGTGAGCGGCACAACACCCGCCATCGGGCTGGCCGTAAAAGCGGGTAGGAGTTCTTCGCATTCCCCTTCCCCTTCGCCCTCACCCTCGCCTTCACCCTCCGCGGAAGGCAGGCCGCGAAACTGGATGTCATCGATATTCCAGCCCGGAAACGCTACCGAGCCGTCTGTGGGGCCCATCACCCATTGTACGTATACCTGGGATTGACCATCGGCTACCGGGGAAATGTCGTAGACGCATTCGGTCCAACTCGATTCATCGATATCCGCGTTGGCTGGGTTTGTCCAGATCGTGGACCAATTAGTACCGTCATTGCTGACACGGATGACAGCCTTGTCATATTGACCTTCTTCCACGCCCAGCCAGCGCATGAATCGCAGTGTTACGCCACTGATGCCGGTAAAGTCCAGCGCGGTGGTGGTCAGTGTTTTCTCAGGGAGGCTGTTGGTGTAATTCCCGGCAAGGTTATATCCATAGACATTGCCGCCGGTATAGGCTGAATCCGGATCGCTGTTATAAGAGCCGCCGCCTTGGGGTACGCCAAAGGCCCATTGTCCTTCCACGGCCCAGCCGGGATTCACATCCAGGGAAAACTCATGGACTAGTGGTGCGGTGATTGTGAGGGTGACCGTCACGGTAAACGTTCCGCCGCTAGTCTCATTGAAAATGGTGATGATTCCCGTATAGACGCCGGGGTCCAATGTATAGACCGCGTCGCCCAGCGAAATGCCAAGATAAAACTGTTCGCCTGCATTCAAAGCCCCCCCGTAGGCGGACAACGGAAGCCAGGCGGGCGAGGTAGCCGACCAGGTCAACGCGGAAGTGCCCGTGTTCTTTAACAGAACTTCATCCCCGGTGGCGGAAAAGGGACCGCCCATCTCACCCGATGCCGCGATGGACCTGGACGTAACACTCAGTGCGTCTCCGTAGATAATGTAACTGGCGCCGGCGCCGATGAGGTTGACCCCGTATTCCATGTACCCGTAGCCATCGTCGCCCCAGGAGGTGCCCCAGGAATTCTTCACCATCCAGGCGCCTGCCGCCCCTTGACCGTCGTCCCAGCCGACAATGACCACAGCGTGATCCGTCAGTTCGATCTTTTCTCCGTCATGGTCATTGAAGACCCCGCCCGTGTAGGCAATGAACGATTTTGACATCTTGACATAACAGGCCAGGGGCCCATAACTGTACAGGGCGGCTTTAATATCCTCCACTGGGGGAGGGGTGAGTATATTCCCTAAATACGCCCAGTCCTGTATCCAGTAATGATGCGTATAGGGACAGCCGCAATAATCGTCCCGCTCCTGGTAAGGACAGTCCGCCTCCAGTACCGCCCCGGACTGGCCGCACTGGTCCGCCTGGTTCTTGTGGTAGTTGTGGAGAATAAACCCGCCGTCGCAGTCGTTCCCGAAAAGGGAGGTGTTGCATCCCAGCAGCCATTGCTCGGACAAATCAACAACATCATCGTCTATGATCTTGATGGCCCATTCCAGGGCGCCCACGGTGGCAAAGGCCCAGCAGCTGCCGCAACCGCCCTGGTCCTTAATCGTCGGCAGCGGGGCGGAAACCTCTTCGCGCCAGTCGAACCGGGACGGCAAACTCTTGTCTAGTGCCTTGGGAGGCAATGTCTTCTCCGCGGCTTCGGCAAGCACTTCTTCAGTGATGACCACCCCGGCCAACTGTTCAACAGGCCGGCGGGTCGCCTCGTTTTCGCCCACGGTGAAGGTCCATCCCTTTTCAACGGATTCGCGCTGCAGGGCTTCGATGTCCTCCTGTGTTAATTGTGCCCGGGCCGGGATCCCCGGAAGAAGAGAAACCAGGCAGAAAAGGAGAGCGGCCCCAATCTGCCTGTGTCTGCAGAAAATACGTGTGAACGATAACAACTTCACGATGTACCATGCCTTCTATTGTGTGTTCTTGAGATTCGAATGTTTTTTCACGCTACCGACATACGGCAGGAAAGAATAAAAGTATCCACTAAAACCCATAACCAACAATTACCACTATGATACCATATCCGCTGGAATTGTTAATGCAAGGATTATTGCGCAAAATGCATTATCCCCTCTACACGGTGAGTACCGCCACGACAAGACAGGAGACGTGTAAGGCTTGAATCTTAAAAATCAGATAGAGATTATATTTACAGATAATGAACGTCGACTGTCCGTGAGCAGTCCTAATATTTGAACAAGAACTCTTGATAAAATAAAAATTATTAGATGCTACGTTAAAATATTTCCTTGACTTTATTACTGTTTTAGAGTACAAAGTGGGTAGATCATCTGCTTGTAGCCACAAAAAAAACAAAATGGTGAATCGTTGTATTGGACGTTACTTTGGAGAATGAAACCATGTCCCCCAAGTCTTTTTTCCACGTATTGCGTGTAGCGTTGGTGGCATTCCTTCTGACCTATGGCGCGGAAGCGGCTGTGTACAGCGGCGGCGTGGGCATCGAACCCAATCCCTACCGAATTGGAAATGCGGCGGACTGGGCCACGCTGGCCTATACGCCGGGGGATTGGGACAAGTATTTCATACTGATTAACGATATTGATTTCGGCGGGGCAGCTGTAACGCCCGTGGGCACGCACGACCAGCCCTTTACAGGCGCGTTTGACGGCGACGGCCATGTGCTGCGTAACGGCCGCATCCTCTGGCCGGATACCAGTTATATCGGCTTGTTCTGCGCCTTGGGAGAAGGAGGGGCGCTTCATGACCTTGGCGTGGAGGAGATGGAGGTGGCTGGCCATGCGTACTGCGGCGGGTTGGTGGGTCAAAATGCCGGCGGTGACATTACCTCGTGTTATTTTACGGGCACCGTGTCGGGAAAAATCGCAGGTCTTGGCGGCCTGGTGGGCGATAATTCGGACGGTACACTAATGTCGTGTTATGCCGATGTCACGGCGGCGAACGGCTCAGCCAGCCAAGTATTGGATTATGTCGGCGGGCTGGTCGGGATCAATAGGGGGGAAATTATCCACTGTCATGCCACCGCCGTTGTTTCAGGTCTTATGAACAAGGTCGGCGGCCTGGCGGGGGTCTGTTCGGAAGGCACCATCACCTCCTGTTACGCTGTGGGTACATTTCTTGCCTACATGAATTATGTCGGCGGCCTGGTGGGGAGCAGCGAGAATTCTTCTATCCTGTCCTGCTATTCTGACGGCCCGGTTGTGGGTTCCATCTCGGTTGGCGGATTGCTGGGAGAGAGTATTGGAAACACCGTGACGGGATGTTATGCCACAGGCGCCGTGTCAGGGAAGTACAACTCGACCGGCGGGTTGATCGGCGGTTCCAACGGCAGCACCATCTCCGCTTGCCATGTCACCGGGCCCGTTTCAGGCGAGTCCTTAACCGGCGGGCTCGTGGGCACCACAGGCAATGATACGGTTTCCTCCTGTTATGCCACGGGCGCGGTTACAGGCACGTATGCTGTGGGTGGTCTGGTGGGCTATAACAACTACAGTGGAACGATCTCCTCCTGTTATACAACGGGCACGGTTACAGGGGAAGAGTATTGGGTCGGCGGCCTGGTGGGGCGTCTCAATTCCGGTGTGGTTTCCACTTGTTATGCCCGCGGCGCCGTGACGGGCGATTATGAGGTGGGTGGTCTCGTGGGATTCGGCGATATGGAAGCCGAAATCAGGTGCTGTTATGCCCGCGGTACGGTTACGGGCAGTTATTCCCTCGGCGGCCTGGTGGGACACCAGAACGGCGGCCTGGTTTCGTATTGTTATGCCACGGGCGCGGTCAGCGGCGACACGGATACGGGCGGGCTGGTGGGCACCAGTTACGACACCGTCGACCACAGTTATTGGGACAAGACGACCTCCGGGCAATATGCGAGTGCCGGCGGTGATGGGCGCGTAACGGTGGAAATGACGTATCCCCACAGCGCGGATACTTATGTGGGGTGGGATTTTATGAAAACCTGGGCCGCCGATTCGGAACACCTCATGAATGACGGGTACCCCTACCTGATGATCCTCCACCCGGCGGATGGGAACAAAGATTTCCGGTTGGCCATGAGCGAAGCGATAGCCTATCTCACCGGCTGGCAACAGGGTGACAATCCCATGGCCCATGCCATTCGTGCGGCTTATCTCTGGCAGAACGGCGAAGCGTACGGGTATGACGGGGCCTACAATCCGCCGCTGTGCTGGATACTGGCGCTGTAAGAGACCCTGCCGGTTCCGAAAATCAGGGGGCTATTCCCGGGGTTCAAACAGGCGCTTGGGCTTTTTAATTTCCTTCTCGCCACAGGTTTCATAAAGTTCCGGTTGATAGACGATGTTAATGGGACCGTTTCGGCGTCCGTAGGTCCAGTCCGCGAGCTGCCATATGCCCTCGGTGGCCGCCTCGCGCACCGGCAGCCAGACATGGGTGCTTTCTTCCCGCAGAACGGATGCGTCCTGCTGATAGGTCCAGGATACGACTTCAATGTCCTCTCCGGGGCGCCGTCCCGCCCGGAGCATACCCTCCCGGATGCTGGCGCCGTCTTCAGTGGCGCTGCACTCAATCAAGGCCGTTACGGAATGGTCCCGTAACAGGTCTTCCACTCGGTGCGCCAGGTCCCTGCCCCCGAAGGTGACATTTTTGATAAGCGCTTCGTCCACCGGCAGGTCGAACTCCGCCAAGGCGCGCTCATACCCGCGTCGCCGCTCAATCCCCGGCTGAAACCCCTGGAAGGCTTTCAGCATGGCAACCCGCCTGTGGCCCCGTTCCAACAGATACCGGGCGCTCATATACGCGCCCGCAACATAATCCACCGTGGCGCTGCTGCATTCCGGCATCGCGTCCAGGCGGCCCAAGGTGAGATACGGAATGCCGCTGCGGTGAATTTGGGAAAGGCGGACATCATTCGGGGCAAGGGGGCCGACCAGGAGACAGGCCTTGAAAAGCCGCTCGGATACGCCCCGCGAGTAGTCCACATCTTTTCCCGCCGCGAAGGGGTTCAAGTCAAAACAAATGTATTCGCCCTTGTCGCTGAAGACCTCGTACAGCAGGGTAAACAGCCACAGCAGGAAACTCTGGCTCACCGGCACCACGTCAAAGGGCGCAGGAACGGTTACTCCGATACACGCATTGCGTTTGGCGCGTAATCCACGCGCGCCAATATGAGGGGTATAGCCCACATGGCGGATGATTTCTTCGATACGGCGCCGCATGGCGGCACCCACGCCCGGTTTCCGGTTCAGCACCTTGCTGACCGTATTTGTGGACACGCCGACTTCACGCGCAATATCATATATCGTCCATTTGCGTTCAGGAGGGATGTTGTTATTGCTGTTGTTCATGGCTTCGACATTGGTTGACCCCATGGTTACCCAGGCGCAGGCGCTTTATTTGTATTCAGCGTTGAAAACTTGGGCAGGGAGCCTCTGTACCAAGATTCTCCTGCGGCGAGCCCTACCTGCTGCGTCCGGGTGTTCTTCAAAACAGATGATTGCGGACTATGATACCACATTTTTCTCTGAAAGCACTTGTTAGATAATCAAGGGAAAATGAAAACTCCGTAATGTCCGTTTGACCCGGTGGGCTCGCGCAAAGTGGACCATTGGGGGACTTTTTTACTTTAGGCGATTAAGGTGACTCCGTTGACAATTAGTTATGAGTTCAGTTTCTTACCACGAGGAGCGTTATGTCCCGGTTGAGTTCAAGAATCCAAAAACAACGCGTCATTCCGGTATTTTTCGCGTTGTCCAGTACCGTGTACCGTGCTTCGACCCAAGCCGACCTTCGCGAAAAAACCGGAATGACAGTGGTTAGCGTTGTTTGTAATGAAAGACGATGGGGCATTTTTGTTGCGCCGCAGGCGCCACTTCTTCCGGGCGCAGTCCGGACGAAGAGTAGATGCTTGGACGTAGGCCAGTATCTTCAAATTGCCCTGCTCTCCTTTTTGCGTCTGGGGAGTCTCTGTCACAGCAGGTTGACATCGTTACAGGCTGTACCCGGAGGAGGAAGTATCGTTTCATGGTTCCAGTGGATATATATAACATAAGATATGCACTTACCACACCATTTTAATTTTACAATATGTATTATGAATCCAGACTCTAATATCCTTCGTTTATCTTAAAATTTATCTTATTATTTTGTAGCCACTATGAATAAAATATCTTGACAAGGGATACTGTTTGTAGTACACTGGACGCAGGTAATCGGTTACTTTCGGTCGAATGTATCGGTTGAGAGTGAATCGCAAGTCACAGATACTTTATGGAAGTTAGCACTTACTCATGGAACAGTTTCGGGAAAGACGTCGGGAAAGGGGGTGGTGATGCGGTCATAACGTGTTAGGGTTGGGAGATAGGTTTTTCAATAGTAACGGCAGTGTCATGAACATAAAGAAAAGAAGGGTGCAACAATGAAACATAAAGGCTTTACTCTTATTGAGCTCTTGGTTGTGATTGCTATTATCGGCATTCTGGCGGCCATACTTTTGCCCGCCCTTGCCCGGGCGCGTGAAGCAGCCCGTAGAAAATCCTGCCAGAACAACCTGAAACAATGGGGCACGATTTTCAAATTGTATGCGGATGAACAGAAGGATTATTGGCCGCCTCTGCAGATAACGAACCCGTCCATGACGGATTGGCCAAGTACCCCCGGGGACACGGACATGGCGGTGTTGGCGGTTGCGCCGCTGGTGTCCGCCTGGTATCCTAATTACAACAGCGACCCCTCCATTCTGATATGTCCGTCCGATGCGGAAGAGGACGTGGATTATTTGAGGGATGCAAACGGCGATTGGGATTTTTGGCGGGAGGAAAATCCCAGCCGCGCCGATGCCAGTTATGCCTATATCGGGTGGATGTTTGACCGGATGGGCCATCCGAGCCTTCCGCCCATCGATGTGAGCAGTCCTCTGTTAGCGAATCTCTCCGGGGCCGGTTCCCTGGGATTGAACGTTCCCACATCGGGTTGGCTGACCTGCCAGTTTGCCATTGGCCTGGATGCGTTGATTGGCCAACTCATTGGGTACGTCATGAACTCCGGGGGCGTCCCGGCCGGTGTGGGACTCCTGCGTATCGCCGGTGAGGACTGGAAGGTTCCTGCAGGCTACGGCAATGGCGCGGGCGACACCATTTACAGGATTAAGGAAGGCAACGAGCGATTCCTTATCAC
>JAKJCY010000043.1:0-13352 GCA_022706235.1 Candidatus Hydrogenedentota bacterium | reverse complement strand
CACCGATGTGAACAATCCCCAGACTTCCGCCATGGCGCAGAGCACCATCTGGGCCATGATGGATGCCTTTGCCAATTATGACGACATCAGTTATTTCAACCACGTACCCGGCGGCTGCAACGTGCTGTTCATGGACGGCCATGTTTCCTGGATTCCTTACGTGGCGCCGGCTCCCGGCCAGGACCAGTCCGTGAGTATGGACCTTGGCGCCACGGCGCCGATTCTGCCGAGTATGGCCAATACCGTTGCGATTTTGTTTGACTGAGAACGAGACATCGCCTTACCGGAATGAATAACAGGATGCCCCGCAGGTGGAAACGCCTGCGGGGCGTTTGTTACCGGCTGATACTCGTTCTTCCCCTTGGGGCCGTCCGTGCCGTGATAGTCAATGCGACATATTGTCGGCCATGGTTGAGGCGTGGCGTGGTCTCGCTACCGGGTTTCCGTCAAATGTTGCCGGGGAACCACTGCCCCCGGGTGGGCGTTCACGATGGACTGCCACACCCGCAGTCGGCCTTCGGGGTCCTGGTTCCGCCGGAAGGCTTCTTCCAGCAGATCGGCAGTCCGGGGAGATTCCGGCACCGTCATAAGAATTTGCACGAAAATCTCTATGGCTTCGTGAAACCGCGTCCGTTCCAGGAGGGTCTTGCCCAGGTGCATGGAATGAAGGAGGTTATCCGGTTCCAGAAGGGTAGCCGCCCTGAACAGGGGTTCCGCCGCATCAAACGAGCGCTTTTCTTGCAGGGCGATGCCCATTTCCACCAGATAGTCCGCCGCATCGCCCTTGAGTTCCGGCCGCTCCTCCGCTGCCGCGCGGATTTGAGTTACGCCGGATTCCGAATCTCCCGACAAGCAGGTGAGAATGCCGGTAATCATTCCGTGTTCCGCTACATTGGATTGGGAGACCGCGATGGTTCTCAGCAGTTCTTTGGCCTGTCCCGTGTCGCCCGCGCACGCACACGCCAGCGCATGGTAGGCACGGACCAACGGAATGTCCGGGGAGTGTTCCGCGAAAATGTGCCACCAGGGGAGGCGTTCCTCCGGAGCAAGGCGCCGATGAATCAGGCGGGCGGCTTGCTCCGCTGCCGGGGCGTCGGGTTTCAGCAGTATCGCCTGTTTCCAGGCTTCCAGGGCCCCCTCATTTTTCTGCTGTTGGGTCAGGGCTTCTCCCAGCCTTAACCGGGTAAAGCCGTCCTCGGGGGCGATTTCGACAGCCCGGCGGTACATGCGTTCCGCTGGTTCCGGCTGTTTCGCTTCCAGGAGTATATTGCCTGCCTGTTGAAGCAGTTGCGGGGATGCGGGCATATCCGCAGCGTCCGGCGTCGTGGCCTCGAGAAGCGCGCGCGTGCCTTCTTCAACCTTTCCCGCACGGACCAGCGCGGAACCCAGTCGAAGGTGCAGGTCTGGGGAGCCGGGCTTATTTGCCACCAGCCGTTTATAGGTCTCCGCTGCTTCGCGCCACCGCTCCCCGGCTTCAAATGCCAGGCCGAGATGCAACAGGGCGAGGGGAGAACCCGGTTGTTCTTCCGCGATTTTCTCCCATACCTGGAGCCGCTTTTCCCGGTCGTTCATGCGCATGAATGCATCGTCCATAAGTTCCGCGAGCGGGCTCGCATCCGGCAACGCGTGTAGTCCGCGGATACCGCTGTCCACCGCGGCCTCGAAATTCTCCTGATCCAGATACAGGCGGACTAGCGCCGACCATCCCGCCTCTGCTTCCGGCATGATGTCAACGGCGGTTTGCGCCAGGGTGACCGCCCGGTCCGTATTCCCCGCCGCTTTCAGGTGTTCCATCGCGGAAAGTATCCAGGATAGGGTTTGCGCCGCCAGGGTCTTGTTGGCCTGAATCAGCTGGCGTACCTGAAGCGCAGGGGCTTCTCCTCCCGTTTCGGACAACTCGGCCAGATACCGCAGAACGGCCCGTTCAGGATTCACGCAGGGGTCTGGACAACTCTCCCGCAATGTGCGGGCCGCCTCGGCATAGCTGCCCGACTCGAACAGGGCGCGGCTTTCCGACCCGCCGGCCTGGCCAAGAAAGAAACGCACATGTTCATTCCCGGGATGGTTGGCATCAAGAGACCGCCAGTATTCCAGGGGGGGAGTATCGGAATCTTGTAAAAGCCTTTGGAGGCCGAACCCGGCGTCACGCCCGTAGGGACCCTCCAGCAAGGATTCGAAATCGCTCCGGGCCTGGCCGGTATTTCCGATTATTGCGAGCGTCTGGGCACGCTTCAACCGAAGCCATTCATTTTGCGGATCATATTCCGTCGCCAGCGAGAATATGGAAAGGGCTTTCTCCGTACTTCCTGCTTCAGCCTGGCCGATTCCGTTTTTCAGCAGACATTCTACCGCGAGCGGCTTTAAATCCGGAGCATTTTCCAAGGCTCGATTCAGGAGGGCACGTACAGCAGCCGTTTCCTGACTGTCTGCGGAAAAGGCCGCATGCCGGATGGCGGCTTCCGGCACTTCGGGATGCGACCGGAATACCGCAGCATAGGCACTCGCGGCGGCGACAGTGTCGCCCGCAGTCTCCCGGGCCATGCCCAATCGCAACCAGGGGTGTAGCGCCCCGGGATGGGTCCGCGCTATTTCTTCCCAAAATACAGCGCGTTGTTCGGGATCGGCATGCCGCGTTAACAGGAGGTCTGCGTTCATGATGCCCATTTCATTGTCCGGCGAAGAGAGCAGGACAGAACGATACTGGCTCAATGCCTCCTTGGCCCGGGTTTCCTTCCCGTAAAGAATCGCCAATTCCAGGCGAAGCGGGATTTCTTTTTCTGGCGCCAGTTCCCATGCCGTGGTAAAAGCCTTTTCCATCGGCGCCGGCTTTCCCCGAATCTGAAAGTGTCGCCCGATCATCTCGAGCAGGTTCGCTTTGCGTACTGTCAGGTCGGGCGATGTAGTACGGATTTCCAACGCAGCCTCCAGGGCATCTTCCGGCGCTTCTTTGTCGAGTAGCCAGCCCGCCAACACCAATTGGGTTTCGGGTTGGCGGCTCAACACCTGTTGCGCCCGAATAAAAAAGAGGGCCTCTTCGCGGCTTCTAAACCGGCGTGCCGCCTCGGCAAGGTTGAGATTGTCGGTGGCGTTCTTTTCCGACTGGTAATACAGCACTGGGTCGGGCGAAAACCCAATCCGCTGATATAAGGTGTCCGGTGGATCGTCGTTGCTCTGGGCGCAGTGCATTAATAGGTTTAACCCCTCTGGAATCTCGACTTCATAGAGCCCCAGGAACGCGTCTGCCTGATTGTCGGGCAACGCAATACCCGTAAAATGGTTGCGGCCCAGCAAAAACTCCCGTTCAAGGCTGGGCATGAGCAGTTCATAGACCGGGAAATAGCAGCGTATTATACCCTCATTTGCCACGTCCGGCAGGCGGACGAGTTGTGAAAAATCGTTGAAGAAAATGGGCGATTCGTATTTTTGTATCAGCCAGTCCACACCCGCCTCCGCTTTGAACTCCGCAACAAAATACCTTCCCCGCACATGCCACAGGCGCAGTTCCGGGCTCAAGAGCGAAGCGAGGATTTTGGATAACGCCTTGACATCTTGATGTTGCGTCGGAGGCTCTTGATGCGTTACCGCAAACAGGGTCCATCCGTGCAGGTGTTGTTCCGCGACGGAGACCCGGGTGCGCGGAGCCTGCGTTGCCACGTCCAGCAGGGGGCGTAACCGGGCTGACTGGTAAAGGCGGAGTGCTGCGAGGGGCGGCGCCAGCATGAGCAGGCAACATGCCAACACAAAACTGATACGCAGGCACACGCGCCGCCCCCAGTTTCTTTCGGGCAGCCCGTGCTTCCTGATGTAGCCGACAGCCGACACCGTCCGCTCCACAAGGAACCCCACTATCCAAAATGGAAAAAACGCCAAATGAAACGCGTGGCGGTATTCGCATTGGAGGGCAATATACCCCAGCACATAGAGAACAAACAGGTAAGCGCCCAGCCCCAATGCGGGATGGTATCCGGCTATGATGCACAAAGCTGCCAGCCCATACACGATTCCGAAACGATGCAAATGCGCGGCGATCCCGCGGTGTACGGCGTATAAAGCATGATGCCAGGGCGTGGGTTCCAAGAACGTTGGCGGATAGGCGTCCGCGTAGCGCAGGTTTCTCCATACGGCGGCATAGCCGCGCGCCGCCAGGTCTGCCGGAAAAAGGGTTACCGCGTCCAACAGCCATCGCCGTCCCGCTTGGTCGGAACCGGCTGTATTTCGTGCGAAATGCCCCGCTTCTTCGCCGCATACGCGCCTCATATGGTCCTGCAGCATGGAGAAGACATAACAATCTGAACCTGACGCCACTGGCCGGTAGGAGGCGGGAAGGATGCCGAGATTATCCAGCCGCTTGGTGCTAAATCCCTGTACAAGATGGTGGTCGGGGTGAGCAGCCCCTTCCATACGTCCCAGCATCGGCCAGGCGGCGCTATAAAAACACAGCAGGCACAGGGGAAGGGATAGCAACCGTGGAAGACGGGGCTGTCGGTCCACTCGAAACGCGGCAACAAATAACACGGCCAATGACAAGGGCAGGAATACAAACACATCCTGTCTGAATCCCATGCCCGTTCCCACGGCCAGCCCCAAGAAAACCGCCGCAAGCATCAATGTCCGGAAACCGGCTTTGTATCTGATCAACCAGCCTAACGCCAGTAACACGCTGAGGATGAACGGCGCCTTGCTGAAATCCCGCAGTTCGGTAAGCGTGCCCAGCATGGCCGGGGAGACCATGAACGCCAGGGTGATGACAACGGCCAGGGCCCGGCGCATGCCCAGGCGCATGATTCCGTACACCGCCACGCCCGACCAAGCGAACAGCAGGGCAAGCAGCGGTTCCAGACTGGTCCAGGAAATACCCAGCAGGCGCCAGAAAAGGGCCACCGTATACACCAGGTAACGGTGATAGGAAGCCACCGATGAAGGATTCTCACGCACCTGCGCCGGTACGGCATCCGGTGGGAGGGCTTCCGTTTCGGCCCGCAGAAATGCCCTCAGCGCGGGATATTCCAGCAGGTCGGGTTCAATAAAACCATGACCGAGAGCGAGCATTACCGAAGGACCATAAAGCAACTCAATACCGGTCACTGCCGAGCGGTCCGTGCGCAGGGCGCGAAGATGTCCATAGCCCGCGGCAAATAGAGAAAGGAATATCAACAGGCCAAGCGCCACATCGGCCAGGATAGGCTGTCGTTGCCTTTGCTCGCGAGAAACCACGTTTTAAATCCCATGAAGGTCCGGGAAACACCCTTCGCGGCACACCTGGCGCGCGCGGCGGTCCAGGATTTCCGCATAGAGCGTTTCATACTGGCCCACTATCAAATCCCGGGGAAAATGTTCCGTCACGTGAGCCCGCGCGCGGCTTCCCATTTCCCCGGCCCGCTTCGTTTCACGAAGCACTTGGAGCGCATAAACCGCCATGGCCTCAATATCCCCAACTTCACAGAGAAATCCGTTTTCACCATGAATCACCACTTCCGTGATACCGCCGCTGTTGGTGACAATCACAGGCACTTCACATGCCATCGCTTCCAGGGGCACCAGCCCGAAACTCTCGTGTTCGCTGGGCTGAATGAGGATATCGGCACAGGGCAGCAGTTCTTCTATATTTTCGCAATTGCCGAGATACAGAATTTTATCGGAAATCCCCAGTTGTTTCGCCACTCCCGCGGCTGACAAACGTTCCGGCCCGTCGCCTATCATGATTAAGCGCGCCGGTATTTGCTCTAGCACCTTCTTGAAAACACGCACCACATCCGTGACGCGTTTTACCGGCCGGAAGTTGGAAACATGCATCAGGATCTTCTCGCCCGGTTCGGCCAGAGCGACGCGATTGCCCCGACGCGGACGAAAGCGTTCCGTGTCCAGAAAATTATAGATGGTGCGTACCGGCTTCGACAGTTGAAACTCCCGTTCCGTTTCCTCGCTGAGCCAGCGGGATACGGCGGTAACGGCGCAACTGTTCTCCATGGCATAGCGCGTGGCGCGGTAAAAGGAAGGATGGCCGCCGACCAGGGTGATGTCTGTGCCGTGCAGCGTGGTTACCAGGCAAAAGCGCTTTTCCGGCGGCAGCATATTCCGGCCCAGCAACGCTGCCACGGCGTTGGGAATGGCATAGTGCGCATGCCAGATTTGGATATCATACTCCTCGGCAATCTCGCTGATTTTGCTGGCGAGGGCTATCGAATACGGGGGCAGTTTGAACAGGGGATAGTTGATGGTATCCACATAATGGGTATACAGATTCCGTTCGAAATGGCCTAAGCGGAACGGCTCCTCCATGGTCACAAAATGCACTTCATGACCGCGTCGGGCCAGGGCCGTTCCCAACTCGGTGGCCAGCACACCGCTGCCGCCCGCCGTCGCCTGGCATGTGATGCCTATCTTCATACTGCTCCTTATCGTTGCTCCTTATGAATGAAACTCATATGTGACACTATACACTGTCGGCATGGAAGAATGAAAAGCGAGGAGAAACCGGCGACTGGACTTTGTCAAAGAAAGGTGCCGGCAATTCGCAAATCGTATTTCTCAATTCTGAGGCGGACCTTGCCCGCAACCCAGTCACTCGTCATTGCGAGCACACCACCCCGACACGACGGGGTTTATTTTCAAAGAAACATGGTCATGATTTTCGAGTATGAGAGGAACACGATTGCTTATCAGCCGACTATTATTCATCGTCATTGCGAGGCACGAAGCAATCTCGTTTACACCAAGTTCGTTTAGCGATGAGATTGCTTCGTGCCTCGCAATGACGAGTAAGATTGTTTTTGTTATATCTAACTTTTTCACATGTCACAGGTTGCGTTTATTAGAAGCGGCTTTCAAACCAAAAGTCTTAAAGGACATAAACGATCAGAAGGACAGTAAAACGCTTTCCCGGTTGGTGCGTCCTTTACGTCCTTTAAGTCCTTTCGGTCCTTTCTCTTAAAAGGCTTTTCCAGCGTTAACTGCCGTTTCTAGGTTGATACTATATTCCGTCGTAACCTGGTGTAATTACAACCACTTTGTGGTTGATTTGTCAAAACAACTACGCCTGAAAAAACACCCGGTCAACTGCGTAGGCGTAAAGATACAACGTCCACGCGGAAACGCTCAACGCAGGACAAGCGCGTACGCTTATCCCTGTTGCGTGAGCGCGGCGGTAATTTCCGGCACCGTTTCCGAGGCATCCCCCCACAAGGGAATGACATGACCTTCCCTGTAAAGGGTATTTTCCACGCCGGAATAGCCCGGCTTCTCGTTGAGGTTACACACGATAACCGCTTTCGCCTCGGATACCTTCAGGATGGGCATGCCCGAAATGGGCGTGCCTTCCGTCGAAGCGGCGGCCGGATTCATGACGTCGCAGGCGCCGACGGCAACCACCACATCCGTTTCCGCAAACTCGTGGTTTATCTTTGCCATGTCAAAAAGCTGGTCATAGTCCACCCCGACTTCCGCAAGCAGGACGTGCATATGTCCGGGCATCCGGCCGGCCACAGGGTGTACCGCCACCTTAACCTCTTTGCCCCCCTTTTCCAGTGCGTCCATGAGGTCTTTGACCGCCTGTTGCGCCTGGGAGAGGGCCATGCCGTACCCGGGCACTATCAGTACCTTGTGCGCTTCCCGAAGCAATCGCGGAATATCATCGGCAGTCAACCGAGCGGACGCTTCAGAAGAAGCGTCGCCGGAAACCGCCGCCTGAGTATTGTCCGTCTCCGGCGAACCCGCGTAGTCCTTAAATCCGCGCAATACGGAAAGCAGATCCCTGTTCATGGCGCGGCACATAATTTGCGTAAGGATCATCCCGGCCACGCCGACCAGCGCGCCCACGCCCGCCGCAAGCAGGTTGCCCAGGGCAATCCCGCTGATGGACGCCGCAACACCGGAAAGGGAATTCAGGAACGAAATGATGACCGGCATATCGGGGCCGCCCACGCGCAGGGCGAGGAGAACGCCGTACAGGAGTGAGCAGGCCACCACCGCATACAGCGCCACAGGGCTCTTATCAATGACCGCCAGTACCGCCAGCGCTCCTGTCGAATACAGCATCCACCTCACCAGGAAGGTTTGTCCCCGGAAGAACATGGGTTTGGAGGTTATCCAGCCCTCCAGTTTGAGCGATGCAACCAGGCTGCCGCTGAAGGTGATGCTGCCCACGGCAAGGGCCAGCGCGGACACCAGCCAGCCGAACCACCATGTTTCTGTGACGAGGAGATTCAGGCATGCCAGTATCACCACTGCGGAAGCGGCGCCGCCCAGTCCGTTGAAGAGCGCCACCATCTGGGGCATCTGGATGGTTTTCACCCGTTGCGCCATGCGCAGGCCGATAAGGCTGCCGGTAATCAGGGCGGCCCAAACCATCGGTCTGCCGAATAGTCCATACTGCCATAAGACCAGCAGTACTGCCACGAGCATACACAGGGCGCCGATTCGGTTTCCCCGCAATGCCGTATGCGGCGTCTGCATCAGGCGGATGCCATACAGGAACCCTGCGGTTATCAGGGCAGGCAGCAGGAAGTTGACCAGGTAATGCGTCATTTTTCAGTCTCTTTTCCGCTTCCCCGCTTATACATACGCAGCATCCGGTCCGTTACCCAGTAGCCGCCGACCACATTAATCGCGGCCAGTACTACTGCGGTACAGGCAAGCAACGATACGGCTCCGCTTGTTTTCAGAGATGCCAGCGCCACCAGCAGGGTAATGCCCGAGAGGGCGTTCATGCCGGACATGAGCGGCGTATGCAGCAATGGCGGCACCGCCGCAATAATACGATACCCTAGCAGGGCGCATGCCCCAACAAAAATCAGAACCACCGTGAGAGACATCGTAATACCCTCCTGCGGATAACGTACGGTCACGCACACGCCTCTTCCATGGCTTTAAGTGCGCCCTTATGAACGATGGAACCATTTTTCGTCACGAGCGCTTCCCTGATGATCTCATCCTGTGAATCCGCGTCGATTCGGCCGTCAGCCACGATATGGTTCATATATTCATACAGGTTATGGGCGAACATACGGGTGGAATCCACGGCCAGGTAGGCGGGAATATTGATCAACCCTATGACCAGCACATCGTGCCAGGAATATTCTTCTCCCGGCCGGGTCACTTCGCAATTACCGCCCTGGTCAATGGAGATGTCCACAATGACCGATCCCTTTTTCATGCTTTCGACCATGGACGTGTCTACCAAGATGGGCGCCCGTTCCCCGGGGACCAGCGCGGTTAGGACCACGATATCACTCTCCGCGATGACCGGCGCCAGGCATTCCCGTTCCCGCTGATACCATTCTTCCGGCAAGCGCTGCGCGTAGCCGCCTTCCCCGGCCCCGACACCTTGCGGCAGATCAAAGGGTACCAGCACGGCGCCCAGGCTGCGCGCCTGTTCGTTCGCTTCCGGCCGTATATCGAGCGCTTTCACCCGGCCGCCGAGGCGTTTCGCCGTGGCAATGGCCTGCAGCCCGGCGACACCTGTGCCCACTACCAGGACGCGGGCCGGCTCGATAATCCCCGCATCCGTCGGGATCATGGGTACAAACCGGGCCAGGTTGTGGGCGGCACTGATGACCGCCTTGTATCCCGCGACCGTACTCATGGAAGTCAGCGCGTCCATGTGTTGCGCACGGGAAATACGGGGAATGCTGTCCAGCGAAAAACTGGTGATTCCCCGTTCGGCCAGAGTGCGCACCATGGCATGATTCAAGGGGTTCGCCGGATGCAGGAAACAAACAAGAACGCTTCCCCCCCTAATCAAATCGGCCTCGTGCGCATTCAGGGATTCGTTAAATTTGGGCTCCTTCACCTTCAGTATCAAGCCCGCCTGACGAAAAACTTCCCGCGCATCGTCAAGCACTTCGGCGCCGGCCTGCCGATAAGCGTCATCGGTGTAATACGCTCCCGCGCCCGCGCCCGATTGCACCACAACCCGTGCGCCGTCTTTAGCAAACGCGCGGACCGTTTCCGGAACTACCGCAACGCGCCGTTCTCCCGGCATAATTTCGCGGGGGATACCAATTACCAAGCCTGTAAATTGGGACATAATCCACCTCCACAGCAAGGGTTAGCATAATAATGAAACAGTATCAACACTATAGAGGAAGGGTTGGTGTGCTTTCAACCCGCAAGGGAAAATTACCGGGCGGCAATCCGCTACGGCTGCGTTTTGGAAACAGGATACGGTTCCGTCCGCTTTTCCACCAGCCGGATTTCAAAAAGTTTCGGCCAGTTTTTACCCGTAACAAACAAACGCTTTCCTCCGGCGTCCCAGGCGATGCCGTTCAATACATCCGCCTTGCGCGCCTCTTCCGTGGTGAGCAGCCCCGAAAGGTCTATCCAGCCCGTTACATACCCGCTGTCAGGATCAATAACGGCAATGTGATCTTCCCGCCAGATATTGGCGTATAGCTTCCCCTCGACGTATTCGAGTTCATTTATACTTTTTACTGGTGTGTCACCGAAACGAATATAAAGCATCCCCGCTTGCTGAAACGTGTCACTATCCAGAAGGCGCACCTTGGCGGACCCATCGCTCATAATCAACTTTTTGCCGTCGTGCGTCAGCCCCCAACCTTCGCCCAGGTAAGCAAAATCCCCGGTCTTTTGGAACGTTTCCAGGTCATAGATAAACCCTGTTTGGGACTTCCAGGTCAACTGGATTAATCTGCCCCCGTGTAGCGTGATTCCTTCCCCAAAATATGCCGGCGCCAGGGAATGCTTCTGCAGCACCTCTCCCGTTTCCAGGGTCACTTTGCGAATGGAAGAGGCGCCGTGCATGCCCGTGCCTTCATAGAGAAAACCGTCGGCATAGACAAGTCCCTGGGTAAAGGCGGCCGGATCATGCGGATAGGCGTGCACCACCTCGTAGCCATAAAATGTAATTTTATCCGGCGGCGGATACTCTGAAGGCGGCAGGACCGGGGCACAGGTCAAACAACATCCGGACGCGATAAGTCCGGAACAAAGATG
Organism: Candidatus Hydrogenedentota bacterium; assembly: GCA_022706235.1. Classification (GTDB taxonomy): domain Bacteria; phylum Hydrogenedentota; class Hydrogenedentia; order Hydrogenedentales; family CAITNO01; genus JAAYBJ01. Next base: position 2,402 of record JAKJCY010000043.1, on the reverse strand, counting down.
GAAAAGCCGTCCGCCTAGGCGGCGTATGCAACATGACTGCACGTGATATTCTCCATAGAGGGCGCCGCCCCGCCTTAGTCGTGGTATCGGCATTGACACGTGCGCTTTACGGAACGGCGGCCAGACCCCTGACCCGTATCTCCAGCATGGCACGGGCGGGCGTGTCAGATAAATCAAGCAGGGTTTTCTGTATATGTTCGCTGTACGTGGTGTCCACATAAAAAGTGACCGCCCTGATAAAGCGGTCCTGTTTGCGCAAAAACCATGAGCGGACTTCCTCGCCCGGGGCCAACGCTATGGTGTGCCCGCTGGCGTCTTTTGGCAGAAGATTATTCGTTGTATCGATGGCCGCATCCTGCACTGTTTGCCCCTCACGATAGGGAATCAAACGGACGGAGGTCAGCGGAAACGCACTCTCATTCACGATTTTTACCTGCTGCACCTGCCAACAGCACCCCGGCGTGAAAACCACACACAACAACAGCGCGGCCACGACCGCCATACGATACGTCCACGAACTCATAGCTGTTCTCCTTGCACGATACCGGCCTTGTTTCCTGCCCGCAAAACGGGGACACCAAACAACAGGGACTGATAAACAACCGCCATGCAATGGTCATGGGCCGCTTGACGGCCCGTACCCGTTTTGTTCGGTCTTAGTGCTTGCGTTTAGTCCAATAAAGTTTTTCACGTGTCTGGGCGACTGAAACATCTGACTCCTAAGAAACGCATCCTGTAACATATTACAAAATTGAGATATAAAAAATTCTTTACCTCGTCATTGCGAGGAACGAAGCAATCTCATCGTAAAACGGACTTGGGGTAAGCCAGATTGCTTCGTGCCTCGCAATGACGATAAATCATAGTTGGCTGATAAGCAATCGTATTCACCTCATACTCGAAAGTCATGACCATGTTTCTTTAAAAATAAACGCCGACGCATCGGGGTGGTTCGCTCGTTATTTGCGCCCCATCGCCGCCATCTTCTCCAGTCTTTCACCAAGAATTTCTATTCTCCGCATAGTATAGCATTTTATACGATTAGATGTTCCATCCCAAAAGGCGAAGTATAGCACAGCGAACCCCCGCACACTAAGTGCTATTCTGTAGTTTGCCTTTTTCGAAAGGTGTCTCCGGTGCCAGACCGTTGCCGGACAACGTGGTTCCGCGAAGTCAGAGCGCGCTGCAGGAACCCGGAAAAGCGTGCGGAAAAGATTCGGGTTGTGAAAAAGAATGCCAAAAGTCCATAATACAGGGGTACCGGGTCGTGACACCGGCATACACGATTACAGAACGTGCAATATATTTCCCCACGGCAAACGAGGTTTAAACCATGAAATCAGCATATTCTCCATTGGCTATCAAGGGAGGGGCGCCCGTTCGGGATACAGGCAGGACCTGGCCCGCGTGGCCGGTGCACGATGAACGTGAACATCGTGCGGTGCTCGAAGTGCTTGAAAGCGGCAAATGGTTTTTCGGGGACCGGGTCAAAGCCTTCGAGGCGGCCTACGCCGCCTTTCAAGGCGCCCGGCATTGCATAACCTGCAACAGCGGTACGGCCGCCGCGGAGATTATTCTCCAGGCCCTTGGTATCGGGCCCGGCGACGAAGTGCTGGTTCCTCCCTATACTTTTGTCGCCACGGCCAGCGCCGTGCTTAGGGTAGGCGCCACGCCGATCTTCGTGGACGTGGACGATACCTGGTGCATGGACCCCGACCTTGCCGACGCGGCCATAACGCCGCGCACCCGGGCGATTATGCCCGTGCATTTCGGCGGCCGTATTTGCGACATGGACCGGATGAATGACATTGCGGCCAAGCATGGAATCCCCGTCATTGAAGACGCCTGTCATTGCTGGGGAGGACAGTGGAAAGGCAAAGGTGCCGGCACCCTGGGCGCCTGCGGCTTCTTCAGTTTCCAGGCATCGAAAAATATCACAGCCGGTGAAGGCGGCGCCATTGTCACCGACGATGAGGAACTCGCGGGGGAAATACGCTCCCGTGTCAACTGTGGCCGCCCACCGTCCGGAACGCCCTGGTATCACCACATCAATGTCGGCACCAATGCGCGCATGACTGAATTCCAGGCGGCCATACTGTCGTGTCAGTTGGAACGCATGGAAGAGCAGATGCTGTTGCGCGCGCGTAACGCCGCGCAGTTGAACCATGGCTTCGAAGGCATTCCCGGGCTCACCCCGCAGCGGACCAGCAATCGGAACAGCCGGCGCGCCTATCATCTTTACTGTCTTCGCTTTGATGAAGCGGCGTTCGGATGTTCGAGGGAAAAATTTGTGCGCGCCGCCAACGCCGAAGGTTGGCCCGTGACCGCGGGCTATCCGTTGCCGCTTTATAAGCAACCGGTATTTCTGGGTTTGCCTCTTCACGATTATAACGCCTGTTCCT
>JAKJCY010000439.1 GCA_022706235.1 Candidatus Hydrogenedentota bacterium | reverse complement strand
TGGGCGCCATAAAAAAAGCGGAAGACCGGGGCCTGTTCAAGGAAGCCATGGAACGGATCGGCCTGGACGTGCCCCGCAGCCAGGTGGTTCATTCCGTCGAAGAGTCCCATGCCTTTGGAGAACAGGTCAGATATGCCGCGGTGATACGCCCGGCCTTTACCCTGGGCGGTACCGGCGCGGGCCTTTCCTTCAATAAAGACGAATACCTCCATGCCGTCAAATACGGACTGGACGCCAGCCCCGTAACGGAAGTCCTCATTGAAGAATCCGTGATTGGCTGGAAAGAATATGAACTGGAGGTCATGCGTGATCTCAACGATAATGTGGTTATCGTCTGTTCCATTGAAAACCTGGATGCCATGGGTGTGCACACCGGAGACAGCATCACGGTGGCGCCGGCCCAGACTCTTACCGACCGGGAATACCAGCGGATGCGCGACGCTTCCGTGGCCATCATGCGCGAGATAGGCGTGGACACGGGCGGTTCCAATGTGCAATTTGCCGTTTGCCCGAAAACAGGGCGCATGACCGTGATTGAAATGAATCCCCGCGTTTCCCGCAGTTCCGCCCTGGCCTCAAAAGCGACCGGATTCCCCATCGCTAAAATTGCCGCCAAACTCGCTGTCGGGTATTCCCTCGATGAGATACGCAACGACATTACCCGTGAAACGCCCGCATC
>JAKJCY010000438.1:448-681 GCA_022706235.1 Candidatus Hydrogenedentota bacterium | reverse complement strand
TTTTCTTATGACATTATCTTGACGCCCAATTATTAAAACGCCCATTGGGGCAACCCAACCGCCTTGCAATGTGCGCGGGTTGGGAACTCGTTCCCAAATTCCATTTGGGAACGAGAGAGATTTCACAGCGCGGTAACCGTCGGTTGCCCGTCTTTTTCTGTGATGCGGATTATCGCGCCTATCTGTCGTTGCTGTCGCACTTCTGCGCACAGTATCAGATGATACTATGGGTC
>JAKJCY010000438.1:0-372 GCA_022706235.1 Candidatus Hydrogenedentota bacterium | reverse complement strand
TGCCATTGCGTTAGGAAATGCAATTTCGTAACGAGCCTGCAACAGGTGAATGCTTATGTTGCTTATGTGCATAATTGTGATTTACTTACGCTCTCGTTTCTTTGGAGTCGGACGAGTCGGATTTGTGAATGCGTCGGCATACGCCTATGGCGTATCCGGAAACCATGGAAATGAATGGCAATTTTCGAAGTAGTTACCCAAGGGGATTGCTTCACTACGTTCGCAATGACGGGTATCTGTTTACTTCGAAATCTGGTATTCCTTTTCGAAACAGGGCGACCATAGTTTTTGGAGTGCACAAGCCGTCTTTGTTTATTCCAAAACAGCGGTAATACGACGATTCAACCTCTTGTTTTTTATAGCGGCTAAGAA
>JAKJCY010000437.1 GCA_022706235.1 Candidatus Hydrogenedentota bacterium | reverse complement strand
TAACCGGATTTAACCCTGACCCATCCAGTTTCCTACTTATAGTATAACATAAAATGATCCTGTTTTGGCAAAAAATCCATAAAATTCCCTGAAAACTATTTTTCACCGGTCCAGGAGGCATTTCATTGATATTCAACTTTTTCCGGAGAAACCCGTTTCTGACCTATACTACAAGCCGATTCGAGATTTGTTACAGCATGAATTCTTGTTAAAATGTTTATTATGTCCTTTATATTTAAGTTTCGATTAGGTTCATTTCCCCGACCCGTACGAGAGGTCTGGCCCCACAGCGGTATTCTTCACTGTAGATAGTTAAAAAATACGGAATAGAACGTATTCGATAATATGTGTAGTCTGATACTCGCCAATCTTAGGGCAGCAGCCAATAAATAAGGCGGGGTCAGCAAAACAAGTCTCCCCGCCGCAACGCGCCTGTTTTTTTATTCGCGCGGAGAAGGTTGTCCGCCCTATCAGCGCACAAGCCCTCCGGTGAAGTTGACTCTACAGGATACCAATTCGTTACAATGACGCCAGGATTCTTGGAATTACAGAAACACGTGAATCGGCACGTAAGAAAACGAATTATTGGAGTGGAGCCAATAAGTATAAAGAACATGGAAGCGGCAAGATGCCGCTTCTAAGGTCTTCGGCATTCCTTGCGTGCGGATTTGGGACACAACAAG
>JAKJCY010000436.1 GCA_022706235.1 Candidatus Hydrogenedentota bacterium | reverse complement strand
CTGCATTACAGGAAGCAACGTCAATTGGGGAGATACATCCCCCGGCGCTTCGCGCCACCCCCTTCAAAGGGGGACCTAGCAAGGCAATTGTTCATTATGGGCGCAAAAGTCCTTTTGCAGTTAAACCAGTTTACGATAGAACCAGGCTATTTATACCAACGTAATCTGTAATAACAAGTCCCCCTTTGAAGGGGGTGGCGCGAAGCGCCGGGGGATGTATACGCTTTCATCATGAATCACCCTATTGAAAGGAATACCTAATGCCCATGTTTCCCAAGATCAAAGTGGAGGTGGCCGTATTCTCGGATACGATGGAGGCGGGGTTCACGGCGCAGCCGTTATTTTTCCCCAATGCGGATGTGGGGGCGTTGCAGGCGGCGCTGGCGCGCGCTGCGCTTGGGGCGACGGTGGCCGCATCCGCAGCTATGCCATCGAGCGGCGGCAGCAGCAGGAGAACGGCAAGAAGGGCGCCTGGACCCATGTCGCGGTTTCGCTGAAGAACCGGGCTGAACTGCCCGATGAACCGAAGGGCGTGCTGCTGGAATACCGCGTGGTGGCGCTGAAAACGTCCGGCACGAGCGAAGCGAGCAATGTAGCGTCGGTGGTCCTTTAATTAAGAATTAAGAATTCAGTATTACGAATTGGAAGACACGGTCAAGGCATAGATATCCTGAATTGGCTTGG
>JAKJCY010000435.1 GCA_022706235.1 Candidatus Hydrogenedentota bacterium | reverse complement strand
CTTTCAGGGTAGACTTGTTTTTCCGACTTGTCCCGGGGTAGCGGAGTACCACTACCCCGGGTAAGTGATGACCATCACCCATCCACTACCCCAACGGGGTTACGTCCAACCGCTTATGTTGACGCAACTCTTTCAGGTTAGACTCGTTTTTCCGACTTGTCCCGGGGTAGCGGAGTATCACTACCCCGGGTAAGTGATGACCACCACCCATCTACTACCCCAACGGGGTTACGTCCAACCGCTTATGTTGACGCAACCCTTTCAGGGTAGACTCGTTTTTCCGACTTGTCCCGGGGTAGCGGAGTACCGCAACCCCGGGCTATGAGAAGGAATCCCTTCAGGATTCAATAGAATCCTGAAGGCATGTTGCATGATTCTTCGGCAAATATTTGTGAGTAATGAAAAGAGTTCAACTTGGGAACGTGCCAAACAATATTAGGGATCCCCGGATTCTGCAATGAATAGACCAAGTCCAAAATGGCTGGCGTATCCCAGCGATATTGGACCGTGCACCGTTTCCTCAAAAGTCAACCGGAGCAGGTAACCAACGTCTTGGGGCGGTGGTGCGCCACGTTTTCGCACGCGAATGCAGTGTCTGAGCCTGTGTGCGTTTTCCGAATGCCATGGAATGATGCTGACAGCAGCATTGGGCAGACCGCGCGAGGAGAGTTCGGCGTTGACCTGCGAGAATA
>JAKJCY010000434.1 GCA_022706235.1 Candidatus Hydrogenedentota bacterium | reverse complement strand
GCTGTCGGCCCCTTTTACTGTCCGGCCGATCAAAAAGTCTATCTTGATTTGGTTTTTTTCGATGAATTGCACAACCGCTTCGGCGCCTCCGGAGACTTCGCCCGGGCCTATGTCATCGCCCATGAAATCGGACACCATGTGCAGATGCAGTTGGGCATTTTGCAGCAGGTCAGCCAAATCCAATCCCGCGTCGGAACTCCCGAGAAAAACAAACTGAGCGTCATGCTCGAACTTCAGGCCGACTGTCTGGCCGGCATAAAAGGCGGGATATTCTCGAAAGCGGCGACCTGGAAGAAGGTCTCAATGCCGCAAGCGCCGTCGGAGACGATCGCATTCAGAAAAGCTCCCGGGGATACGTTGTTCCGGACGGATTTACGCACGGCTCTTCGGCGCAGCGCGTACGATGGTTTCGGCGTGGGTTTGAAGAAGGAACGCTTCAGGCCTGCAACACATTCGAAGCGGATCGTCTTTAGAATCCCCGGCGGTCAAACGCCGGAAAAAGGAGGTGAAAGGAATGGTTGAGGAAAAAAACAAGACTCATGAGGATCCGTGGGACGTCAAGCAATACCACGAGGTCAAAAAGGGAGAAACCCTCTGGAAAATCTCGGAAAAATATTATGGAGACGGAAGCCTCTATAAAAAGATTTTCGAGGCCAACCGCGATATCCTTAAAAACCCGGATTTGATCAAAGTGG
>JAKJCY010000433.1 GCA_022706235.1 Candidatus Hydrogenedentota bacterium | reverse complement strand
AAACATTTTCTTCTCTGCGCTATGAGGAAAAAATAAACATATGTGTTGCCTTATTTACTAGAGTTCACCCTCCCGTATTATCAATAATAGAAATTTTTGAAGGCGAAGATAATGATACTGCAAATAGAGTTATGGAAGAAATATTGGAAGATATTAATAATAACGATAGTTATATGACGTGGATGAAAATATTGATATGGGAAGTTATTGTGGGAGAAAACCGGGAAGAATATAGTTTTGACCGTGTTAAGATTCTGAACGCCCTAATGCAACATGAACAGAGCGGGAAAGGATATTGGAAAGATTGTATTGACAATATCCGCTACTGACTTTACCATTTTATTCAAAGCATGAATCTGTCCATTAATGTTCACTATGGAGTAACAAGGGACAGGCGCTGTTTAAGGTCCATTTGAAAGTGCCACGAAAACGGGGGACAGGTACCGATACGCTTTTCCGGGCGGACTGTACCACTATGAGACGTTGGGGCGTATCGTTACCAGTCCACGTTTTCGTTCTGAAGTGGGCAGGTCATACGTTTTTTATGTAAACTCGTTGGAGTATATAATGCCGGAGATAATTCCCGAACCCAGGCCACGGGGTTCCACACCCTTGGGCTGTGAGACGTGATTTCGTTGGGATATCATGGACCGCCAAGAGGGCCGCGCCACTACGCTAGAGACGTTGAGAGTTGAA
>JAKJCY010000432.1 GCA_022706235.1 Candidatus Hydrogenedentota bacterium | reverse complement strand
ATATTCAGGACTTGTGGGTAGTCGGCGCCAATCGTCCCCAGCGCATGAAGCATATTGCGCGGGTATTAACGGACCTTGACCCGGACATCGTAGGCTTTCAGGAGTCTTTCATTGAACAGGATCGTAGCGTGCTTCTAAATGCTCTGAAATCAAGCCGGCTTCATCACCATCAATATTATTCCAGTGGTGTGGGAGGCAGTGGGCTGCTGATTTGCAGCGCATGGCCGATTCGTGAGGTTTTCTTCCACCGGTTCAGCGGTTCCGGTCCTGCACACCGCATTTGGGAAGGCGATTACTGGGCGGGCAAGGGCGTCGCCTTGGCACGCATTGAAACGCCTGCCGGGATACTTGATTTTTACAACACGCACGCTCAGGCAGGTTACGGACGCGCCGCTTATCTTGAAGTGCGTTGCAGCCAGATGAGGGAACTTGCCGCTTTTATGAACGCCTCCAGAACCGGTGTATCGCCTGCGTTTTTGGTAGGGGATATGAATTGCAGCATTGGAAAAGCAGACTACGAGACTGTGGTAAATGATGCCGGTCTTCGGCGCATGATGGTCCAAGATTCCCGGATTGACCATATCTTCGCCGCCAACAGTGGACACTATAATTTTGAAACTTTGGAAACAGTCAGCATTGATGAAAAAGTCGATGAAGCGGGAAAAACATTTTGGCTAAGTGACCATACCGGGTATATGA
>JAKJCY010000431.1 GCA_022706235.1 Candidatus Hydrogenedentota bacterium | reverse complement strand
AGGTCAGCATAGGTCCGCCCTGCCCATTCCCCCGGAATTACCCCACCAAATGCGGCAGGGTCTATAAGGGTATTGATCATGGGCGATGCCAACACATCATTGCAAAGGTCAAGCAAGAGCGAAGCGTTGTCCCGTGCGACCTGACCGTCCACCAACAGTTCCGTAATCCGCGATTCTGAGGTGCCGTAATTGAACTCCCAGGCTTCGCGGACGGCATCCAAATCAATATACGGACTTGTCTGGCACTTGTCCAGACACAGCAGCAAGGCCAGCAGACCAAACTGCGTCCGATCGGCAATGCCGTCATCATTCAAATCCCACGCATAATAATCATGGTACTCGGGATATAGCATATCCACGTCTATCATTGCGATGGCATCGGCAATCGCCTCGCCACCAACGTCGAATATCAGGGTACCGGTGCCATCACTGAATTCAGGACAGAATGCCGGGTCGCATTCCGGATTCCACGAATAGACACAACCGGCATCAGGATAACAGGTATCAATTGTGCATGGATTACCGTCGTCACACGTTATCGGCGTGAACACGCAGCCCGTCGCCGCATCGCAACTGTCATCGGTGCACAGGTCACCATCATCGCACGTTACCGGCGTGAACACGCAGCCTGTCGCCGCATCGCAACTGTCATCGGTGCACAGATCGCCGTCGTCGCACGTGACCGGCGTGAACACGCAGCCCG
>JAKJCY010000430.1 GCA_022706235.1 Candidatus Hydrogenedentota bacterium | reverse complement strand
AAGTGGTAGACCTGCCCCCTCTACCACTCTCAACATCAAAGATAAGACTTGACATTTGACTGTCAAAAATATATCTTTAATGTGAAGAAACAACATAATACGTGTTCCACCTGCTTTGAGAATATCGATTTTGTTGTTTCTTTTTATTTCTCTTATAAAACTAATCTGCCTCCCAACTTCCCCATAGCCTGAAACTGTTTTCTCGCCCAACCCTTATCGTCCCCACTATCTTTTATTCTTTTCAATAATTTGTTTAGCATTAACTTTAATATAACACCGTTTTTTCCCTTGTCTATACCCTATATAAATTTACTACTCAAATTTTACATATCCTATATCTATTTATATTATACCAATCAAACCTAAATTATGCCACTTTCCCCTATTACCAACATCATGTGGAAAACTGATTTTTGTCATTGCCAGCCTTCAACGTCATTGCCACCTCCCCGTCATTGCGAGTGAAACGAAGCAATCCCTTCCCTCCCCGTCATTGCGAGTGAAACGAAGCAATCCCTAGATCGCCACGTCGTTTCACTCCTCGCGATGACGTAGAAACAAGCCGTCATTGCGAACGAAGTGAAGCAATCTTCTGTGTTTATCCTCCCAACCTTGTTACTTATTCAGCCAAAGTCATCCTGAGTCCCGATACAATCGGGACGAAGGACCTCTTCTGTTTATCCTCCCAACCTTGTTATTTATTCAACC
>JAKJCY010000042.1:7010-28216 GCA_022706235.1 Candidatus Hydrogenedentota bacterium | reverse complement strand
ACACTTCACTCAAGGCGTGTTCAGCCTTTGACTTTGACGACCTGACGGCGCTGACCGCCTTCCTGTTCCAGCGTTTCCCGGAAGTGTGCGAGCGGTACCGGGAACGTTTCCGCCATGTGATGGTGGATGAATATCAGGATACCAACCGCAGCCAGTATCTTATCGCGCGTTGCCTGGGCGAAGAAAGCAGCCTGTTCGTGGTGGGCGACGAAGACCAGAGTATTTATTCCTGGCGCGGTGCGGACATCAATAATATCCTGGATTTCGCCAATGATTTTCCCAACGCGAAAGTGTACCGCCTGGAAGAAAATTACCGCAGCACCCAGGCTATTCTCAATACCGCCAATGCGGTGGTTTCCAACAATGTGAGCCGCCTGGGAAAGACCCTGTATACACGGCATCCGGGCGGGGACCCGGTTCGTTATTTCTTTGCCGTCAACGCGGAAGAGGAAGCGGCTTTTGTGGGACAGGACCTGGTGAGGCGCCAACTGCCGCCCGGAAGCGTGGCCGTGTTTTACCGTACCCACACCCAGGCGCGCCTCGTGGAAGAAGCCTTTCGCATGCGCCGCATCCCTTACGTGGTGGTCGGCGGCGTAAAGTTTTACAGCCGCAAGGAGGTCAAGGATATTCTCGCCTACCTGCGCCTCGCGGTCAACCCCGCCGATGATGAATCCCTGCGCCGGATCATGAATGTGCCCCCGAGGGGAATCGGCAACACCGGCCGTGAAGAATTTGAGGAATACGCCCGCATGCGCAGCATCCCGCTGCTGCAGGCGTTCCGCGAGTGCGAAATGAATGAGGCCGTTTCGGCGCGGGCGCGCCGTTCCGCCGCGGAACTGGTCGATATTGTAGACGCGCTGGCGCGGGACGCGCAGGTGCAGCCCGTCGCGGGCCTGGTGGAAACCTTGTTGGAGCGCATCAACTATCGCCAATACGTGGAACAAAGCGACGAGAAGGAATTACGCAACCGCATTGAGGTGGTCAACGAGTTCATTGTCGCTTGCGGCCAGCATGACTCCCGGGACCAGGGGGGGCTTGGGGGGTTCCTGCAGGACCTTGCCCTTGTTTCGGATGTGGATAGCTGGGAGGACCGGGGTGATACGGCGACGTTGATGACCTGCCACTGCGCCAAGGGCCTGGAATTCGATCATGTTTACCTTATCGGCCTTGAAGAAGACCTTTTCCCGTTGTCCCGGTTCGGCGATGAAGGCGATGACCTGGAGGAGGAACGGCGTTTATGTTATGTCGCCATGACCCGGGCCAGGAAGACCCTGACCTTGACCGCCGCCGAAAAACGCATGTTATACGGAGTCACGAATAATGGCCGGCGGCCAAGCAGGTTCCTGAGCGAGGCGGGCTGGGATCGGCTGCTGAACGTGGACTTTTCCGGAGAACCCAGGGACAGGCCGAAAAAAGCCCGGGCCGCCGGATCCCCCGTCGGCGCGCCCCCCGGCGCGCCCGAGAACGGCGCTTCGGGCGGCGCGTTGGGGACGGGTGATGTCATCCAACATGCGCGCTTCGGCCGAGGTGTCGTATTATATGTCAAAGGCGCGGGGCCGAAATTGCGGGCCAAGGTCCGCTTTGACAGCGGCCGGGTTGCCGATTTGCTGATAGCCCAGGCGCCGGTCCAGATCGTGAAGCGGCGATAACAGCAGGAGGGATACTTGTGGATTTGGATGAACTGCGAGCGAAAATAGACACCCTGGACGCCCGGATTATAGAGGCGCTGAACGAACGCGCCAAGGCCGCCCAGGCTATCGGAGAACTGAAACGCTGCACGAATGCGCCCATCTATGTGCCGGAACGCGAAAAAACGGTATTCTCCAAACTGGCGCAATGCAATGTGGGCCCCCTGGACGACAAGGCCATTCAATCCATTTACCGGGAAATCATCAGCGCCATCCGCGCGCTGGAAAAACCTACAAGCGTGGCATTTCTCGGGCCCAAGGACACGTTCAGCCACATGGCCGCCCTGCGTATCTTCGGGGTGGCCGCGGAATACCTGCCCCTGCCTTCGTTCCTGGACGTCTTTACCGAGGTGGAGCGCAAGCGTATTGATTACGGCATCGTGCCGGTGGAAAGTTCCATGGGCGGCTCTGTAAGTGACACCCTGGACAGTTTTATTTCCTCCAACTTGAAAATTGTGAACGAGGTGCTGTTACATATCACCCAGAACCTGCTGTCCAATTGTCCCATGAAGGAAATCCGGCGCGTCTATTCCAAGGACAACGCCATACTTCAATGCCGCAACTGGCTGCGCGCCAACCTGCCCGGAGTGGAACTGATTGAAACCAGCAGCACCGCCGAGGCGGCGCGTCGCGCCTCCGGTGAAGCCCATGCCGCCGCGATTGCAAGCCGGCTCGCCGCACAGACCTACAGCCTCGATATCCAATGTGAGCGTATTGAAGATGTACCCCATAATTACACCCGTTTTGTCGTTATTGGGCACCAGGTGGTCAAACGCACCGGCGATGATAAGACTGCCATTCTGGTCTGGGTCAAAGACAAGCCGGGCGCCCTCTACAACATGCTGCTTCCTTTTGCCCGGCATAACATCAACCTGACCCGCATCGAATCGAGACCTTCCCAGCAAAAAGCGTGGGAATACGTCTTTTTTATTGACTTCCTGGGACACGTGGAAGATGCCGTGGTTCAGGAAACGCTCGAAGAAGCCGGCGACCATGCCCGCAACCTGAAAGTACTCGGCTCTTTCCCGCGCGCGGAACTGCAGGAATAACGGTTCCGTATCGCATCAGGGCTGCGTAAGTTCAGACTTCCTGAACTCGTCGGAATATACAATAGCACTATTTGAGAAAACACAGAGACTGAGTAAAGAAGGGACTGACTGCCAAATAGCCCCTGATTACAGCGTATAATCCTATGTTTCATGCTTGCTATTTGGGAGTCTGTCTCTTCTTTACGGCCTTTTGCGTCAAACTTTTGTGCAATACTGTCTTCCGAAAAACCGCTTCAAAACGCTGTCGAGGTTAGGAAGTCTGAAGTTCAAGGGCGATAGGTACGGGGAATGGCCCCGGTGAAACAAATTCGTCCTTGCGCGCTTAGGATCACTTTCGGCGCGTATTGCTGAAGAAAGGCAAACACGCTAAAGCCGTCATTGCGAGCAAACCACCCCGACGCGTCGGCGTTTATTTTTAAAGAAACATGGTCATGATTTTCGAGTATGAGAGGAATACGATTGCTTATCAGCCGACTATTATTCATCGTCATTGCGAGGCACGAAGCAATCTGGTTTACACCAAGTCCATTTAGCGATGAGATTGCTTCGTTCCTCGCAATGACGGGGTAAAGATTTTTCTATATCTCAATTGTTTAATGTGTTACAGGATGCGTTTCTTAGGAGCGCAGCGAAGCGAGCTCAGCGTACTATTTGCTTGTCGCAAAGGAGATTGCCTCACTTCATTCGCGCCGAAGGCTATTCATGCATTGCATGCAGGGCCGGAAACAAGCGCCTTTCCCGGCAGACGCGTCCGGCCTGGGGTGCCCATGAGTCCCGTGAATGCGGCCGTGGCGCGGTTGCGGACAACCGCGCCACGACATTTACGGGAGGCGGAAAGGAAAGGGCTATTCTTTGGGTACCCGTATGATGGTAATGTCGGGATCGTTATTGCCTCGGATGAATCGCACCAGTAGCGCTTTTCCGGGCTCGGCTGCGGTCTTCATCGTCTGGAAGAATTCCGTTGGGCTGGTGATGGGCTGCTGCGCCACCTCGATGATGATGTCGCCTTCGGTCAACCGGGCTTCTTCGGCCGGGCTGCCGGGCTCCACTTCGACAACCACGACTCCCTTGGTGGAACTGACAATGCCGAGACGCTCAAGGATGCTCTGGCTGAGTTCACGCACCTTCAGTCCCAACACGGACTCTTCAGTCGCCTTCCGGTCGGCCACCACGTTGCGCTCTGTCAAATTTACGTCCACTTCAATGGCGGCACGGTCGCGCCAAATCTCCAGTTTTACGGTAGTGCCCGGCGTGTGGCCCGAAATCTTGCGCACCAGGTCGCTGGCGCTGTTTACTTCTTCCCCGTTCACCTTGCGGATGACGTCATAGGTTTTCAGTCCCGCATTGGCCGCCGGTGTTTCGGGCTGCACCTGGCGCACTACAGCGCCCTTCTTGTCGGGCAGGCCCAACGAATCCACGTCGGTATAGGTCTCCGCGTCATCGATGGACACGCCCAGGTACCCGCGCGTAACCTTGCCGTCTGAAATCAGGAGCGGCACTGTTTGTTTGGCCGTGTTGATGGGGATGGCGAAACCGATGGAATTGGCGCCGAATACTATCGCCGTGTTGATGCCGATAACTTCGCCGTTGATATTGCACAGGGGGCCGCCGCTGTTGCCGAGGTTGATGGCCGCATCAGTCTGAATCAGGTTCTGGAAGGTCAACCCCTGCATGGCAAGACCCTCGAGATTTTCACGTCCCAGCGCGCTGATGTGGCCGAAAGAAACGGAACCTTCGAAGCCGCGCGGGCTGCCGATGGCAATGGCGAATTCCCCGACCTTCACCGCGTCCGAATCACCAAGGGTGAGCGGAGACAACGGTTCATTCGCTGTTATCTTGATGACCGCGATGTCTGTTTCCGGATCGGTTCCGACGATTTCGGCATCATACTCGTTGCCGTTAAACAGCCGCACTACAATTTTCTCGGCATCCTCCACAACATGATTGTTGGTGATAATTAATCCGCTGGCGTCATAGATGAACCCGGAACCGGTTCCCTGGGGCCGCATTTGACGGGGACGTCGCTGTTCCGGCTGGTCCGGCAGGTTGAAGAAACGGAACAGATCCTCCATCGGGCCGAAGGGCGTCATATCCATCGACTCCGCCTTGCCTTCCACGTCGATATTCACCACCGATGGACGAAGCCGGTCATGAAGCTGGACGAAGCCGTTCTGCATTTCACGCAGGAGAGAGAGGCCATCCTGCGCTCCGGCACCCGCGCACAGCGCCATTGTTAACGCCGCAACAATCATTGTCACTCTTACCTTGCTTTTCATTGTGAATCTCCTTTTGGTGTTGCCGGAATCGCGGCGCCTGCAATGGCTTCGCACAATCGCCGCGATATCCACTCTTTCAGTCTTTCTTCTTCAAGTTTACTTCCATTCATACGAACATAAAAGGCGTCCCGGGCCCGGCCCACGTCAGTGACGATATGGGCGGCGCGGAAATCTATTCCCATCTCGGACAGCGTATACGCGATATCATACAACAAGCCGGTGCGGTCGCCTGCGACAATATCGATTACCGTGTCACGAGGTGAAGAGTCATTGTCAAAGGTTACGGATGTTCTCACCATAGCCGAGGACCGCGTCAACGCAAACAACCGCCTGCGCGATTTGTCCACAAGGCTTCGGATATCTTCCCGCTCCAGGATGACGCGGACAAGTATGCGCTTAAACGCTTCCACCTCGTTCCCGGTAAGGGGCCTGACCTGCGCGGCCTGTTCCACAAGAAAAGAATCCACCACCCAGCCGTCATCCCGGGTGAAAAGGGCCGCGTTGCGGACATTTATCAGCTGGGAGGAAAACACACCCGCGATTTCAGCAAACAGCCCGTGGCGGTCCTGCGTGCAGATCACAACTTCGCTGGCGTTCAGATCGGACTGCTCCGTACAAGCGACCGCGATGCCGGAGGTACGTGCCTCGGCCAGGCACTTCATGTGGGTGACAATCTGCTCCGGCGCATATCCCAGTATATAACGTTCACTAAGGCCGTTGAGATAACCATCCACATCCCGCATTTGTTCCGCTTCAGCCAGGATACGCACGCTGTCCAGTTTGGGTTGAATCAGCGCCTCGTCAAATGCATGCTCCGAACGGCCGGTCAGGATGCGTTGCGTCTTGAGAAACAGTTTCAACAACAGGGCACCCTTCCACTCGTTCCAGACATTCGGCGCCACGGCCATCAGGTCGGCATAGGTCAGCAATAACAGCATCCGCAGAAGGTCGTCGGTTTTAACGGTTTTCGCGAAAGAGGTGATGACATCCAAATCGTCCGTATCCCGGTATAGGGCGATATTTGACATCAACATGTGATGCCTCACCAGCAACAGGATACGTTCCGCATCATAAGGATCTACGCCGATGCGTCCGTTGATTGCATCCGCCAGGCGGACGCTGTCTTCGACATGCTTTTCGCCGCACGCCTTGCCAAGGTCGTGAAACAGGATGGCCAGTACCAGAACGTGCGGGTCGCTGACGCGTTCCAATACCTGGATTAACGCGGGGGCAAAGGCTACGGAGGCGCCGCAGAGCTTTTCAAGCGCTTCTAGCGCGCGCAGCGTATGCTCGTCTACGGGGTAACTGTGGAAATCCTCGTAGCGCACAATACCCGATATGGCTTTGAATTCGGGCAGGTAGGCGGCAAGCAGGCCGGTTCGCGCCGCTTCGCGCAGGGCCAGGCCCGCCTGCAGCGGACAGCGGGCTATCGCCATAAAATATTGGCGGACGAAATCGTTTTTTCGGAATTCCTCATTGACCAGGGACAGGTTGGAGGAGAGCCAATGCGCCGTTGCGCCGCTTAGTGGCGCTTTCCGCCGGGCACATTCCCAGATTACTTCCATGAGCCGCGGCGGATTTTCGGCAAACCAGTTTTTATCGGACGGGTCTACACACAACTGCTGCTGGTGGAGGAGAAATTTCGATTCCTGAGGAAATCCGCCCGTGGCCTGTGTTGCAGAGGGCTGATCGGCGATGCGCGCGGCTATCTGCAGGAACTGGTGTGCCCGGCAGGCGGCATGATAGTAGTCTTCCATAAAACGCGCCAGGGCCCGTGGCGAATCACCGTAACCGAAGGCGCGGGCGACATGTTCCTGCAGTGAGAAGGTGAGCCTGTCTTCGCCGCGTCCCGTATGAAAGTGCAATTCATGCCGGATGCGCCAGATGAAGTTGAGGCCGGCGAGCAACTCCAGGTGTTCCTCCGCCGAGATGTGTCCCAGGGTTGCGAGTTCGTCCAGTGACATTGGTCCGTGGGTGAGCAACAGCATCCACAGCCCCGCGTGATAGTCGCGCAATCCTCCGCTGTTTTCTTTTATGTTGGGTTCCGGCGCGTATAGGTCCCGGTATTCCACCGGAAGGTGGTCGGGTTGTTCCCGGCGGCGCACATCGGCAAGGAGCGCTTCATACTTGGAGGGTTCCAGGCCCGCCAGCATCATCTTCAAACGGCCATAGGCGGTGGTGTCCCCGTAAATCAACCGGCTTTGACCATAACTGGTAAACACGGTGGTATCCCCGGCCGCCAGCGTGGCGGCATCGGATACGCTATTAAGGGTATATCCAGCCTTGAAGCCGAGATCCCAGAAAAACGGCAGAAGGTAGGTATTAATTGTTTCGATGTCCCGGTCCATCGGGCAGTCAAAAATAAGCGATACATCCAGGTCGGAACAGGGACTCATCTCGCCGCGGCCGTAGCCGCCGAGTGCGCATAAGGCCGTCTGGCTTTCGAGACGCCCCCGGTTCGCCACGCTTGTCAGGGCGAAATCAAAGACGGCACGAACCGTTTCATCACACAAGTCCGTCAACAGGCGCAACGTGGTGGCGCCCGACTCTCCGGCTTCGTGACGGGCCCGGAGGTGCGCGCGCCGTTCGGCGACATGATTGCGCACCGCCAGCAGGCACGTGACGCGTCCTGCGGCCAGAAAAGCCTCACGATCCGTTCGCGCCAGGTGAACCAGGGCGTCCATATCAGGTGTTTGTACTGTCATATAACCGTTCATATTACTAGGTTCCAGCGCCTTCCTGTGCCGGATTGACGGCACTGCGCATGTTACCAAATCATATGTTCCACAAGGCCAAGGGCATCTTTTTTCGCCCAGCCGCGTTCGCCGCCGTGCGCGTATACGCATACCCAGCCGTCTTCAACGCGCTCCGCCAGGACCCTATCTCCTTCATATAACAAAAATCGGGGCGCTTCTGATTCATTCATGCTGAAATACACCGGGACCTCCTCCGTCTGGGCAACGGCAAGTTTGGGCGCGGACCGGGATGCCCGGTCGCCCGCCAGGGCAAGCCCGTAAAAAATACAGGCTCCGGCAAGGCACAGGCGCATGGCCCAGGCATACTTGGGCATGTCGCGCCATTGCCGCGCCAGCAACAGCAGCAGTGCCGCGAACAGGCCGACATGGGCCGCCAGGAGGCTTTGCAACGGAGATAACGGATAGTACCGAATCAGCGGGTTGGCGCTGACCTGGCGGATATCCGGCACAGGCAGGCTGCGTTTGGTTTCACCAAGCGCCTGTTCCAGATTCTTGCGTGCGGGTTCGAATCCGGGATCTATGGTTAACGCCGCTGCATAATGCAGGACCGCCTTGCCCAGCCGCCCCTGCATATAATAAGCGTTTCCGAGATTGTATAGCAGAGCCGGACTGTGGATGTTGTGCATAAGGTTCAGTTCTGAATATTTCCCGGCCGCTTCTTCATAGTTGCCCTGGCTGTAGGCGGTGCCGGCCTCTTCAAAGAGGCGTGCCGCGTCACCGGAGGCGCCCAAAGCGCTCATCGTTATCAGGAACGCGGTAATCATGATTGTGTCTCCTGCAGGGCGGCATGTAACTGTTCCACCACGTTTTCCGTGGCGGTGCACAGGGCTTCCGTTTCTTCCGGGCCGGCGTTCCTGCCCGCATACCGGGCACGCTCACAGGCGCGCAGCACCCGGACGGTCATGGCGATACTGTCCTCCGCGATCCTGCGTTCCTTCAACAAGTCCTCCACATCTGAAGAGGTCAACCCCGCTTCATTGACATTCAACATGTCCGCGATAAACACTTTCAACAGCACATCCAGATTTTCGGAGGGTTCCGCCGAGGCCCGGGCTTCTTTCAGCGCTTTCAAACATTTATTTTTCGCGTAAAAGCGGCGCGCATAGCCCTGGTCCCGCGATAGGCGTCCTCGCCAGGCCAGCCACGCGAAAAGCACTATGAAAACGAGTAGCGGCAGCGCGGGACTGAGCAGCGCCAAGATTGACAGTCGGGCGCTGTTCGCGCCGGACTCGGAGAAAAGAGCGTCTCCTTCGGTGATGACGGGAAGGATTTTCTCCTCAAAGACTTGAATCCGGCTGCGCTGGGCATCGGCCGAGCCGCCGACGGCGACCAGGGTGTTTCCGCCGTCCGCCGCGTCCACGGTAACCTGATATTCCGGCGATTGTTCTGTCTTATAGTTCTTGATGATGGGCGCAAAGAAAACAAAGGGTACGGAGGGTATGGTGTGGGTGCCGGCTTCCAAGGGGGTCAAGAGGTAACTAAAGGTCTTGGCAACTTCCGGGGAATGCTCTTCCTGCCGTGTTTCAGTTTCCGGCCCGGAAACATGCGCCCAGGCAAGATCCGGCAGGCGCGGCGCGCTGATAGTATTGGGATTGCCTTCGCCTGACACCGTAAAGGTAAGGCGAACAGGAGTGCCCTGGGTCAGGGCAGTCTGGGCAAGTTGCGCCGTGAAACGGAATTTGCCCACCGCCCCGCTAAACCCTTCCGGCTGTTCCGGCAAAGACATCACCGTTATGGCTATCTCAGGGGCTGTAAACATGCGTGCGGCGGATTGAACGCGCCGCCGGGTGTCGTGCCAGCGGACCATTCCCTGCCAGTTCCAGGCGCCGATCTTCAATTCTCCGGGCATCGCCGGGTATAAAACGCGTCCAAATTCGGTCACTTCGTACTCTTGATCCTTATAATTTTCCATATGTGTGTCCTGCCATTCCGGGCCGGGATAGAATCCCTCCGTGTCGGGCATGGGCAGGGAACGTGGTCCGGTAATACTTATATAGCCGGTGTTCAGTTGATAAATCTGCAGGCGCAACGTCAGCGGCTCGCCCTGGTATACGCTGCTCTTGTCCGTGACGGCACGGACAAAAGCCATCTCCTCCACCGATAGTTTGCCGCCTTTGCCCGGGACAGGGACAGGAGTGTCGGCGACACGCGAAATCTCGATCGTCATGGGCTGTGTGAAATATTCCCGGCCGTCCACCGTTATTGAAATGCGTGGTATGGTGATCGTGCCCTCTTGCGCCACCGATGCGGGATAACGCCACGCGCGAGACTGTATCACCGAACTCTTTCCGTTTATGTACTGCATGCTGGTTGAAGATTGAACGGAAGGAGAACCCAATTGCACTCCCGCCGCCGCGACCGGACCGAGGTCCGGTTCCTTCACATCGCTTCCGTTGGCATGAAGGGTAATGTAAAAAATCTCACCTGCCGCGGCACGCGTGGCGGACACGGATGCAGTGACCGGTTCCCGGGCGTGCGCGGCACAGGCGGCAAGCCAGGCGATTAGTAATAAGCGGCTTCCGTGTTTCACCACCAGTCTCCCTTGAAGTCGATACGATCGCGCCGGTTGCGCTCTTCCACCTGTTCGCGGCGGTCGATATCATCGAGCGATTCCAGCAGTGCCTCGAGATTTTCAACTCCTTCAGGCGCTTCCGTTTCACCTTCATCCTGTTCGGCAGCCTCAGGCTGCTGCGCGTCCGCGTTTTCTCCCTCTTGTGTCTCCTTATTCTCTTGTTTCTGGTTATCCGGTTCCGGCCGGGCGGTTTCTCCCTCCGCCTGTTCTCCTTCTGACGGTGATGAATCCTCCTCCGAAGGGCCGCCTTCATTCTGTTGGTTTGAAGGTGTGGACACCAGCAATACCAGTACCAGCTCATCCTCGCCTAGCGGCATGCCGCGAAACAGCAGGGCCTGGTTGGGAACGGCATGCGCATCGGCCTTGATGGCGTTGACAAAGGTCTCGCCCTGCAGCATTTCCACCCGAGTACGCAGGGCGATGGCGCCGTCCGCCTCGGGGGCAAGAGCGGTGACATGCATCGCATACAGGGCATTAATCGGGAACAGTGTCTCCTGGCTCCAGGGAAGGGGATTTTCGTTGATAGAAATGGATTCATAGGTGGTAAACGGCAGCGTCTCAAGGGCTGCGGCGACCGGCTTCAGCTTTTCATCCAGGTTCAACTTCAGCGGCACGGCACCGGAAGCGCGCATGGCATACATGCGGCCCAGGGGCGGCGGCGGCGGCGCTTGGTCCGGGGCCTTCGGTACCGGAACGCCTTGGGGCGCTTGAAGTTGGCCTGCCTGCGGCGGCGCCTGAACCAGGGGCGCATTGGAAGGCGGCAGCACCAGTGTCTGCGGGGATACCGTCTGCCCCGGGGGTGAGGGAGGTAAGACCACCGTTTGGGAAGAAGGCGCCGGTTCCGGGGCGACGGGTTGCCCTTGCGGTTGCGGGGCCGGTTCGGGCAGTTGGGCCGTCGCAGACAGGGCAATCAGCCACAGGAGGGCGCTATGGAGGATTCTGCTGTTCATGGCTGCGGCTCTTGTTTCTCCGGGGGAATCAATACGGCTGTGTTCTCTTCAATTTGCGTTTGTGCGCCGGGAATATCGGTCGCGGCCTGGCCGAAGCGCGAGAGTATGGGAGGCTGTTCCTCGGGTTTCTCCTGTTCCGGAGGCGGGTTCTGTAGTAGTTGCTTCAACCTGAACTGGACATGGTCCAGGTTCTGCCGTATCTCGGGATGGTCCGGATAACGGGTAACCGCCGTTTCATAGGCCTGAACGGCGTCGCGCAGCGCGGCTACCCCGGCGGCGTAATCGTCGCCATTGGCGATTTCCAGCGCTTGCCGGGCGATGACCGTGGCGCGGTTGAACGCCGCCTCTCGGGCAATCCGTTCCTGCGGGTCCTTTTCAAGGCTCTCAAACAGGGACCGGGCCTCCGCAAACGCCGTTTTCGATTCTTCTGCAGCCCCGGATTTCAGGAGATGCTCGCCCTTCACAAACAGGGCACAGGCAATGCCGAACCGAAGTTCGGAGGCCGCCGGAGAATCGACCTGGGCCTCTTTCAAGAGGCTTATCGCACCGTCCGGATCACCTTTGTCCAATAATTGCCGGGCATCCCGAAGCCCCTGTTCAACGGAAGCGGCGCCGCTATAAAAGCACAAACCGTAAACAGCCAGAACAAGTGTTAGGGTCGCAACGCGTTTAGGCATGGGCGGGAACCTCCATGCGTTTTAGACGCCTCCGGCGTATCCAGGGTAACAAGCCCAGCCAGAGTCCCTCTGCGGCAAAACATACCCATGCCGCCACGAGCGGCCAGCGATACCGGTTTACCAAGCGGAAACGCATCGTATCCGATGCCGTCTTTCCGTGCACGTTTTCAAATTCACCATGGATGAAATTAATGTCGGCGTTGTCCGGGGTTATGCGCACATAGGCGCCGTTGCCGGCTATGGCAATCTTGGTCAAAGTTTCCTCATCCAATTTGGAAATATGGGTCAGTTTCTCGTCCGGCATGCGCACGTATTGGCGCATCCATTCGGGAAATTCGATGACGACACCTTGGGGATCCCCGATCCCCAGCGTATAGATCGAACCCAGGGCGCCGATTTTTTTGGCGGTCTCCACGGCATCGCTGGCGGTTTCTTCGCCGTCCGAGAGGACCAATACAATCCGGTTGTTATTTTCACTGCCGCCAAAACGCTGGGCATCCGCCTCGAAAGCGTCGTGCGCCTCCAGAAGGGCCGACGCGAGGTCGGACCCCTCCATGCTCAATGTGTCAGCGTTGACTGCGTCCAAAATAGACCGGAAATAACCCTGGTCGAGAGTGAGCGGACACATACAGGCCGCTTCCCCGGAAAACACGATGAGGCCGAAGCGGTCTGCAGGGCATTTCTCGAGCAGGGATTCAATTTTCTGCCGTGCCCGGTCCAGGCGCGTCGGCGGCGGGTTCTGCGCGGTCATGCTGCAGGATACGTCGAGCAGCACCAGTATATCCCGGCTGGTTTTTGTAATGGGTGTCCATTTTTTACCCCAGTGGGGCTGCGCCGCAGCCAGGAGGAGAAACAGGACGCCCGCCAGGGTCAGCCAGAACAGGGGACGCCGCGCACGCAACGTATACGCGGGCATCAGGCGCCCAACCAGTGACGCCTCCACAAACACGTGGAGACGCCCTTCATGGCGGCGTTCAAGGAGGCGCAACAACAGAAACGCCCCGGCCAGGGCGCCGGCCGCAACCGCCGCCCACAAGGGTGTTTGCGCTATGGGAAAAGCAAATTGCATTTCCGGTTATTACTCCAATACCTTAATGTTGGTACGATCGGTGTGAGCAGAAAGATTAGTCGAATCGGTCTGATCATCCCTGATAGACGCACATTTTATGATCCATGTCTCTCGTGTTCGGGTTCTCTTCATGGCAGCACCTCGAACCAAAGCCGCCGTGAAAAGACGGATGCCAGTACCAGCAACGCACCAAGAACAAGGTAAGACATGAATGCCTCGTTCGCTTCATAATAATCGCCGATGTCGATTTCAGTCGTTTCCAGAGCACTAATTTCGTCATAGGCCTTCATAAGGGATTCCGTATCGGTCGCCAGGTAGTAGCGGCCGCCCGTGGTATCCGCCATCTGTCTGAGTACTTTTTCGTCAATGGCCTCGGTGCGAACCGGGAAAAGCCCCTGTTGGATCACCACTTCCTCGGTGGAACCGGCGCCGATGGTATACACGCGGATCCCGTATTCTTTCGCAAGGCGGGCAGCCGTAACCGGGTCGAGTTCACCCCGGTTGTTCACGCCGTCCGTAAGCAATATGACCACCTTGGATTTGGCCTCCGAGGTCTTTAGGCGCCGTACCGCAAGGCCCAGGGTGGAACCGATGGCCGTTCCCTGCTTTCGCTCGGGCGCGATGGACGCGCCGTCAATCTCCCGTTCCAGGATGTCATAATCCAGCGTCAGGGGGCACTGGGTCCATGCCAGTCCCGAAAATAGTATCAACCCGATGCGGTCCAGCCCGTAGCGGCCTTCACGGGTCTCGCGGCGGCTGTTCACAAAATTGCGCGCCGCTTCACGCGCCACATAAAGCCGGTCGTGGGGGTGGCCGTTGATAGTGAAATCCGGCTGCTGCATGCTGCCGGACACGTCCAGGCAGAGCATGATGTCGATGACACCGGCACGGTCTTTGCGCACATGAAAACCACGAAGGGGGCCCGCCAGGGCTACGCAAAGCAATAGCAGGCCCAGGGCGCGCAACACCGCCGGGAGGCGTCTTTTCCAGTCGATACGCCGGTCACGCAAGCCTGCCAGCACGTTTTCCGTGGACAGGGTGACGGCGCCCGGCGGCCGGCCGAGCAGTTCCAGCAGCAAAACCAGCAGTATGGGCAGGGACAACGCCAGGAAGTACGGGTGCGCCAGGTCGTCAAATAAAAATATGTGCCCCAACTTGTTCATGCCGCCGACTCCACCATTTCCATTTCCACATCGGCCGGAATGGTATCCTTGACAAAAAGCCGCACCTGTTTGAAATGTTCCCGGGCCCCTTCCACATCGGGTTCCAGTTTTGCGAACTTAATACGGTCGCATTGGCGCAGGAAGAGGGTGAGGAATTCTTCCTGCGCTTCAGAGAACACGCCTCGGGCGGCGGCCGCCTCCAGGAATTCCGGCGTGGTTTGTTCCGGCGCCTGAATCTGGAAACGGTCTTCTATGTAATAACGCACGATGGAAGACAGGTCAACATAATACAGTTCAAGCTTCCCCGAACCGGGTAAGTCGCGCTGCTGCAGCTCGCGCAACCGGTTCAGGGCGGTTTCCCAGGCGGGCAGGGGCGGCGCAACGGGACCTGCCTGTTGGCTGCGATAGTGCCAGATCGCAAACAGAACTGCCACAGCCGCCATGGCCGCGGCGGCGCCCCCCGCCATGGCAGGCCAGGAAAATCCTTTTTCAGGCAGCAGGGCGTCTGGCGCGGTGATTCCCGCAAACCGTGCCGCCGCCTCGGCTTCCGCCTCGGTGAGTTCTCGTGCGGTGAATGCGACGGATGGTGCGTCCAACACACCCCTCTCGCTGCCTTCCTGCCAGGAAATGGACAGGGGCGGTACCCGGTACAGGCCCGGAGAAATCGGATTTATCCGGTAGTATTGTGTTCGGCGCAGCATGCCTTCGCTTACGGGGACGCTTATCAATTCCGCTTTGCAGACCTCTATCGTTTTGTCCGCCGAGGACAGTTCCGGAAATTCGTAGTGGGTTTCCGGGGAAGCCTCCACAGTGACCGCGTAAAGAACAGAGCGATGATAGGGCGTTTCCGGCGGTGAGAGCACGACTTCAAGCCGGGGTGTTTCGGCGCCGGTCCCGGACGCGGCCAGAAGACAGGCGGCGCCAAACAGAATGTATGCGCAACACCGCGTCATAGGGCTGCCCTTCCGGACAGGCGTCGCTCCCGCATCTTGAAGAAGCGGTATATTTCGTCCACATAGAGTTTATCGGTGGAGGCGTGCATGACATCCACCCGGTTGCGGCGCAGGGTTTCATTCCGCTGTCGGATTCGTTCCTCGGCTTCCTGTTCGTAGGCGGCCCGGAGGCGGCTGTCGTTGGTGTTTATCAAACTTTCGTTGCCTGTTTCAGCATCGCGGACCGCAATACGGCCGACGGAAGGTAATGTCAGTTCCCTGGGATCGGTAATGGTAACGGCGATGAGGTCATGACGGCGTCCGGCGACACGCAGGTCTTTCTCATAGCCTTTCGCCATGAAATCGGAGACGAGGAATACTACCGCCTTGCGGTGGATGACGCCGTTGAGGTAGCCGAGAGCCTTCGGAATGTCCGTGCCGCGGCTTTTGGGATTGAAATACAGCACTTCCCGGATGACGCGAAGCACGTGTTTGCTGCCTTTCTGGGGCGGCACATACAATTCAATCTCATCCGTGAAAATGATAAGGCCCACCTTGTCGTTGTTCTTGATGGCCGAAAAGGCCAGCACGGCGCATAATTCCGCCGCCAACTCATTTTTGAACCGGGATACGCTGCCGAAATGGCCCGAACCGCTCATGTCCACCATTAGGACCACGGTCTGTTCCCGCTCTTCGGCCATGACTTTTACATGAGGTTCCCCGGTGCGCGCGGTCACGTTCCAATCAATACTGCGAATGTCGTCGCCCGGTACGTACGCGCGCACTTCACGAAATTCCATGCCCTGCCCTTTAAATACGCTTTCGTACTGGCCGGCAAGAATTTCGTTGACCATCCGGCGGGTCCGAATGTGAATCCGCCGTATCTTTTGTATGACCTCCTGCGGGATCATGTCCTGTAATCCTTCATTATGACCATGAAATCTTCGACGCACACTCAGGGAACGGGCACACTGTCCAGAATTTTGCGGATAATGTCTTCGCTCGTCATATTTTCCGCCTCCGCCTCGTAGGATATTTTGACACGGTGACGCAAAACATCCATGGCCACCTGCTTCACATCGTTGGGAAACACGTTGCCTTCACCCTGCAGAAATGCCATGGCCCGCGCTGCCTGCTGCAGGTAGATCGTTGCGCGGGGCGAAGCGCCGTATTCAATGAGTTCTTTTATGGACAGGCCGAAAGTCTCCGGTTCCCGCGTGGCATAGACCAGGTCCACAATATAATTCTTGGCCTTGTCATCCACGTAGATCTGATTCACCACTTCACGCGCCTGCAGTAGTTGTTCCCGGGATACCACAGGTTCCACGTGCCGCTCGTGCAGCAGGTCGACCCGGTCCATGATCTGGCGCTCCTCTGCGCGGCTGGGGTAGGTCACCTTCAATTTAAGCATGAACCGGTCCACCTGCGCCTCCGGCAGGGGATAGGTGCCTTCCTGTTCTATGGGGTTCTGCGTGGCCAGTACCATGAACGGATCTTCAAGCCGAAACGTGTTTTCACCTAGGGTCACCTGGTGCTCCTGCATCGCTTCAAGCAGGGCACTCTGTACCTTGGCCGGGGCGCGGTTGATTTCATCCGCCAGGATGATGTTCCCGAAAATGGGCCCTTTTTTTGTCACAAACTCCCCGGTTTTTGGCGTGTACACCAGTGTGCCGATGAGATCCGCCGGCAGCAGGTCCGGGGTGAACTGAACGCGTTTGAACGTGCAATCCATCGCCTGGGCCAGGGTGGTCACCGCCGTCGTCTTCGCCAGGCCCGGCACGCCCTCTATCAGCACGTGTCCGTTGGCGAGGATGGCGGTCAGCAGACGGTCCACCATATAATGCTGCCCCACGATGACGCGGCCGATTTGTTCCCGAAGGCGGTTGACGATGGGGGCATGTTGCTCGACGCTGCGCCTTACCGCTTCCACATTGATAGCCATAAACGATAATCTCCTTGTTACGGGCGCCGGACCGATTGCGCCAGACAGTGCTCCACGTCTTTAAAATCTCCTTCGAGGTCATCCTCTGAAGGGCGTTGCCCGCGATAACCGGTATCTTTGATGCGCTGGTCCAACAGAGCGCATAACCGGTCATCGGGCTGTCCCGAGGCGTGCGCGGCCAGGTCACAGGCCCGGCGCAGTGTAAGGTAAAATGCGTAAAAATCACCGTCAAGACGGTGACGGCGCGCTTCATGAAGCAGCGTGCGGCTTTCTTCTTCAAAACTCGGTTCCGCCTTGCCGGGGTTTCTCCGGGAGCGCCGACGCCGACGCAGTACAAGAACGAGGCCCGCGCCCAGCAACGCTGATAGCACCAGAATGGCCGCCAGTAAATACGCGCCGGAAGTCTTTACTTTCACCGTTACAGGCTCGCCGGACAACACCCGCGCGGCAAGGTCGGGCGGCAAGGCCGCAAGCGCCTGGGTGTTTTCTTCCGTAAATTCCAGTACACGAATATCCAGTGCGGGCGTTTCATAAGTCCCCGCTTCGGAAGCGCGAAAACCCACCACCATACTGGTCTCATTCACGTCGCCCGTTCTTTTTGTTTTTACTTCGAGCAATGCCGCTTCTCCCCAGTCCAGTGTCGGCAAAGAAGGCGGTAAAACGGTACATGCCCCGGGGGGGCCTTCCCAGAAAACCCTGTATTCTACGGGAAAATATTCATCCGGGCCCACAGTGTACTTCTGCGCCCTAACGTCAAGCGATGGAGTGGAGGCACCTCCAACCGCCGCCAGGAGTGGTGCGGTTAACAGGTATAGGATATATATGAGCCGAGAGTTCATACCCATTAACAAGCACATATCATGCCAATAGGCAATGGCCGAGTTAAGTTCTTCATTAATCTCTTGTTATGAAAGAAAGGTTTATAAATGAAAGGCGCAAATCGGGTTTTGATGGTAGGGAGGGCTTTATTTTAGGAATGCCGCCCGCTGGACAGGGAAGGCTGTCCCATCTCCAGTCCGGGGAAAGCACAACGGGATAAAAATAGTCCACACCTAAACGCGTCAGGAAACTTCACTATATCGACAGATGCGTTTTCGCCTGCCAGATGTAGTCATCAAAAAAACGTTTCTTTCGCGTAATATAATAATATTATGTATTTCATTTGAAAACCATCGAGGTTGAATTTACCAAAACCTTTATGTTACACAATACGGATTGATTTTCATTACAGGAGTATATTTATTCATGCCCAAATACCGAATGGATCATGGCATAAAAGTCCGGATTGGGAGATGGTTCCCAGCTATCCTGCTGGCAGCGGTCTTCTATACCGGGCATGCTTATGCGGGGGAAGGGGTGTTTTTGCTGGGAAATGACGCCTTGCAGCTGGGGCGTGCTTCCAGCGGGGTGGCAAGCCCGCGCAGCTCCTATTGGAGTTATATGAATCCCGCGACAATGGTGGACTTGGGACGCCGTTTAGATTTGAACTGGTACACCGTCTTTTCCAAAGCCGAAATGAAACCCGGGGGAGTGATAGGCAATCGCCTGGATGGCACGCTGGTTTCTGACGGTATTTTCAATATCGTTTCAACGGGTTTTGTCTGGCCACTGAAAACGGGAACCCTCGGCGGCGGGATCTTTGTCCCAAGCGGCGCGGGTGTGGAGTATCCCCACTCCCGTAATATTTTAGGCCGCCTGTTTGAAGGCAATTCAGACAGGCGCCTGGCCTATCAACACATTCGGGGTGTCTTGGCCTATGCCTATGAATTTGAAAATGGCTGGTCCCTGGGGCTGGGACTTCACCTCTCCTACAACCGATTCCGCACCGACCATATTACACTCGGACTGACACCAGCCCAATACGACAACCAGTGGGATACGTCTTGGGGCGCGGGATTTGGCGTAGGCTTTTATAAACATTGGGACCGTTTTGCCTTCGGGCTGAACTACAGTTCCCGCCACTGGACAGAGGCCATGGAAAAGTATGATGATCTTCTTAGTTCGCCCCTGGATACGCCCCGTGTCGTTCAAACCGGCATTGCCTATGAACTGACCCCGAAACTCGAGGTGACCCTGGACTACAAATGGCTGCATTGGCGGAGAATCAACACCTACGGTTCGCCTATATTCCGTGGCGGCGGATATGGCTGGACCAATCAGAATGGCGTTAAATTGGGCTTGGAATATAAAGTTGCCCCGAAATGGACGCTGATGGCGGGTTATGCGTACAGTAACAGTCCCGTCAAGGAAGACGGGGTATTCTTGGCGGGTCTGGTCCCGGTTATTGTGGAGCAGCATTTCACTGCAGGGTTTTCCCATCAATTTAATGAGAAACATGGGATGCATCTGGTCGGCGTGTATGCGCCCTCCCATAAAATGCGTGAAAACGGCGAAGGCGATTTAATGTCCATTCTCGGCAAAGGCACTACCATAGAGGTCGGCGCCGTCTCTGCGATACTGGGATACTCGTATACTTGGTAAAGGACCGGACAAACAGGTGCTCATCCAAAGGGGAAGACATGTTGCACCAGATCCGGAAGATGTGATACACCAACGCGTTGCATTTCACCTGAAGGAGGCGTAACGCGTGGTTTCAAAACATCGGCCGACCAGGAATGAATGGATGTTCAGAGGTCTGTCCCTCTGGTTTCTGCTGGTATTATGTCCCACACGGTCTTATGCCGGCGAGGGGGTGTTTCTTTCCTGCAATGACGCGCTCCAGCTGGGGCGGGCGTCCAGCGGAGTGGCCAGTCCCCGCAGTTCCTACTGGAGTTACATGAATCCTGCCGCCATGGTGGACCTTGAACGTCGCTTCGATGTAAATCTCTATAACGTCTATGACCGGTTCAAGTTAAAACCCCGGGGACTGCTGGGCAACCGTCTGGATGGTACCCTGGTGTCGGAAGGCCTTTTTCCGATTGCCACCGCAAGCATGGTCTGGCCATTGGAGACCGGTGTTCTTGGCGGCGGCATCTTCATTCCGAGTGGCTCCGGCGTGGAGTATCCCCATTCGCGCAATATCCTGAGTCGCATATTCCATGGCAACGGGGACCGGCGCATGGCCCTGCAGCATATACGGGGTGTTTTGTCCTATGCTTATGCGTTTGACAACGGCTGGTCCCTGGGCTTGGGACTGCACCTTTCGGTAACCCGGTTCCGGGCGGACCACCTTACCCTCAGCCTGGCCACCGCAGCGTATGACAATCAGTGGGATACCGCCTATGGCGCGGGATTCGACTTGGGTGTATACCGGCGCTGGGAACGCTTTGCCGTGGGCGCCAACTATACCTCGCGACATTGGATGGAGACCATGAAGAAATATGGGGACCTCTTGAGTTCGCCCCTGGACATGCCTCATTCCCTTCAGGTCGGCATTGCATACAAAATACGGCCCACCGTGGAAATCACCGCGGATTACCGGTGGCTTCTTTGGGAAGACGTAAAAGCCTATGGCTCTTCCATCTTCAATGGAGGCGGTTTCGGCTGGAAGGACCAGCACGGCCTTAAACTGGGTGTTGAATGGCAGGTCGGCGAAAAATGGACGCTGATGGCCGGGTACGCCTACAGCAACTCTCCCATCCGGGAAAACGGCGTTTTCCTGGCCGGGCTTGCGCCCGTAATTTTTGAACATCATGTTACCGCCGGCTTTTCCTACAAAATCAATGAAAAGCATGCTGTTCATGTTGCCTTTGGCGGTGCACCAAAGCATTACCTCCAGGAAAGCGGAGGAGGAGATCTACTGTCCATGCTTGGCAGAGGCACCAAGATTGAAGTAAGCGCGATATCCGCCGCCTTGGGGTACAGTTTCTTTTGGTAGGACGAAAGTCGGGTTTTCTGCTTTTTCTGTTATCTGCAGGGAACGGGAAGCGTGGTTGTGGTACGTAGCGAGGGGCTACGCGCGGTCGGGGGCAAATGAAAATCAAGGTGAAACGGTGACCGAAACAAGGGGATTGTTGGAATTAAATTTAAGCCTTGTGGTATTCTCTATGACCGAGCAGGGTTATGCGCGGGGTACTTTTCCAGGAGCCGGTTCCGCGCGTATCCCATTGAACTTTCAGCGAGTCGATAACCCAGCATTTTTGGAAATCCTCATCAGATGAAGTGAAGGAGAATGCCCGTCATGGCCGCCCCA
>JAKJCY010000042.1:0-7001 GCA_022706235.1 Candidatus Hydrogenedentota bacterium | reverse complement strand
TCAGCGAGTCGATAACCCAGCATTTTTGGAAATCCTCATCAGATGAAGTGAAGGAGAATGCCCGTCATGGCCGCCCCCACAGAACAAAAGCAAATCAATCTTTCCGTAAATGACCGCATCGAACGTGACCGCCAGATGATTAATGACGCGCGGGGCCGGGGCAAGGGTCCGCTTTTCGGCGTCTTTGTCCGGCTTTCCGGCCCGGGATGGCTCCAGAGCGCCATCACGCTGGGTGGCGGCACCCTGTCTAACAGCCTGTACCTTGCCGTGCTTACCGGGTTTACGTTCCTGTGGCTCCAGCCGGTCGCCATGGCGGTCGGTATCGTCATGCTCAGCGCCATTGCCTATGTCACTCTTTCCACAGGGGAGCGCCCCCTGCGTGCCATAAATACCCATATCAATCCTGTGCTGGGCTGGAGTTGGCTCTTTGCCTCCATGGCCGCCAATATGGTCTGGAGTATGCCGCAGTTCGCGCTGGGGCTCGCTGCGCTCACGAAAATGCTGTTTCCCCAGGTGCTGGGCGCCGATGGACCGTTCGGCGCCCAGGGCCGTCTGGTCGCAGCCTTTTGTATCCTTGCTGTCAATATCACCTTCCTGACCCTCTACAGTTCCGGCGGACGGGGAATGAAACTATTTGAAACCATCGTCAAAGGCATGGTGGGACTTACGGTGATATGCTTTGTCGGCGTGGTTATTGTCGTCACGAAAAACGGGCTGGCTGACTGGCGCGAATACATGGGAGGATTCATTCCCCGTTTCAACATGATGTTTGAACCGGGGCCCAAACTTGTGCCCTATCTGATGCAGGTTCCCGAACAATTCCGGGAATTCTGGACGGCCAGGATTCTGAGCGACCAGCGGGACTTTATTATCTCCGCATTCGCCACCGCCGTCGGCATCAATATGACCATCATGTTCCCCTATTCTATGATGCGTAAAGGCTGGGATCGCGATTTCCGTGGCCTGGCCATTTTTGATTTATCCACCGGATTGTTCATTCCTTTCCTGATCGCCACCTCCTGTATCGTCATTGCCGCAGGCGCGCAATTGCATGCCAAAGCGCAGGCCGGCTTGATTTCTTCCGTCGATGAACAGGGCAATCCCATCAAAGTGGATGCGAGTCTTCAAAAGGGGTATGACGGTTTGCTGACGGAACGGCTGAAATCGGAACTGGGTGGCGCCGTTTTTGCCGCCCTTTCTCCGGAGGAGGCCGCCGCCCGCAAGGCAGCCTTGCCCGAGTCGGAAAAACTGATGGCGGCCATGCTGGTGCGACGCGACGCTCCCCAACTGGCGGCATCGCTGGAACCGCTCACCGGCCCTACAATTGGACGATTTGTCTTCGGTATCGGCATCTTGGGCATGGGCATTTCCGCCGCCACCATGCTCATGATCATCAACAGCCTGTGTTTCTGCGAATTGTTGAACCGTCCCGCCAAGGGGTGGCCTCAGTTCGTGGGCGGTGCCATGACCTCTATTTCCCTTTTTGTGATGCTCGCTTGGGACGGGGCCCTCATGGCGGTAGCCACGCCCACTTCGGTCTTCTGCATGACACTGCTGCCCCTGGCGTATCTCTCTTTCTTCCTGCTGATGAATCAGAAGACGGTCCTGAAGGACGCCATGCCCACCGGGGGTAAACGCGTCCTCTGGAATATCCTGATGATGATTGCCCTGTTCTGCGCGTTTTTCGGCAGCATCTGGGGTATCTACGGCAAAGTCGGCCCCATCTGGACGGTCGTAATTTTCACGACCTTTACGGTGCTGGTGCTACTCGGGCACTTCTATCGTAAACGCAGGCAGGCCGCCTGACCCGCAACAGGACCCGGCGCGTAGAACTTTATCCCGTCCGGCGCGAAATAACCCTCGCGTCGGGCGGGATTCGATTTGTACGGAGGGTGATGCAAGGCCTGCTCTAGCGCGTCGGCACCCTAGTTTTAAGGGGAATTTTTTTATCCATCGGGACGTTTAACCTATAAAGTGAACAAAAAAGGTCAGTTTAATGCCTATAGAAAGGAGCCAACATGAAACCGCATATAAGTGCAGTTGATTACGATAGAAAGAAAAGGAACGGAAATCCGTTCATGTTCATCCTGAAAACCGCGTTTCTTGTCGTGGTGGCCGTAGTAACCCCGCAATGCGCGGGCATGTCAAGCCACCCCCTGCAAGGACAAGAAGCGCCGTCGTTTTCGTTGCGCCTGATGGACGGCGGTATGCTTAATTTGTCGGAGCATCTGGGAAAGCGGCCTATCGTGCTTGATTTTTGGGCGGTTTGGTGCCCCGCCTGCCGTGCGGGTCTTCCCAATCTTGCGGCCGTTGTGGAGCAGTTCAAGAAAGAAGATGTCATGATCTGTTCCGTAAATATGGGGGATACCAGAGATGGTATCGCCTCTTTCCTGAAAAATTCATCGGTTAAACTTCCCGTTGCTATGGATGAACGCAATGCCGTGGGCGGGGCTTACCAGGTTGAGAGTATTCCAACAAAAATTTTAATTAACCGGGAAGGCAAAGTGGCGCACGTGATAGTGGGTACGCTGGGCGAGTCGGCCTTATCCGAGGCCATACGCAAATTACTGTAGCGATTCCGGTGGCTTGGAGGCGCCCGGCGTAAGCCTGTCGGAACGGAATGGCGGAAGCTGATGGTTTCAAGGAATCAGGAGGGTGCTATCCTGTAGCCTTCGCTCCTGCAGACAACGACGACCCCGACGCAGTCGCCCGTAACATTCACGATAGTGCGGGTCATATCCAGAAGCCTGTCAACGCCTATGACAATGGCTATTCCTTCGACAGGTATCGATGCGGATGCAAGTACGATACTCATAAGACCGATGCTGGCGCCAGGTATGCCGGCGGTGCCGATGGACGCCAGAACCGCCGTTAGAAATACCATGAATTGCTCCTGAAAACTGAGTGAAATGCCATACACCTGGGCGATGAATAGGGACGCGACGGTCAGATACAGTGCGGTGCCATCCATATTCACTGTGGCGCCGACGGGCAGCATGAAGTTGCTGATATTGGGATCGGCGCCGAGCCGTTTCGTGGCGCATGTCAGGGACATGGGCAGCGTTGCGGAACTCGAAGAGGTGCTGAAGGCCAGCTGAATCGCCGGGGCCATGGCGCGTAGAAAGCGCCGGGGTGATACCCCCCCCAGCAGGGGGCATACGACGCATGTCAACAGGCAGAAGTGCAGGCCAAGTCCAAGCATGACTGTTCCGAAATACTTTGCAAGCGTCACCATATAAGCGATGCCCAATTCGGAGATGGTCCGCGCCATCAACGCGAAGAAGCCCACAGGTGCCAGACGCATTACCCACAAAATGATGGTGATGAACGCCTTGTCCAGGCTCTTAAATACCTCCAATGCCGGCAGGCCGTCTTTGCCAAGCGCTGCCAGGGCGCAGCCTAGCAGGATGGCAAAAAAAATAACTACCAGCGGGTTCTGGTCCGCCATAATTGGATTGTGAATCACCGCAGGCAGTACCTGGTTTTGGAGGCGCAGTCCAAGGGATAACTTATCCGAATTGTCTTCATCTTCCGCCCCCGTGGCCTGTCTTTCTCTTGTCGCCTGTGCTTCAACCTCCTTCCGCAGTGATTTCCGCCCTTCTCCCGGGCGGACCATATTGACCAAAAAGAGTCCCAGTAGTACCGCAAGACCTGTCGTGCAAAAATAATACAGCAAACTCTTGAATCCCACCGTGCCCAGCCGTTTCGGATCTCCGATGCCCGCTGTTCCGTTCAACACCGACACGAAAATCAGGGGAAGGATCACAAAGGTGAGCAACAGAATGAAAAGCTTTCCAAAAATCCCCAGGTATTCGATGACAAAAGCGCGGCCGACCAGTTTCGTCAGAAGCCAGCCCGCAAGAACGCCCAGAATCATGGCGACAAAAACTTGTATGGGAAGCGTGGTGCGGCGGGGCAGCCAGTTCAGAAAGAACCATAGCATGATGAAAATAAACGCGGCGCGCAGCAGTCCCTGGACAATGTCCATTCCCGTTACCGGCGCCCACACGGAGCCCAAACCCAATACGAACGCTGAGAACGTATAAAAGCAAAGAGACAATTTGGAGGTCCCCGGCGAGGGGGAGGCATGTTCCATGATCGCGTTGATATCCTGCCCGTTAAACTGTTAGCCTGCAAACAATTTGGAGTGAAAGTAGTGAATATGTCATAATACCCGCTGACAGTGCCTATACACAACCTGGCTTGAGCGTCGGCCGTTGGGTTGTGCCTGTACCCTAAAAGGAAATATACTAGCACACCGGAAACGGTTGATGGAATGCCAGGGGGTAACTCTGGAGTTCAGCACATACCCTCTTTGAACATAAGGAGCGTGGACATGAGTGACGACATTACAAACAAAATTAGACAACTGATTGCGGACCGTTTTGAACGCAAAATTGAAGAGGTTACCGATGACGCGCGGTTTACCGAGGACCTGGGCGCGGATTCCTTGGACACAACGGAACTACTGATGAATCTGGAAGAAGAGTTCGGGATTGAAATAGACGATGAAGCCAATACGATTACCAATGTGGGCGAAGCTATCGCCTATATCAAGGCGCGTTTGTAGCAACCTTGTCGGCTTTTTCTCCAGTGTCAGCGCATACCTTTTTTTTCGCCCGCCCGGGCGCAACGTGCCCCGCTCCTGCGTCACAGGCCTTCCTGCCGTGCTGTAACGAAAAAGGTGGGGCATTTGCATGTGTACTTACCATTCGGTATAATAGCCCCGGTTCCGGTTCCGTAAACCTTGGCCCGGTTCGGGCACACCCCAAGAGGCGTGCGACGCATAGTGCGTGGAAGGCAAGCCTGCATGTTTCCCCGTCAAACGCTGCATGGGTTGACCGGCATGACATAGGGGTCTTCATACACTATGTGTAGCGTATACATGGCTCCGGAACGTTTGGAAGCGCTGGGCCATCTGGCGCAGCGTTTAAACATTGCGCTTTCTTCCTACGCGTTGTTGGATGAAGCGCTGACCCATGCGTCAAGTACTGCGGAATATCCGGAAAAAGCGGGCAGGGACTATGAGGCGCTCGAGTTTCTGGGGGATGCCGTGCTTGAACTCGCGGTGTCGCATTATTTGTTTGAAAAAATGCCGGGACGCGGCCCGGGTGACTATACTAAACTACGAGCCACCGTGGTAAATCGGAATACAGTGGGCCGGGTAGCCCGGCGTATGGAACTGGCGCCCTTGGTGCGTCTGGGCAAGGGTGAAGAATCCGGAGGCGGCCGGAAACGGGTCGCCTTGCTGGCGGATTGCCTGGAAGCGGTAATCGGCGCGGTCTATCTGGATTGCGGTTGGCCGCAGGCGCGCGACCTCGTGTGGCGTATGTTTGCATCGGAGATGGACGGCGTGTGCCAGGCGCCGCCCGCGTGGGACTATAAGTCTGAACTGCAGAATTATTGTCAGGCGGCCCACATCGCGCTGCCCCGGTTTGAAGTGGTACGCAGCGACGGACCGGACCATCGTAAAGAGTTTGAAGTGGAAGTGTATGTGCGCGAACTCCCGCAGGGGCGCGGCACCGGGTTGAGCAAGAAAGAAGCGGAGCAACAGGCGGCGCAACAGGCGCTGTTTGCGATAAAGCAACAGGAGTAACGGATGTCGGCCGGCACGAACGGCGTTGGATGCCGTGCGGCAGCCTGCAACCTGGTATTAACCAAACAAGTAGAAGGAGAAACGTATGCTGGACATGTTCTTAAAAGTTTCGGGAGCAGCGGCCATCGCGGCTCTGCTTTTTGTGGTATACCTGATACGGTATGTCCTTTCCAAACCGCAGGGAACGGAAAGAATGGCTTTCCTTTCCAAGTCGGTTCAACAAGGCGCGGCGGCCTTTCTTAAACAGGAATACACCTGGGTAAGCGGTTTTGTAATCGTTATCGCCGCCTTCCTGGCGGCGGTCGGTGTTGTGAAACCGGAATTGCGGTTAAACTGGATGACGTCGGTATCGTTTATCGCGGGTGCCGTCGCCAGTGCCTGTGCGGGCATCATCGGCATGTGGATCGCTACGCGCTCCAACGCGCGTACTGCGGCGGCGGCGGAAAGCGGCGGGGTCAAAGCCGCTCTGGATGTCGCCATCAGCGGTGGCGCCGTCATGGGCCTCACCGTGGTGGGCGTCGCCCTGCTCGGTCTCGTAATCGTATATAAAATCTTCAATGGCGACCCGACCATTGTAAATGGCTATGCCATGGGCGCATCGCTCCTGGCCCTGTTTGGCCGCTCCGGCGGCGGCATTTTCACCAAGGGCGCCGACATGGGCGCCGACCTGGTGGGCAAGGTGGAAGCGGGCATTCCGGAAGACGACCCTCGCAACCCCGCTGTCATCGCGGACAATGTGGGCGACAACGTGGGCGACGTCGCCGGCCTGGGCGCCGACCTCCTCGAATCCTATGTGGAATCCATCATCGCCGCGCTGGCCGTGGCGGCCATCATGTTCACCACCAATCCGGGTACCACGGTGTTCGTGAAATCGTTCCCCTTCTTTGTCGCCGCCATCGGCATCATCGCTTCCATCATCGGCGTGATGTATGTCAAGAAATTCGCGCAGAGCAACCCGCAGAGCGCCTTGATGAACGGCACCTATATCAGCGCAATCCTGTGTATGTTGGGTGTCTTTGGCTACTCATTCCTGAGAGGCGAAGGATTTTCCCTGGAAGGTGTTGAATATGCCTGGTATGGCCCCGCCGTCGCCTGCTTCGTTGGTATTGTCGCCGGCATGGCTGTCGGTTTCGCCAGCGAATATTTCACCTCGGGCAAATACAACCCCGTGAAAAAACTGGCTGAAGGCTGTCAGACCGGCCCCGCGATTGCAGTCACCGGCGGCACGGCCGTCGGCATGCAGAGCACCCTGGGTCCCGTAATTGTTCTCGCCATCGCTGTGGTGGTTGCAGCCCATTTCGCCGGCGTATACGGCGTGGCCATTGCGGCGCTCGGCATGTTGGCAACGACCGGCATGGTCGTGGCGGTGGACGCCTACGGCCCCATCGCCGACAACGCGGGCGGT
>JAKJCY010000429.1 GCA_022706235.1 Candidatus Hydrogenedentota bacterium | reverse complement strand
GGTACAGTTTTGTTGCGCTGTAGGCGCCTCTTCTTCCGGGCGAAGTCCCGGACGAAGCGTAGGAACTTCGTCCTCCGTTGTTTTTCGAAATACAAATTCGGAACGAGTCCTGACACGGTCTTATTTATATGGCGGGCGGCAAAGGGGTACAATACGTTTTTGAATGGACCTGTTCAGGAATGCGGCGGTAGAACGGTGCCGTGTGGTAAGGTGTTCATATGAATGTTTCTCAAGTGATAGACCGGCTTCGTGAGGATAACGCTTTTCGCGCCAACTTGACGGCGTGGCGGAGTTTTGCGCCGCTGCCGGGGCATTACATGCCCTTTCCGGATGGCGTGGCGCCTGCGCTGGCGGAAGGCCTGCGGAAGCGGGGCATATCCAGCCTCTATACCCATCAATACGAAGCCTTTGAGGCGCTTCAGGCGGGAAAGCATGTCTGTGTGGTTACCCCTACCGCCTCCGGGAAGACCCTCTGCTACAATCTGCCGGTGTTGAACCGGCTCCTCCGCGAACCCGACACTCGCGCCCTGTACCTGTTTCCGACGAAGGCGTTGAGTCAGGACCAGGTCGCGGAACTTACGGAAACGATTGAGACGCTCGAGGTCAGGATCGGCGCGTATACCTTTGACGGTGACACGCCCACTTCGGCCCGCACCGCGGTGCGGAATGCGGGGCACATTGTGGTGACCAACCCGGACATGCTGCACGC
>JAKJCY010000428.1 GCA_022706235.1 Candidatus Hydrogenedentota bacterium | reverse complement strand
AATACCCCATCCTGAACGGAAAGATGTGGGTAATGACAAGAGTTGCACTTGGGAACGTTTCTGCACGCCCGCAAGTCGTCCATACTGCGAGAAATAAGGGAGTTTATGCGATTTGACGCAAATGGAAGTGGAAGTACAACTTCAGGAGCACGTGCGTTCCAAAATGCAATTTTGGAACGAGTCGAAACAGTCCCATTTTTTCTTGTGGATCGAGTCGATACCTTAAATAGAATCGTCTGTGTCCTCGAAATATCAGCCCGTTTCCTGTTTCCCCCGTCTTTGCGCTAAAATCAGGTAGTGAGACGGTATCCAGAACCCCCTAATAAACACCGGAGTATCTCGCATGAATACGAACAGCGCAAACTTACCTATAAACAGACGCTCTTTTTTACAGATAAACACCTTGTTGGGCGCGGGGCTGTGCGCGGGCTGGCCGCTTCAGGGCGCGACGGCTTCGGAAACGCGCAAGCGCCGGTTCCATGCGAGCCTGTCCATTCAGGCGCTGGAGGAAAACCCTGAACTGCTGCCCACGGTGGTGCGCGCGGGCATTGACGCGGTGTGGGTCGCGGCCTTCCTGCAGGGGGCCTGGCATTATCCGCCCGAAAAGGTGACGGAATGGAAACAGCGCATCGAGGCGGCCGGCGTGGAAATGCATCACATCACCGTGCCGCTGGGCCATCCCTCGTTTACGGAGGCTGCGCCGGATTACAT
>JAKJCY010000427.1 GCA_022706235.1 Candidatus Hydrogenedentota bacterium | reverse complement strand
ATCATCCACTCGAAACTGGCAAAGGGCATGGGAAACCGGTGTTCCTCGAAAAAAGCCTCGTCTCCCGTTTTACCGACGTACACCGGTGTGCGTCCGCTTTTTGCCCCCGATGGATTTCCATGATACAAGATGCCCGGTAAAACCACCCCGGAACCTGTCCCCAAAACACAAAAGCGCACGCTTAAGGTGCAGTGTTCCAGCGGGGCATTGCCGTGCCATTCAAAACGGCGGGTGCACCGGATGGTTCCGCCTTCCGGGCGGTACCTGTCGGAGAGTATCCAGGTCCCCTGGTCCAGGGGCAATTGCCCGCGGACAATGGTCCACGGGCCTTCCGTTTCCACGGCGTGTGGATGCGCGTGGCGCCACCCTGTTGGCCAACCCTGTTCCCATCCGGTGGCAATAGACCACAGGCCCTCTTCC
Organism: Candidatus Hydrogenedentota bacterium; assembly: GCA_022706235.1. Taxonomy (GTDB): domain Bacteria; phylum Hydrogenedentota; class Hydrogenedentia; order Hydrogenedentales; family CAITNO01; genus JAAYBJ01. Next base: position 293 of record JAKJCY010000427.1, on the reverse strand, counting down.
GGCGATACCAGGGTGCTTGGACCGCTGCCCACGATGACACGAACAGGGGCGGCATCCACAGTCACCGTAAGCATGGGCGGTGTTGATTTCGTGACGGTAAAGACGGCAACGATACTACAGAAAACAGTAAACATGGTGGTATCTCCCGTTGGTTGCCCCCGGGAGAACAGTTTATGCATCCCGGCCACCCTAATTCAATTGACAACGCCGGTGAAATTAGTACATGGGTTGTCGCTTCAGGGCGAATCAGTATCCCTGTTGAAAAGCGACCGGGCTGCGTCCAAATGCGCCCG
>JAKJCY010000426.1 GCA_022706235.1 Candidatus Hydrogenedentota bacterium | reverse complement strand
CGCACGCCCGGCGCGGAAAGGCACGCGCAGGAGTAGGATGGTTAGGACGGCTGGGACAGAAGAACACTCCGCAGGCACCCCCGCACGCTCATATACGACGGTGTGCGCGAGCCTGAACATGTTTTCTTGCAACCCGCCCCTATCCCTTTCACCCCGTGGGCGGCGCCGCAGCGCCCATGGGAGGTGCCGCATAGCCCATGGGCTGAACCGCATAGCCCGTGGGCGGTGCCGCATAGCCCGTGGGCTGAACCGCATAGCCCGTGGGAGGTGCCGCATAGCCCGTGGGCTGAAGCACATAGCCCGTGGGAGGTGCCGCATAGCTCGTGGGCGGTGCCGCATAGCCCACGGACTGAAGCACATAGCCCACGGACTGCGCCGCATAGCCCGCGGGCATTGTCGCATAGCCAGAGAGACGGTCCGCCTGTAAAGAGTAAAGCAAGTAATCGTTTTCTTCGCGGTTTCATCCTTCGAACTTCAGCCTTCATCCTTTCTTCCTCCCCCCTCAAGACCAAGGACCAAGATTCCAAGTACCAAGGATCCGGCTAGCGGGACGAAACCGAAACCGCCACCCGGAACCCGAGGATGTTGAGCCTGCTGCCCGGGTTGTCCCCGTCGCGGTCGGCCGACCGGGTGCCCCTGTTGTAGTAGCTCCAGGAGCCGCCCCGCAGCATCCGGTAGGAACCCGACGTCGGTCCCGTTGGATTCGAGACCGGCTCGG
>JAKJCY010000425.1 GCA_022706235.1 Candidatus Hydrogenedentota bacterium | reverse complement strand
ACTGTATGCCCTTGATATCCGGGGCGGGGCGCCATGCGCGTAATCGCCGCCGACCTGCATGTCCATACCGCCCTCTCTCCATGCGCGGACGACGGCATGACGCCGGAACTTATCGTTTACGCGGCGATCGCCGCGGAATTGGACCTGATTGCCATTTGTGATCACAATTGCGCCTGCAATACGGGCGCCGTTTGTGACGCGGCGGCGGCTATTGCGGGGGACTTCCTTGAGGTCATTCCTGGCATGGAAATCACCACCCGGGAGGAAGCGCACGTACTGGCGCTCTTTCCCGCAGTGGAAGATGCCATGGGCGCTTCCGGCGCGCTGGCGGACCATCTGCCCCCTGCCGGGCCCGGGGGGAACCCGTTCGGCAACCAGCTGCTGATGGATACCGGCGGCCGTATTACCGGGACCGTTGATCGTCTTCTCTCCTTCGCCTCCGGCCTCAGTCTTACCGAGACGGTGGAACTTGTGCGGCGTTACCATGGACTGGTTATTGCGGCCCACGTGGATCGCCCTTCCTTCTCTGTCATCAGCCAGCTGGGATTCGTACCGGAAGACGTTCAATTTGACGCGCTGGAAATATCGGCGGCGGGGTGCGCGCGGGGAGAACAAGACAAGTTCACCCATACGGGCCTGCCCTTGATTACATCGTCGGACGCGCACTTTATTCAGAATATCGGCGACGCCCGCACCTATTTTCTCCTGGAGTGCCCGGAT
>JAKJCY010000424.1 GCA_022706235.1 Candidatus Hydrogenedentota bacterium | reverse complement strand
CATGACAACCTTCTGTGAATAGGCGGAGGCGCCCAGCAGCAGGATTAGGATGATAGAAGCGGTCAATTGACAGATATACGTATTCACGCGAAACCAAAGGCCGACTGTTTTAGATTTCATAGGGTACTGCTTTCTTATCCCCATTTTGGTTTGTATTGTACAGCCCCGGGCATTTTTGTTATGCATGGTCTTTATGGCGCCCAGCATAACGGGGGTTCTTGACTGGCGTCATAGACGTAATTTTCTCCGTTCTGCCACAGGTAGGCGGCGCGGATGGCATAGCTTAGCGCGTTGATTCCCTGCTGCCAGCCCGCAAGATAGGCGATGGCTTCGCTGATAACCATGCGCCAGTCGGCGTTCAGGTCCGCCGGGTGAACAGGGTTAACAGGCTCGCCTTCAATCTCGCCTTCACTGTCGGATGTTGTTATGGCGAGCCGGAAACCGAGACTGCGGTAGGCGAACGTCGGGGCATAGTGATCACGATAGGCCGAACGGCAGTAGTAGAAAAAGCTGTACCAGCAGCCACCGCGCCGAACGTGGTCCCCGCCCGTATAAGGCCCTAACGGGTTCGTCATCGAACTGTCGCTATAGTAGGTGTCCGAATACCAGTCGTTACACCATTCCAACACATTCCCGCTCATGTCATAGGCGCCCGACGGACTCGCACTGTCCACAGTGGGGATGCTCCCGTTCGGACTTACATTCACCCCGTCAAACCACCCGACAGGCGAC
>JAKJCY010000423.1 GCA_022706235.1 Candidatus Hydrogenedentota bacterium | reverse complement strand
TCCAGGGGCGACCAGGTCCGGCCGAGGTCTTCCGACCAGGTCTCGATGATATACCCGTTCATGGAACGGCACAAGAGTTGCAGCCGGCCATTGGGATAGACGAGCACGGAGGGCTGTATCACGTTATAGGTTGTACCGTCGTTCAGAGGGTTGCTCTTTTCCCAGGTCAACCCGCCGTCGGTAGAACGTTCAATATGGATTTGCCATACTTCTTCATCGGTGCTGGGTGGGTTTTTGAAATACTCCACACTTGAAGGACTCAGGATGGTGCCGTCGTTCAGCTGCACGGGCTTGTTCTTGATGGGGCCCAGGATGCCGTCGGGCAGTCGTTGCGGCTTTTGCCAGGTACGGCCGCCGTCATAGGAAAGAACGACCATGCCCCACCATTCCGTTTCATCGGGGCCTGCCTTATAGAAAAGCATAAGTGGCGCGTCTTTTGGTTGAAACAGCACCGGATTCCAGCAGGGTACCCGTTCGCCATTCTCCTGTATGCCGTTGGCAACCTCTACCGGGGGTTCCCAACCGTCGCCCTTGTTGCGGCTTGCCCAGATGCTCACATCCTGTTCCGCTTCTTCCGTGCCGCCAAACCAGGCGGCGATCAATCCGGCAGTGGTTTCCGCAATGGTGGAAGCGTGACATTCCCGGAATGGCGCTTTCGTGAAAATGAAGGTTCCGCTTACAACGCCCGGTTGCGCCAGCAACCCTTCTTTGGGCGTTTCTTGCGCTGGCCGTGC
>JAKJCY010000422.1:520-754 GCA_022706235.1 Candidatus Hydrogenedentota bacterium | reverse complement strand
TAAAAATATGTTTGTTTCTGTACTTTAGTGATTATAATGCAGCCCTGCATTTTTATTAAACATCTTTGTAATTGTCCAGCAGGATCTACCGTTACTTGCATTTACACCAAGGCCGCGAAACCCGGGACAGACGTCACTGCAGTTAAATAGTTGTAACCGTTCACGAGAGTTTCGGGTTTTGAGTAGGCGTACCTTCCTTGGTGCGCCAAAATACTACCTACGGCGCTTGTGGCA
>JAKJCY010000422.1:0-460 GCA_022706235.1 Candidatus Hydrogenedentota bacterium | reverse complement strand
CTGGAGCGATCATCCACGGCGATAGCCGTTTAGTCCAACTTATCCAATCGCTTAATCGTCTAGAAAAAGAATCACCTACTCTCGGGAGAAATTCAGGGCCACCTATGGGATGTCCCTGAATTAACCAACCAATACAGCACCATCCCCACCCAGTACAGGGGTAACACCTTCTCCGGGATTCTCGTCCCGGTGAACATCCTTATCGTAAAACCGGTGGTGCTGACGGAATAACCCGTCGGGACACAATCCCGACGGCGTACCGACAATGATAGACAATGCCGGATCGCATGAAGACGATGCCGAAGACCATCATCCGCACTGGCACGCTGATTCCGCCAGGCGTTGTGGTATGATGTTCTCACACCCGTCGGAGAGGGACAGAAGCAAGAAGTGCCGCACGAACCAAGGCGTGATAGGGAACCATAATTTATGCAGGAACAGGTGAAGATGCCGGTTTTAA
>JAKJCY010000421.1 GCA_022706235.1 Candidatus Hydrogenedentota bacterium | reverse complement strand
CCCCGTCGCCGCGACCCGAGTCGTTTTTCCGTTATACAAAAAGCGATTTCCCGTTGGGTATAGGTCCTATACGACCTATAACCCCGCGGTCCTATCCGAGAAAAAATGGGACTGTTCCCGCCGCAACGTACTTGTGATTACTTGTTGTTATAGATGCATTAATACAGCGTTTAGTCTTTGGGTTTGCGCATGTCCACGCGGCGGGAACTGTCCCGCTTTTTTCGGTTTTGCCTAATGTACCCGCAAAAAATTGGGACAGCCACCGGCGCGGTTCAGGATTAACAATGCTTTTTTCGGTATTGCCTAATGTGTCCGCAAAAAATTGGGACAGCCTCCGGCGCGGTTCAGGATTGTCTGAAACGCTTTCGGTTTTTACACGCGCCGGAGGCAGTCCCATTTTTTGCTTAAGAAAAAGCGGCGCCGGAGATTTCTCCGACCGCCGTTTGCGCAGGGCGGCCGCGCCCGCGATGGCGGCGACAGCCATGACCAGGCCCAGCAGGCCGACAGCGGGCACGCCTTTTTCGACCACCAGCACCACCGCATTGGTTTCGATGGCGCTGGAGGCGTCGCTCACGACACAGGAGTAACTGCCTGCATCCTCGAATCCAACGGTGTCCAGCACCCAGCTGGACGCATCCGGGGCGCTCGGCACGACTTCGCCGTCCTTCATCCACGCGTAGTGGATGGCGCCGACGCTGCACGATTCGGGCAGCGCCGTTACGGTCAGGGTCACGTTCGCCTCGAGCAGCGCCGGATTCGGCGAAACCG
>JAKJCY010000420.1 GCA_022706235.1 Candidatus Hydrogenedentota bacterium | reverse complement strand
TATTATCTAACAGCGTCATTATTAATCTAACAGGTATAAGCCTGTTAGATAACGGCGTCATTGCTGAAAATCCATCCGGCACTGGGCCTGCGTCAAATTTGTGGGTTTTGAGATTTAGGCTACCGCCCGTTGCTCCCAATATTCCTGCATTCGGTTGGATAAAACGACGCACCTCAGCGCCAGCATAGCATTGGCACCATTTACGGTCCATTCCATGCCGGATTGCTTGAACCGGCAGCCCACAAGATGTTTACATGCAGCTTCAACGACTCCTGAGCCGATGAATAACTTTTGTTCGCGATAGTCACGGTATCGCATATAGTCCTTATTTTTATCGAAGTAGTTAACCTGTGTTCTGGCATCTTTTTTCGTCTCGGGGTTATGGGGCAACCATTGGGCTGCTTGCTCCATAATGGCTTCAATGTTTCCCTCCCAGAGATAATCGGTCCACCTTTCACGATAGGTTTCAACATACTTTTGGTTTCTATCGAACAAAGCGCAGCATAACTCGCCGATGTGTTCTGAAGCATGATAATAGTCGATGATAAATTGTGCGTAGCCAAAATGGGTCTGCGCGGTGTTCTTGACCCATTCGGCTCCGTCACCAAGCACAACGACCCGCTTTGCCTGGTATAGTCCCCGACGCACGGCTTCGGCAAAAAGTCGCTTGCCAAATTGGTTTGCGGTCTCGATGGCACCAACAAACGTGGTGGATGCGGGGTCGCGGACAGGTTTCCCCTCTTCATCTAATTTTGATTGTGTGAATACACATCCC
>JAKJCY010000041.1 GCA_022706235.1 Candidatus Hydrogenedentota bacterium | reverse complement strand
TCGGTGTATTGAAGTGCAACTTCCACCTCAACATCCTCCTTGGCGAGTTCCATATAGATAGGAGAGCGGTGCAACGGTTCCTTGTTACGGTTAAGATATTTTACGTACTCGATAATTCCGCCTTTATATTGCATGACTTCCGGCTCATCATCGGTACGCTCATCTTCAAAGATAATTTTGATGCCCTTATTTAAAAAGGCAAGCTCGCGCAACCGCGTTACCAGTGTTTCGGCATGGTATGTGGTTTCTTCAAATATTTCGGCATCAGGAAGAAAAGTAATCTTGGTGCCCGTTGCGCGCGATCTGCCACGTTTCTCCAGAGGCCCTTTGGGCACTCCCCTCTCAAAAGCCATGAAATGAACATATCCGTCGCGCTTCACCTCGGCCTCAAGCCATTTTGAAAGAGCGTTCACACAAGACACACCGACGCCATGGAGTCCCCCGGATACCTTGTAACTGCTATTATCGAATTTTCCGCCGGCGTGCAATATGGTCAGCGCCACCTCCAGAGCCGTCTTCTTTCTATATTTCGGGTCGGGATGAAAATCGACAGGTATGCCCCTTCCGTTGTCTTCAACGGAAATACTGTTGTCTATATGAACGGTTACCGTAATCTGGTTGCAGTAACCCGCCAAAGCCTCATCGATACTATTGTCGACCACTTCATAGACCAGGTGATGCAACCCACGGCCGGCGGTATCTCCGATATACATGGCGGGGCGCTTCCGCACCGCCTGAAGTCCTTCCAACACCCGGATGGACCCAGCGCCGTATTCGTTATTTGTCATGGTAATTTCCTCTGATTTTTTGTAGCGCGCAACATACTTTTTTCGTGTAAAAATTATACCAGTTTGGGGTTGCCTGACGCAAGCGAAAAACCCCATATTTGGTGTGGTCGGTTTAACTGCTACCCTTCATATAGTAGTTAAAATAAATATTTTCGTTTTCCGATAGAACCACCCTGTATTCCCAAAATATTTATTTGAATTGATACACTATTTTTGATATACTTATACTCGGTATGGGTATATTTTAACCTCAGGAAATCAACCATGAATCCCGCCGCAACAACACCCAAAGATGCCGTATTAACAAGACTTAACCGGATCGAAGGACAAGTCCGCGGCATAAAAAAAATGATAGATAACAGCCGGCCTTGCGTGGATATTTTGCGTCAGATGGCCGCTACGGAATCCGCCCTGCGTTCGGTTGCGAAACTGATTATCACGGAGCACATGGATTCCTGTTTTGAAGAGGCCATGAAAGATAGTGAAACACGGAAAATATTTTTTGCGGAATTGTTGGAGAGTTTCGGGCGTTTTGGATAAATAAATCTCGTGTGCAGCCGGGATTAACCAATTATGATCACAAGGATTTCGATATGTCAAAAACCGTTGTAATCGTCGGCGGCGTGGCAGGTGGGATGAGTTGTGCCGCGCGCATAAAACGACTTGATGAAAGCGCTACCATACTTGTATTTGAAAAAGGGCCCGCCGTATCCTTCGCGAACTGCGGCATGCCCTATTACGTCGGCGGTGTTATAGAAGACCGGACGACGATGATTGTTCAGAGCGCGGAAACCTTAAAGGGGCGTTACGGGCTTGCCATACATACCCGTCATGAAGTGACCCGTATTTCCCCATCCGAGAAGGTCGTAGAAGTACGTGACCTTAATTCGGGCACCGAATTTCGCCAGCCATATGATGTGCTTGTTTTGGCCCCTGGAGCCGCCCCCATTCGCCCCCCCATACCCGGTGCTGATGGTCCCAATATATACACATTGAATAATCTGGACGATATGGACCGGTTGAAGGAAAAGGCTGGTGCCGCCCGTTCAGCCACCATTATCGGAGCCGGTTTTATAGGAATTGAATTGGCGGAGAGCCTGCGCAAACTCGGTATGGCGGTAACCGTGGTGGAAATGCTGGACCAGGTTCTGCCTCCGCTGGATAAGGAAATGAGCGCGCCGCTTCTGCAGGAACTACGTCTCAATGGCATCACAGTTCGTCTGAATGCCGCCGTCACCTCCATTGAGGATACCGGAGTTACCCTGAATGACGGATCACGAATTCACTCGGATATGGTCTGCCTCTGTGCCGGTGTTGTCCCTCGAACTCATTTTGTCCGAACAGCGGGTTTAACCTTGTCGCCACGAGGTCATATCGTCGTTGATGAACAAATGCGCACCAGTGATCCTCACATCTTTGCCGTCGGAGATGCGGTGCAGGTGAGGGATCGCCTCACGGGGGAAAATAGCGTGGTTCCCCTGGCCGGCCCCGCCAATCGACAGGGTCGTATCGCCGCGGACAACATCTGTGGGCGCAGTTCCTCTTATCCCGGCGTGCTGGGTGCCTCCATTGTCAAAGCCTTCAACCAGACAGTTGCCTGTGCAGGATTAAACGAGAAAAGGCTTAAGAGAGCAAATATCCCCCATTTTCGCGTCTATATACACCCCATGCAACACGCCAAGTATTATCCGGGGGCGGTTCCTATCAGCATCAAAGGCCTCTTCAGCTCCGACGGGGTTCTACTGGGCGCGCAAGTGGTCGGCGCGGAAGGTGTTCAGGCCGCCATAGACGTGCTTACGCTCGCCATCGGACAGCGTATGGACGCCGGACAATTGGAACAGCTGGAGTTAGTCTATGCGCCACAATATGATTCAGCAAAAAGCGGCATCAATATGCTTGGTTTTACCGCCAGTAATATGATCAAAGGGGACGCCGAATGCATGGAGGCGGACGCCTTGGAACAGGACATATATATGCTGGATGTCCGCATGCAGGATGAAACGGAGCTCGGAATCATCCCCGGCGCCGCTATTATTCCGCTGGACGAATTACGATCCCGCCATGGTGAGTTGCCTATAGATAAAACGATTGTGGTTTATTGCGCCGTCGGGCTGAGGGGCTATATCGCGTATCGGCAATTAAAACAACATGGCTTCAAGGTGAAGAACTTAAACGGTGGCTATCGCACCTGGACCTATTTCCGAAATTCCGAAGTCAAGGCCCCACTTACTCCTGTTCCGGTTCTCGGCAATGCGCAACCTGTCGTGGAAGTTAATCCCTCCGCTTGTGTTGTGCAACTGGACGTCTGCGGGTTGCAGTGTCCCGGACCGATTACACGCGTCAAACAGGCAATGAAGGAAATGTCTCAGGGGGATACCCTTGAGGTTATTTCCACGGATGTGGGTTTTATCGCGGATATACCTGCATGGTGCGCCAGTACAGGCAACACCCTGATGGACGCGCACCCGGAAGGTAACAGGTACGTTGCGCGTATTGCACGTGGGACGGTTTGCAGCGCACAACCAAATGTCCAACACGATTCAGGAAAAAACCTAATGGAAAAGAAATCCAAAACAATCATTTGCTTCAGCGATGACCTGGACCGCGTTATGGCCACCTTTGTCATCGCTAACGGTGCGGCGGCCATGGACAGCGACGTGACTATCTTTTTCACCTTTTGGGGACTCAACGTGTTAAAGAGAACCCATCCCCCGGCGGTACAAAAAGGTATTCTCGACCGTATGTTCGGTATGATGATGCCGAAAGGTCCCGGACAACTGCGCCTCTCCAAAATGCATATGGCCGGCGTCGGATCGCGAATGATGCGCCATGTAATGAAAACTAAAAAGGTGATGCCCCCGGAAGAACTCGTCGCTGCGGCACGCGAAGCGGGTATTCGCCTGGTAGCCTGTTCCATGAGTATGGATGTGATGGGAATCAAGAAGGAAGAATTAATTGACGGCGTAGAAATCGGCGGCGTCGGCGCATACTTAGGCGTGGCCGAACAGGCCGGAGTTAACTTGTTTATTTAACTTCCCACCCGCTGCCTTATGACTGAGGTAAAGAATCCGTCTGGTCCTACACCTTGTATCCATGCAATCGTTATGGTACATAATCGCTGTTGTCGCGGCACATTCAGGCGATGGCGCTTTGTAAACATGTATATTCCCCTTGGGCTTGAGAAATACCTTTGCGTTCCTGTAGTGCTTAATGCCTCTTCTATAGTATGATTGTCCCGGTTTTATTCACATTTCGCGCGTTTTAGTACTGACAACCTTAACCAATCTACTTACGATTTTGCGTAAACCTGGTAATGAAAAAATATTTATCGAACACCTCAAACCAGGCCGACCAGGATGTTAATATACAAAAGGCTTTCGAAGAGGCGTGTTTGCAACTTCTCCATCGCATTGGACGAGCAAAAATCCCTGAAAACCGATTGTTGCGTGTGGAAGTGAAGGCGCCCAACCTGTGTCTTACCGACTGGCTGGCGGCACAGGCGCATCTCCCCCGTTATTACTGGTCTGATCGTCAGAGATATACAGAAATGGCAGGAATCGGTGAGGCTCATGTTGTCGCACAGGAAGGGCCATCCCCTGTCACCGGCGCATTTCATCAAATCCATATGTACCTTCCCTCGAACAACCCACGGGCACGCTATTACGGCGGTTTTCGATTCCATTTTAACAACTGCGAGGATGCGGAATGGCATGACTTTAAAAAGTGCCGTTTTGTCGTACCTTTAATAGAACTCTACCGAAAAGGTGATACTTTCCTTCTTTCGTGTACCTTGAATGGTGAGCATGGCCGCCGCTCCGCGCAGCATCTATTGAGCACCCTGAAATTCGCGTTTAGCAAACAGGCTTATTTGCCACGCTTTTACGACCGTACGGATACCCCCGACTATGCGGCGTGGTGCTGCCTTGTTCACGCAGCCCTTGACGATTTTAAACATACCGACCTTCAAAAGGTTGTTTTAGCCCGCCAAACAGTATTGCATGCCCGAGAAACCATAAACCCCTTTGCATTGCTGCAACGCCTTTACCGAAAAGCGAACAATGTGTATCTGTTCTGCTTTCAACCAGAGCCATCGCGCGCGTTCCTGGGCGCTTCTCCGGAATGCCTCTATCAACGTCTGAAAACACGCATTTATAGCGAAGCGCTTGCGGGAACTTGTCCCCGGGGAAATACCCAGGAAACGGACAAAGACCTTGAACTGGCGCTGCTGAATAGTAAGAAGGATAATCGGGAACATCATATCGTCCGCGAGTCCATTATGGACGCCTTGTCTGGACTTTGTACGGAAGCTCATGCCGACTCCACACCGCATATAGTCAAGTTGGCCCATTGCCAGCATTTGCGCACATCTATTACCGGCATTTTGATGCCTGACGTTACTGATGATTCGCTTCTCTCCACGTTACACCCCACCCCGGCAGTGGGCGGCACACCGGCGGCAGCCGCCATGCGCTGGATATTGAAAAAGGAACCTTTTGAACGAGGGATCTATGCGTCCCCGGTCGGATGGGTCGGAGCGGACGCCGCTGAGTTCTGTGTGGGAATACGTAGTGGACTAACCGTTGACAAAACCCTGAATTTATACACCGGCGCCGGTATTGTGTCCGGTTCTAACCCGTATGAAGAATGGCTTGAACTGGATACCAAACTGGCTCAATTTTTGGACATCCTTACCGGAGATGATAGTGATGGAAGCGCCTAACCTGAATCATCTTTGGGCAAATCTGCTTGTAGAAGAACTTATCAGAAACGGGATAAGAAGGTTTGTCATTGCCCCCGGTTCCCGAAGCACACCGCTTGCCGTCCAAGCTTTCCGGAATGGTAAGGCTGAAACCGTGGTACATTTTGACGAACGAGGCGCCGCTTTTTTCGCGTTAGGAAGCGGCATCTCCGGAAACCCGGCCGCGGTCATCTGTACGTCAGGCACCGCCGCGGCAAATTGCTGGCCGGCCGTTGCGGAAGCTTTTTATTCTGGAATCCCACTGTTGGTGCTTAGCGCGGACCGTCCTCCGGAATTACAGGCATGCGGCGCCAACCAGACAATGGACCAAGTCAACCTTTTCGGCGATCATGTTCGCGCCCATCTTGAACTCCCCTGTCCGGATACGCTGATACCTCCCGAGTCTATCCTGACGAGAATTGACGCTGTCATGGCTGCCGGGCTCGGTCATAATAAAGGCCCTGTTCACATCAATTGCATGTTCAGAGAACCACTTGCACCTATTTCGGTTGCTGCCCCTTGGCCGGATTCCTATATGTCTCGCCTCAAATCATGGGATGCGGTTCATGCCCCGTACACTTGCTGGGAAACTCCCCGGACAGCCCTTACTTTTGAACAGGTAACCGGCCTGACCGAAATGCTGTCTTCCACTGATAAGGGCCTTCTTGTTATTGGTCGGATTAATGATCCAGACGAATGCGATGCGGTATCGGCTCTGGCAAATAAGTTGCATTGGCCCGTACTGGCCGACTGTACCTCCGGCTGCCGTCGCATGGATTGCTGCAAGGGTCTCATAGCGCACTATGACTTGTTGCTGCGTTCCACGAAATTCGTAGACTGTATCCAGCCTGAATGTGTGCTGCACCTGGGCGATGTGGTTGTATCCAAGCATTTACAGGAATTTCTAAGGCGCGTGCAAGGACCGTATATACAAATGGAATCACGGGCCGGAAATAGGGACTCTTCGCATACTGTCACTCGACGACACACGGCCGACCTCGCTCTCGCCTGTCGTCAGCTGTCAGAGCGTTTGGAAGCGCGTCCTGCAGGAGAGTACCTGAAACGGTTTCTTTCCGCATCGGAAACAGTCCGAAGTATCTGTCAGAAACGAATAGACGACGACAATACACTTACGGAACTTGCTGTGGCTCGTAGCGTTGATAGCGCTCTGCCGCCGGACATGGCGTTGTTCCTCGGGAACAGTATGCCCGTGCGTTATATGGACTGTTTCGCATTTGCTGGCCGCTCGGCACAAATTCAAGCCAATCGCGGGTTGAGCGGCATCGATGGAAATATTGCCACAGCCGTTGGGATGGGTTGGGACACACCCTCAGGATCAGCCGCGCTTGTAGGAGACATGGCCGCTCTTCATGACATAAATTCCCTGGCACTTTGCGGAAATTCAGTGTCTCCCTTCCTCTTAATAATAATAAACAATCGGGGAGGGCGCATTTTCTCCCATCTCCCCATTGCTGAATATGCCGATGTGATCGAGCCCTGCTTTGTAAATCCCCATTCCTTTCACTTTGAGGCTGCTGCTCAAATGTTCAATATAGAGTACAAGCGGATTTACGAAAAGCAAGAACTTTTTGAATCGCTGAAGTCAGCGTCTAATTTGCATAACTCCTTGATTCTTGAGGTTATGATTGACCATAAATTAAATTGTTCTGTCCATGATTCATTTTTTACCGGGGTGACGCAAACTTTGAATATGCAGTTCGCGAAAACAGATCAATCTGTTGCAGCCGGACCATGATAAATCATATGACTTTCGGAACAACGTTGGATTTGCGCTGATGTTTCCAGCGCGAATGACTCAAGATGTGATGTAGTATCGGAGTATTGCTATGAAGAGTTTGTCCTTCTTGTATGAGTCAAATAAGCCTGTTATTTCATTTGAATTATTTCCGCCCAAAACCGAACAGGGAAACCTGCATCTTTTTGAGCACTTGCGGGAATTGATAAATTGCAGGCCCGCCTACCTTACCTGCACCTATGGTGCCGGCGGTACTACACGTGAACGGACTCTGGAGGTGTTGACCTCTATCCGCTCCCTGTACCCCCACATCCCCCTCGCCAGTCATCTTACCTGTGTGGGAAACACCACGGACGCTTTACGGGCTTATATCCGACAGGCGCTCAGTATCGGGGTAGAGCATATCGTAGCGCTGCGTGGCGATCCTCCGCGAGGAGAAACCTCTTTCGAACCTGTACCCGACGGGCTTCATTATGCAAGCGAACTGGTACATTTAATCCGGAAGGAGTTTCCACAAATTGGTGTTAGTGTGGCGGGATATCCGGAGACCCACCCTGAGGCACCGTCTTCCGCTGTTGACCTGGAAAATCTGAAACGAAAGGTGGACGCCGGGGCGGACATTGTCGTTACCCAGTTATTTTTTGAAAATGCGGATTACTTTCGCTTCAGGGATCGGTGCGATGAAATCGGCATTAAAGTACCTATTGTTCCTGGCATCCTGCCCGTGACCAATCTGACCCAGACGCGGCGTATCACAAGCATGTGCGGTACCCACCTGAGCCCCCGGCTGGTACGCCGCCTTGAGGTGTATAATGACGATGACGAAGGCCAATACGCAGTCGGGGTGTACTATGCCGCCCGGCAGGCAGAAGAATTGATTGCACAAGGCGCCCCCGGCATACATTTTTACGTGTTGAACAAATCACGCGCCACGGCCCAAATCTGCCGCTCTCTTGCACTTTTCACCCCGGATAACTGATTTGTATGTTCAAATGAAAAAGGGATTATAGTTCTTTTCGATAAATACCGTGCTTGCGGGGCCATGGCCGGGATATATCCGGCAAGTATCAGCCAAGGTAAACACATGTTTTTGGATGTATTCAATCTCTACGACACGATCCCGTTCGCTGGACGTGCCTCCGATACTGCCAGCAAATAATGCGTCCCCCGTAAATACAACTCCTGGAAACACCAAACCCACAGAATAAGGAATGTGACCGGGCAACTCCACAACACGTCCCTCCAAATGGCCGACAATGATTTTGTCATCCTGACGCACCACCTGCGCGGAAATACCGTCAATACTATCCTTCCCCGCGTAGACTTTGGCATCATGACTACCCAGTACATCCCGCAGACCTCCCGTATGGTCGTAATGATCGTGGGTGATGAAGACCCCTTCCAGAGTCAGATGGTTCGTTTCCAGAAACGTTTCCATGCGCCGGTCGAAACATGCAACGTCAATAAGCAACGCTATATGGCTTTCAGGGCAAGCCACGACGTAAATGTTCGCCTCATTGACTTCGGTAAGAAAGTGGGCAAGTATCATCGCTGCACTCCTCCCAGGAGAGCGTTCTCGAAATTGGCGTCTCCTTTGGCGCCCGTTAAATCCGCCCCGCGCAGATTGGCACGGCGAAAAATAGCGCGTTCCACGACAGCATCCCGGAACACCGCCAATTCAAAATTACCATTTCCGGGGCGAGAATAATAGAGGTCCGCACCGCTGAAGTCCGCTCCCGGAGCGATTACTCCAACCAGATTAGCCCGTTTCAGGTTGGCGCCACAAAACCTGGCCCCGGTTAAGTTTGCGCCCCCCATCACGGCAAACTCCAGGTCAGCACCGGAAAGGTCGGCGTTCTCCAGATTAGCCCCGGCCAACATCGCACCTTTCAACCGCGCGCCACACAGATTCGCACCCGCCAGGTTAATTCCGGACAGATTAAGGCCCATGCAGTCCGTACCACAGAATAGAAGCTCGATCTCTACTTTTTCCGTTGAAAGATACCTTTTTCCGTCCAAGTCCATGATCACCACGTCAGGCCCCGTATCTATCATAAGGTTGCTCTCCTCCTGAAATTCTTGCCCATTCGCACAAAGATATCCATGCCGCCCTTTTCGGGTGTTTTCACTGAAGGGGCCTTGTCATAACATCTGTCTGAATGCCGCTAGAGCGTGTCCATGTCACTAAGTTTCTTTTCCAGCCAATCCCCGTAGTATGCCATTTCCTTTACCCCCCGCTTTATCGCGTCCGGAGTGGCTTCGTCCTTAAGAATATTATTCACAATGGCAAGATGTTTCTCATCATTAAATTTCAATGTAGCGAACGCACCATGAAACAGCTTAGTATTCGCCTTCAGGGCCCATAATAGTTTGTCGGAAGTCGCCTCGCCACACAACGTAAACAGGCGGATAACGCTCTTGTCCCGAAATTTACCCGGCATAATGTATACCCGGTGCATACGAGGACCGTCCAATTTTACCGTAACCACAAACCCTGTCTTGTACGCCTCCACAGTTCGAAAACCATGCTTTTCACAAGACAAGGCCAATTCCCGCAACGTATAGGGTTTGCGGCGTTTCCCTCTGGTACTTAGCAGTATATGGAGAGGTTCCAGACAACGTCCGACTTCCATCTGCACATCCATATCCGGATCCTGTTTGTGCTCCAGAAGAATGCTAAGGGCGCGATGTGCAACCTTGCCAAGTTTTTCCGCAGCGTCACGCCGTGCGACCCATCCAGCCTCATGGTCATTAAGCACCTTGCCCAATTCATCCAGCATTGCATCCATAATGAATGGCCTTTATTGTGTGTTATAACCCAAGGAAATCAAACTTGAAACCGAATACCTTCGACACTCCTTTCTAAACTTACTGTACCATATCCTGACACGGCCTTGCGGATAAACCAGCATCTTCTTCTTTCAGATATTCCTTCTTTCACATCTCAGCGATAAGACCATGTGATAGTTGATATATTTAATCTTTATTTTTCCATGAATACATCACTCTGCTATAATCAGGTTTCTCGCTTCTGGCAAATCAGGGAACGGGTTGTGGGGCTCATCTTGGTACCAATACGCAACGGAAGCGAGATCGTCCTGTAACGGCAAATAGCGGCCTTCACTTTGCCAGCCAAGACTCTGGATGGTGACTTTCATATCCTTTTCAAAACGCACCGGATCGGTGATGTGCCAGCGATATTGACCAAAGCGGCGCTGAACCCCTTCCTGCGCAACATGGTAGAAACCGGTATACAGACTGCTGAAACTCTCGTAGCTGTAAGTGTCTCCGTCCTGTTTCTCATTATAACCATAAGATCCGCAGAAGTAATCCTCTTCGCCGGTGCCGCATATGGTGGGAAATTTGGTATCCCCGTCTATGAAAAATTTAATCTCACCTTCTCCCCACCATCCCGGGCTGTTGGCACCATGGGACAGGTAAGTACCCGCATAATGTCCACGCCCTTTAATCCCGTCAATAATAGTATAGACTTCTTTTTCTGGAAGGGGGTTAACCCGGCGGAATTGGGCATGGAAATAGGGTGCGTCTGCAGATACTTCTTCCAGGGAGTAATCAATCTGGTAATACACCGTGGCACGCTTTTCCCCGAGGTTTTCCATGGTTATCCGGAATCCTTTACGGAATGGCATCTGCCAATAGGAATTGAAACCGCTGCGCGGATTGACGCATATGGCCAGCGAGGAAATACGGGGCTCCTTGCCCATACCCCATCCGGACGCGAAAAAGTCACCCACCGGTACTTCCACCGAAGGGACGGCTTCATCATCCCAGTAAAAACGGAAAATCATAAGCCTGAAATCGCCCACCGGTGTCATCCAGATATGGTTGATAACGCCCGACCCGTCGACTTTTCCCAAAGTGAAAGTTGTGCCCGGTTCTATATGAACATAGGGGTTCACTTTCCATCCCTGTCCGAGTTCACGTGCTGCGCGTGCAGCACTCCCCTCTTCCAAAGTTGACATACCCCCTCTACCCTTTTCCCCGGTAAGATTCTCCGGACTGATAGAACGCGTCGACGCATTCCTGATTTGGCACAGACCCGCCATGGGGTTGTTTTGCGCATATGCCGTCGTCATCGTCATAAGCAACACCAATACCAAGGGGAAAAGTTTAAACATCATCATGTGCCGGGCTCCTTTCCGTTACAAATCTGATACAAGACTGACCACATGCAGTCATAACATTTTAGCGAGATACCTAATAGTACCTTTTTTCAGATACAGCTTGCCACATTTCATCCTGACACACAAATGCGTCTTGAACCGTGGCCGTTTTCCTTTTGTTAGGCTGTAACATCGGTCGGGCTACACTATCGCTTTTGTACGTGGAAGTCCACTCATGGAAGTCCACTCATTGAAGGCCGTTGCTATAATCCTATATGCTATTTGCTGGTTTCTAAACGCGCTAAACCGCCAAGGCATACGGTTTAGCCTTATAACAAGGTAAGAACCGATTCCAAATTAATCCTATGAGGAGCCTGCCATGATACTCGCCACAATGATCCTGCTTGCTGCGACGATGACTGTTTCCCCGCCCGTGGATGACTTGGCGGCCGTGGCCAAACTGATACAGGAGCCTTCAAAAGAGTATACGTCCGGGCCTTTATGGGTTTGGAATGATATGCTGTCCCCGGAACAGGTGGTGGAGGCATTGGATGTGCTTGCCAAACAGCACATACGCCAGGTCTGGGTACATCCACGCCCGGGGCTGATAACCCCCTACCTATCAAACATGTGGTTCCAGTTATGGGAGGCCACACTGGCTGCAGCGCGGGAGCGGGACATGCTGGTTTGGATTTACGATGAGAATTCCTATCCTTCCGGATTCGCCGGCGGGAATGTCCCTGAAATCATGCCCGAATCCAAGGGCTTGGGCTTGACCATACGTCAGGAAGATAAGATTAAAATGCCTCGCGACGGCATCCTGGCCGTTTATCGCAAAAGTCCCGATGGCTTTCAAAACGTAACGCAGGAATTATCCGAAGCGAATGCCATTGCCGAGGGCAGTTTTCTTATTGTCCGCGAAGAACAGGCCGCCCCTTCACCGTGGTTCGGCGGAAAAACTTACGTAGACCTGCTCCGTCCCGGCGTCACCGAGCAGTTCCTGGCAATGACTCTGGACACGTACAAGGACCATTTTGCCTCGGATTTCGGTGGGTTGATTCCAGGTTCTTTCACCGATGAACCGCACCTGAAGCCCTGTGGTGATATTCACTGGACGCCTGACCTCCCGGAACAGTATCGGCAACGATGGAATGAGGACTTTTGGGATGGGCTTCCCCACTTGCGGGAGGACACGGATGAAGGCAGACTTTTTCGCCATCATTATTTGTGTACTCTCAATGAACTTTTCGTGGAAAGATGGGCAAAACCTTATTTCAACTATTGCGCCAAGAACAACTTGGAATTCACAGGCCATTACTGGGAACATGAGTGGCCGAACTGCGCTTCCGTGCCCGACAACATGTCCATGAGTTTCTGGCAGCAACGCCCCGGCATAGACACACTCTTCAATCAGTATGCCGAAGGCCCCCACGCGCAATTCGGAAATGTGCGGGCGGTCATTGAGTTGGCCAGTGTCGCGCGGCAGGGCGGCAGAAGTCGCACCTTGTGCGAAGCCTATGGGGGAAGTAGCGCGGAGATGCGTTTTGAAGATTACAAGCGTATTGGCGACTGGTTGCAGGTATTAGGCGTCAATACCATTAACGAACATCTCTCTGATATCAGTATTCGCGGTGCGCGCAAGCGTGACTATCCGCCCACCTTCTCTCAGCATTCCCCCTGGATGGCATCCTACCACGTGTTGGTAGACTATTTCGCACGCATCTCGTGCGCCCTGTCCCAGGGAAAACAAATCAACCGCTGCCTGATTTTGGAACCGACAACAACCGCATGGATGCATCATTTTACGGACACGGGACGCCTGGATGCCATAGGCGAAGGTTTCCAGGCTTTTGTAACAAAACTGGCGAAAGCGCAGCTGGCCTTCGATCTCGGCAGTGAGGCCATTGTCAAGGAAAATGGTGCCGTTGCTGAAGCGAACGGCCTTCCAGCCCTTAAAGTGGGAGAATGCGCCTATACGGCAGTGGTAATACCAGCGGAAATGGAATCTATTAACCTCAGTACCTTCAACCTCCTTAAATCATTTCTTGACCAAGGCGGCAAAGTATTTTCCAGCGCCCCGGCAGAATTACCCTCCCATCTTGACGGCGCACCCGCCGAAGTGTGCGCCACGCTGCGTTCCCACCCTAACTGGACATGCGTTACCGCCGATGAATTGCCGGCGCGGATTGAAGATTACTGTAAGCCAACACTTCGCGTAACGCTAGCGCCAGAAAACCAGGGTACCGTTTACCATCACCGTCGCCAGCTTTCAGATGGCGATATACTGTTCCTCGTCAACAGCAGTAATGAGCACCCTGCTTCGGGGCGCGTCTGGGCGGGTACCGCTGTGGCCGCCCGCAGGACCGACCCTGAAACAGGTGCCATAACCGCCTATCCGTTCACGCAAAGTGGGGCCACAGGAATTGAAGCAGCCTTCACATTGTCCCCCTGCGGCAGTCTGATGCTTTTCCTTGACAAAACCAATGTTCCGGCAGACGCGGCAGCCACCGTCTCGGATAATCGCCTCCCCATCGCAATTTCAGCGATTGAAGCACAACGTCTGGATGATAACAACCTTATCCTGGATTATATGGATGTTACTGCCGGCACGGAGAACGCTACAGGGGTTTACTTTAAAAAAGCAGCCGATATTACCTTTAAACAGCACGGCCTGCGTGGAAATATCTGGGACCACTGCGTTCAATTCAGGGACACCCTGCTACGAACGGAATTTCCCGACGACAGCGGTTTTGAGGCACGCTATCACTTCTCCATTGAAGGGGCGGTACCGCAACGCCTGCATGCCGTGATCGAACGGGCTGACCTTTACACGGTGTCTTGCAACGGCGTTCCCTTAACGCCAGAGATGAATACGGGATGGCTGGACAAAACATTTTCCCGGCTGGATATCGCTCAAGCAGCAATAGTGGGAGAAAATGAACTAACCATTATAGCGCGGCCTATGACCGTTTTTCATGAACTGGAGGCTGCCCATATCGTCGGTGATTTCTCTTTAAAACCGACAGACCGGGGATTTGTTATTATACCGCCTGTGGCTCTTTCGCTGGGACCTTGGACACAACAAGGACTGCCACTCTATGGGCACCGGGTAGCCTACACAGCATCACTGGAGATAACCCAACCGGAGAAACGACATGCTGTCGTGCTGCCCTCCTGGAACGGCGTTGTGGCCCGGGTAGTGGTAAATGGAGAAGAGGCGGGACACATTTACCGTCATCCCATGGAATGCGATATAACCGCGCGACTTCGTCCCGGTGCCAACACGATCCAGCTCATCATTTGCGGTTCTCTCCGCAATACGCTCGGGCCTCACTTCGGTGAAGCCAGCACAGGATTGACTCATCCCGGGTCATGGAACAACGCTCCCGAATCAGGACCACCACCGGGCAATGCGTATTTCAACATCGGCTACGGCCTCCTGAGTCCTTTTGAGGTAGTAACGTATTAGCGAAAATAAACGATTTTCTCCTGGATAACGAAATAACTTGTTCTGTTTTTCGACTCACATGATATCCCCTAATAATACAACGTAAAAACAAGGAATATTCAGATGCGTAATTGGAATCCTGACACGATATTGAACCTTTCCCGAGCCTTCATGGAATCCCGTCTTCTATTATCAGGGGCGGAGTTAAATGTATTCACCCTCCTTTCCTCGCCCAAGACGCTGGATGAAACTACATTGTTGTTGGAATCCGACAGTCGGGCAACGGAAATCCTGCTTAACGCATTAACTGCAATGGGATTACTAGAGAAACAGGATGAGCGTTATCACTGTCCAGAGCCTGCGGCGTCACTGCTTTCCTCTGAGTCTGAACGCTCCGTCCGGCCCATGATATTACATTCGGCCAGCGTGTGGCAGCGTTGGTCGATGCTCAGTGATGTTGTGCGTACGGGAAATACGGCAGCACCACCTGCCGGGCTCTTTGAAAAAGAGGAATTGACCGCCTTTATCTATGCCATGCACGTGGTTGGACGCCACATGGCGGATGAAATTGCCGGTATAGCCAAGGCGCAGGCATCGTGTGCGCTATTGGATGTCGGCGGCGCCACAGGAACCTATGCAGAGGCTTTTCTAACTCAGTATCCTGAGATGCGGGCCACCTTGTTCGACCGCCCCGCCGTCATCGAAATGGCTGAAACACGGCTGGCATCCTCCCCTGTTCGGAAGCGCATTACATTGTCTCCGGGGGATTTCTACACCGACCCGCTACCCGCCGATCATGACCTGGTCTTACTTTCCGCCATCATCCACCAGAACAGCCCGGAACAAAACGTTGCCCTCTATAAAAAGTGTTTTGATGCCCTGACGCCCGGCGGGCGGGTCCTTGTGCGTGACCACGTGATGCACCCTGACCGGGTCAAGCCCGAAGGAGGCGCCCTTTTCGCCGTCAATATGCTGGTTGCCACCGAAGGAGGCAACTGCTATACCTTTGAAGACATACGAAACGGCCTGTATGCCGCAGGTTTTGTAAACGCGCGTCAGATCCAGGATGGCGAGCGCATGGACGGCCTGGTAGAAGCGTACAAACCCTGACGGTACATCTTCTATCCGGAATAAAATCCGTATTCAAAAGCGGCATCATACAGGGCGACAATGTTTTCCGGCGGCACACCCGCCTGGATGTTATGAACGTTATTAAAGACAAACCCGCCGCCGGGTTTGAGGATTTTCATGTTGCAGCGTACCGCATGGCGCACCTCCTCGGGACTCGATACGGGCAACACGTGCTGGGCATCAATGGCGCCCCCCCAAAAAGACAAGGATTTGCCATACTGTGCCTTGAGGTCGGCGGGATCCATGCCAGCGGCACTTATTTGAACGGGATTCAATACATCAATGCCGTTGTCGAGCAGGTCCGGAATATACCCGGCACAAGCGCCGCAGGTGTGATACCAGACCTTTGCGTCTGTCCTGGACTTGATGTACTGAACAAGCCGTTTGTGCCGCGGTTTCACCAGGTCAGTGTAGATTCCCGGATGAAACAGGGGACCATTCTGTCCGGCCAAATCATCGCCTATCATGATCACGTCCACAACGTCTCCCACTTCATCGAGAAAGACGCGGAACCAGTCTAGCCAAAATTTTAACGTTTGGTCCAGCAAGGCCTCACAAAAAGCCGGGTTCGCCATCAGGTCCATAAACCAGTTTTCGAGACCACGCATATACCAGCAGGTCTCATAAACGACCCCGCATATGCCGCTGATCACGGCATAAGGTGTTTCATTTTTAATCTGAAGCGCTCGGTCACGGAGTCCCTCAAAGCGGCCTGGATCATCACCTTTGGGGAATGGATATTCCCGTATATCATGAATGGAAGCCTGTGCCAGCGGGTGATGGGTAATATCCATAAAGAAGGGCTGATCGTCAGGCATGGACCAGCGCACCCCGAATTCATCCACTAAGTCATGCCAGAGTCGCCCGTCGCGTTCTTCTTGTACAATGCCCCCCTTCCAGTCCGACGCGGCCCCGGCCGCAATGTACCGCGTATCCACATGGAAACGCTCTAAAAGTTTCTCACAGGGCCGAGCCAGCTGCTGTACCGCATCCATGATGACGGTTTCATCGTTAATGCCCAAGTGCTGCAGCACCGCCTCGTAAGCGAACTTGTGTATGCCAGTCTGATTGCCGCCAAAGTCTATGGGAACTCGGTCCGGTTCGGTGTGGTTCAGGGCGGCAAGCACCCGCTCCCGTGATGTCATGGTTTCCCGGTTCATAGTACCGCTCCTATCCTTTCAGATAATTCCCGTAGCCCACCACCACGGTCGACAGTATCAGTACAATCACGCCGACAAAAACCAGCACATGGGTCCTTCGGTCGGTGGGTTTCCATTCCTTCAACAAAATACCCCACAGATTGCTGAAAGCGATGATAAACGCCATATGCAGGGTCCAGCTGGAAAACGAAAAGGCCTCGCCCATCCGGGTCTCTCCCATACCGTAAAAGAAAAACTGCAGGTACCAGGTTATTCCCGCAAGAGCACAGAAGAAATAATTGGACAGCAGGGAGGCTCCATCCGCATCCACATAATTTTTGAAGCTCCTGTTTTTACTATTCAACACGATACACCAGATCAGATTGGTAGTCAGTCCACCCAGCATCACAACCACAAGGATGGGCATGTTTGCGAAAATCGGCGGAGTCCCTCTTTCAACAGCCAGTTTGCCGATGACGTCACCGGACACGAATGCGAAGGCCATGCACGCGCTCATTATGCCGGAGAAACATGCTACCCATAGGCCGGTGAAAAAGTTGAATTCCTTCACGGAAGATTGTTTTTCCTCCCGTGACAACTGACGCTCTTTGCGCATACCGGCCAAGCCGCACAAAGCGATGCCTCCGACACAGACACCCAATCCGGCGAGCACCACGATACCCGAGCGACTTTCCGTCAGTCCTAATAGTGTACCGAGGAATAGAGGTGGAATAACGGTTCCAAATACCGCGCAGAATCCCAACGCTATGGAAAATCCAAGGGATTGTCCCAGATACCGGACGGACATTCCAAAGGTCAGCCCGCCCACGCCCCACAATACCCCGAAGGCATACGTCCAGAAGAGGCTTGACAAAGGTGCCTCCCGGAACACATCCGGTAACCCCGGGCAAATAAAGACAGCGCCTATAATGGGTGCCACAAGCCAGGAAAAAATGCCGCCCGTCAGCCAAAGGCTTTCCCATTTCCAGTTTTTTACCCGCGTATAGGGTAAATAAAAGCTTGCCGCAGCAAGGCCTCCAACGGCATGAAGAAATACCCCCAGAGCGGGATTGTACTCCATTTCGTGCTTCCTCCTTAAAATAGTTTACGGAAACAGATTCTTCAAGGGAATCAAACCTTCATTGTGGCGATTTTACTGGCAGGATTCAATATTTTTTGTTCTGAAGCGCACGATACCCTCGTATTCTGCATCATAAATCGACCCGATGACACTGGAGAACGTTTGCGTCCTCTGTATAAGTTAACGCCATAGGGATTATTATCACCCTATAACTCCGGGAACCCGAAAAGTACAGCCCGGCCAACCGGTGGTTCTATACTCCATAAAAGAAGACCGCCGTTATCGTTGACAGTAACAGCGGTCTATGCATACTATAGTATGTTTTCAATTATTGAAGGGACAAACACCGGGGACATCCTACCCGTTTGTCCGCTGAAACTCCAACATGAAATCCCGCAAGGTCATTACACCATCCACCGGCATGGCGTTATAGATGGACGCACGGCACCCGCCGACACTCCGGTGCCCCTTGAGACCGTCGAGACCCGCCGCTTTTGCCTGGGACAGAAAAGCCTTCTCCTGTTCCTCTGTTCCCACACGGAAGGTCACATTCATGATTGATCTGCAGGCGGGTTGGGCATGACCACGATAAAAGCCGCCGCTGGCATCAATAACCTCATACAGCATCTTCGCCTTATGTTTATTGATGACATGCATCTTTTCCAGCCCGCCGATTTCCTTCAACAACCATCGGCTGACCAAAGAAATAATGTAAATGGTAAACGTTGCAGGCGTGTTATACAAGGAATCATTTTCCTCCATAACTTTGTAATCCAGGAGGGGATGAAGCCCATCAGGCACCTGTTCTAACATATCTTTGCGCAGCACAACCACGGCGGTGCCTGAGGGGCCGATATTCTTTTGGGCACCCGCGTACAGCAGGGCGTACTTGCTTATATCAATGGGACGGCACAGAAAATCGGAAGAAGAATCGCAGAAAAGCGGTTTTCCTTTCGCATCGGGTTCCGTAGCGTATTGGATACCTTCGATGGTCTCATTGGAGGTAAAATGCACATAGGCCGCCTCGGGGCTCAACTCTGGTTCTTCGGGTTGCGGTGTCCTGTTGAATTTTTCCTCCTGACCACTCCAGGCGCTGCGCGCCGTGCCACAACGCGCCGCAGCCTGCATGGCCTTTTTTGCCCAGGAACCCGTATTGATGTAATCCGCTGTCGCGCCCTTTAAAAAGTTCATGGCCAGCATGGAAAATTGCATAGTCGCGCCGCCCGGCGTAAACAGTACGGCATATTCGTCCGAGATGCCGAGCAGGGTTTTTATATTGGATTTGGCCTCCTCCAGGATTCCCTTAAACGCATCCGAGCGATGGCTGATTTCCATGACGGAAGCGCCCGCTCCCGGATAGCACAACAGTTCCTTTTGTGCCTGCTCCAAAACAGGCAACGGCAACGTGGCAGGACCCGCTGAAAAATTGAATACTCTATTGGACGTCATACAGTTCTCCTTTTTGGTGCTCCGTTGGGAAGCTGGTGGGTTCGGGTTACGCGTATTCACGCCGACTTGGAAATCCTTAAGCATGCAAGGATTCCCATGAGGTGATAACCGGGCATTAAGAGGATACGATGGTGAAATTATACCTATTCATCGGCAAAAACCCAAAATTTTTACCGTAAATGCTCCCGTTCGCTCCGAAAAAATTGGAACATGAACATGGTATTTGTTACAATTTCGTTTCCCAAGGAGAGGTGGCCGAGTGGTTGAAGGCGGCGGCCTCGAAAGCCGTTGTGCGGTTTTACCGTACCGTGGGTTCGAATCCCACCCTCTCCGCCATTATTCTCTCCCTCAGATCTACAAGAATCAACAACCGCCGTCAGAGCCGGTGGTATGAGGAGGCCTCCTATACGGAGCCTCATGAAAACAACTATCGATTCCGTCTCAAAGCCTTGTTGTCCTTCTTATCACGACCAAGCCTACGTCATTCCGTTTTTTTCGCGCACGAGGACGCGTTTCAAAGAAAGTACCGTATAGGCGCGAAAAAACCGGCATGACGTTACAAGCAAGGATGTTGTAAACAGAAAAAAGAGCCGACATGTTCATAAGCGCAGGTAAACGATGGAACGGCAAAGCCTGGCGAATTCTCACCGGCAGCGCCGGTGGATTAACATCGATTTAAGGCGGCATTTCTTGTTCAAATCGGGCATTCTCCATGCCTGGTTTATTCATCGTTGTCAGTCTGCAACGCTACATTATCAGGTGAAGGGATAAAAATTTCCGAGAGTGTGGATTGGGTCGGCAATTTCCGCGATCCTCCAGACATACCGGGCATTTTGATGAAAGCATCCCTTGCGCGCAGGCCAGGTTTTAAAATAGCCTGCGGGAATCCAACAACAAGGTCACGGGGCCCTCATTCACAATGTTAACGGTCATGCGTGCCCCGAAAACGCCGGTAGCAACATTCAGCAACTCCACCTCGTGCAGATGGTGCACCACCAGTTCATACAAGGGTAGTGCCGTCTCCGGTCGCGCCGAAAGAATGAAAGACGGCCTCCGCCCCCGACGACAATCCCCATGCAAGGTAAACTGGGAAATGACCAGAACGCTTCCCCCGACATCTTTCACTGACAAGTTCATTTTATCATCGGCATCATTAAAAAAGCGTACACCTGCAATTTTATCGGCGATGTACCGTGCATCCGTTTCAGTATCTCCCGCTTCGACGCTTAACAAGGCGACAATACCTGTTTGAATTTCTCCTGTTACCCTCCCGTCAACGGACACGGATGCATATGCCACGCGCTGCAAAACACTTCTCATGGCAAAAAAAACACTCCAGTCTATTAAGGAAACAGTTCCGGGCTGGACAGGTAGTTCCTATTGCCCTGCCCAGCCCGGAACAGCAAAACTACAGACAAAGATTGCATCTGGTATCCCCTGTATGGCACACCTGACCGCATCCGGCTTTGATGCGGATTTCCCTGTATTAGTCCTCACTGAAGACCTTTTGTCTATAAGACCACAAGCCAAGGGATAAACGATTTGTTCGTGACCACCCGAATACGCCCAAAGTATAGGGCAAAGATTAGAATCGCGTGAGAAATCATTCCAAAATACTACTCGCGTTACCTCTGTAAAAATAAACTAAGTTAGTTCCCATCCCCACTTTGCGACTTCCAGTTCGCACGTATCCATCCCTTGCGGCAAAACAGCATCAAGGCGTTGGGGGAACGGCAGTCTATTGAACATCGGGAATTATGGAACTCGGGATAGCACCATAGGGATATACATTTTGGCTGTAGACCCGGTCCAGAATTGTCTTCAGCTCATCCGGCTTGAAGCCGGCAATCTTGGCTTCGGCAGTTGCTTCAAAAAAATGACGCATAACCGTTTTCCGCGATACTTTCCGGCATTGTTCAGCCGTACCTTCCTTGATAAACACACCTAATCCACGCTTTGTCGTCAGCAGTCCCATGACCACCAAATCACGATAGGCCTTGGACACGGTGTTCATGTTGATGCCCAACCGTTCTGCCAGATCACGTGCAGGCGGAAGTTGATCACTCTGGTTAAGCTTTCCGGAAGCAATACCAAAGCGGATCAAATTTTCCAGCTGTATGTACACGGAAATGTTACTGTTTGGATTTATCGCGGACAGTAAATCCAATATGTCACTACGAGAAATAAACTTTCCTCTTGGCATAATGTGCTTTCCTTTTTTTTTGACCCGTAACTGCCCTTATGGCGCTGGTGTAAAGAACTTGTATGACGAGAGCAACCATTGCTCTATATTTAAAACTGTACTATTATACAACTAAAAATAGTGGATTTCAAATTTTTTTTCGACCATGCCTCCTTTACAAAACTATTTCCTTTTTAGCGTATTTATTTTCAGCAGGAATGCTATATGGCGTATTTTCATTTGCACTTATTCTTGCATCTAATCACGATGTGTATACCTAGAAAAAGAAGGATTAAGTATTTTTTTTACAACTTTACTGTTGGAATCAACAGCCACCGGCAGAGCCGGTGGTATGAGGAGAGTTCCTAAAAGGAGCCTCATGAATACAACTATCGATTCCGTTTCAAAGCCTTGTTATCCATCTTATCACGACCAAGCCCACGTCATTCCGGTTTTTTCGCGGTATACCGGTAACGGCTTTAGTAAAAAGTCATCGGTCGCGAAAAACCGGCATGACGGTACAAGCAAGGATGTTGTAAACAGCGAAAAGGACCGACATGTCCATAAGCAGAAAAAACGATACAACGGCAAAGCCTGACAAATTCTCACCGTCAGGGCCGGTGGATGAACATTGATTTAAAACAGCCCCGCTGCGTATTGCGATAGTTTCCGGGTGTTTGATAGTGTGTATCTATATAAATTTGTCATATGCAAGCAATGGATTTTTCGACCAGAACACTTGAGCGCGATAGTTTCGGTCCGCAAGCAGCGAATTCGCCTTGAGTTCGCCATAGGTACCGATGAATTCAAAACCCAGGTTGTACGCCCCACGACAGGCCCGGGCAATATCGGCAGTATAATCACGGTTTTCCGTGTGTGTTGAAGCATTAAACCAATGCAAATATCCATACTGCCTGTGTGGCGGCAGTACGTCCAATCCTTCAGGGAAAGAAGTTTCACGAGCCATCCCGGTCAGGGTATATTGCCAAACGGTGCTCGGATGCAAGGCTTTGACATAGGGAATGTTTGCTACATTCTTGATTTGTGGATACCCCCGGTAAAGTGCGTTTATGAACACGCCGTCTGGCTTGACATCATGAGCGTATTGCATCAGATCATGCGTCGCAATCACGATATCTTGAATGTTTTCATCCGTGTCAATATTCAAAGCGGCGCGTGCCGCACAGGCCGAACTGGACGAATTGACAATGAAATCCCCCATTTCATAGTTGATGCCGGCAATGGCAAAATTCTCTAACATCCAATCAAGACCATCTCTCCACCACTGTCTGTTTTCAGGCAGGGATGGGTCTAAAACACCTGCTACCGACCGTTTCCCCCCCTCCTCTTGCGCGATACTAACCCTCTCAGGATGTTTTTTTAAATAGACCTCCAGGTTAAAGGGATGTTCCCCGTCATAGTAGTATCCTCCATATGCGCATAAACCGACCCCGGGAACAATGGAAACACCTCGGTCTCTGGCATAGAGACAAAGGTCCCTCGCCGCCGTAACACCGCCATGAGCATCCCGAAGAAACCCCCATATCACGATACCCCAGATGCCATTTGTGCTGCAATAATCCACAAGTCGCCGAAATCCGGTTAAATACGCCTCCGAGCTCTTCACGTAGGGAAACCTTATCTCTGAAGCCGCCATGTTGGTTTGAATTCGATCTGGCTCATCATCCCAAGTCATCCGGGAATCCCAACACCATAGCAAAACCTTCATGGAGGAGCTTGTTAGAGGGGCTTCTTGCGGTCTCCCGTTTGCGGTACACACCATACCGGCACCAGCGGCAGTCAAAAATGTTCTACGGTTTATTTTTGGTTGTGCCATGAATCAGCCTTGATTGAATTTTTTGGCGCGTTAATTTACCTACCATTTTAGTTTCCGTATTTAGTATACACCATCCTGACATAGCGTCTGGACTCATCTTCTTTTGCGTGAGATTTCAATGTTTTAATGTATTAAGTCCCGTTAAGGCATAGGCAATAATCCCACGCTGTGTAAAGTCGCATCTGTGACCACGGAATATTCATTGTTTTTGCATGTCGTCGTCTTGATTACGCTATACTTGCGTCTTGCGTCTATACAGTGCTTTGTTCCAATCGCCTTTTTGAACACAGATGAAAAGAGGTCTGTGGCAACATCATGGTAAGCAATTACTACCAAGCCTTGGTAAGGTTATGATTGTTATGAATATTTTAGTCGTTCCGGATTCTTTTAAAGAATGCCTTGATGCTTTTGCTGTGGCGGAAGCTATCAGCAGAGGACTGCACCGTGGCGCCAAAGAACCGCCGCAAATTCTTTGCCGGCCCATGGCTGATGGTGGTGAGGGCTTATCCCGGGTGATTCTGCAAGCGCGGGGCGGCACCACTACATCATTGAAAGTCACTGGACCCATGGGCACGCCTGTACCGTCCTCCCTGAGCCTTGTCGAAAGCGGCAAGACCGCAGTAATTGAGATGGCAGGTGCAGCGGGACTGGCGCTTGTTCCTCTTCAAGAACGAAACCCTCTCAAAGCCACCACCCGGGGTGTGGGAGAACTCATACGAGCGGCCCTTGACCTCGAGGTCCGTCGTATTATTGTGGGTTTGGGCGGCAGCGCTACCAATGACGGCGGCGCGGGGATGGCCCAGGCTCTGGGAATTTCCTTGCGCGATGCCGGCGGGAAGGAATTGGCATGGGGCGGGGGGGAATTGGAACGATTGCACACGATCGACCTTTCCCGGAAGGATTCCCGGCTCAGCGACGTTGAAATTATAGGCGCCTGTGATGTTACAAATGTTTTATGCGGCTCCGGCGGTGCCTCCCATGTATATGGCCCACAGAAAGGTGCATCCCCCGAAGTGGCAGAGAGGCTGGACCAAGCGCTTCATCATTTCGGTAGTCTTGTTCTGGCCCAAACCGGAAAAGACGTTCTGACACTTTCGGGTGGCGGCGCAGCCGGGGGGCTGGGCGCGGGACTTGCCGCCTTTGCCGATGCGCATCTGCGGCCTGGAATCGATTTGGTGTTTGAAGCCTATGGCGATATGGAAGAACAAGCCAGCAAAGCAGATTTGATTATTTCAGGAGAAGGCTCTTTGGACGGGCAGACCCTGTTTGGAAAAGTGGTGGCGGGAGTAGCCCTGCTCGCGAAACGGCATGAAAAGCCACTGGTTGTCCTCGCGGGCCGTATCAAAGGTGATCTGGCCCCGCTCTATGAATCGGGAGTTACCGCTGTATTTCCTATCGCACCAGAACCCATGTCTCCCGCAGATGCCATCACCAGCGCTTCCACCTATTTGGAGCAAAGCGCTGAAAATCTTGCACGTTTCGCAGAATGTTTGCTGGGGAGTTCCGCGAATGTTTAAAGAGGCTTGTCTTTACGGAAATACGCTTCGCCACATCAAGATGTCTCAATTGCTTTGGCGTTTTTGGCATAGGACGCGCCGTCGTTTTCATCTTTATTGGACACCCCGTATCCCCATTTCCCCTCCCCCGTTTGACCAGGATTGCGTCCGCCGCATGAAGCACTTTCTTCAACACGGCAACGAATGTGCGATCCATTCAGGGTGTGACTTGGATGCTCTTCGCGCTCAGACCATCTGCTTCCTGGGGCGATGCACGGAGAAGGAACACTGTATTCCCTGGCGGGACAACAGGTATCCCCTGCTGTGGCGTTATAAACTTCAAGGCTTTTGTTTCACCCGTGACTTTGCCATAAACGCCGCAGCGGACAACTACCTCGGTGACCGGGACCGGGCCTTGAACTGGATTTCTGATTGGATACAACGGAATCCAGTAGATAGCGACGCAGGATGGGACGCCTGGCCTGTATCCGAAAGGCTCCTCAACTGGTCAATGCTGATTGCGGTATTTCATCTTCATGAAGAAGAAGTCCGTGCCGCATTCCTCCGGCAAATGCGTTGGCTGAAGAAATGGATCGAGTATGACTTGCGCGCCAATCACCTGCTAAAAAACGCTTGCGCCCTGGCCGTATCAGCTTGTCTGGTGAATGAACAAGTATGTTTAGCACATGCGCTGAAACTACTGCACGAACAGATCAACGAACAAATCCTGCCTGATGGCGGCCACATAGAACGAAGCCCCATGTATCATGCCCACGTACTTTGGGACTGCCTGCTGGTCTATGCGGTGCTGGAAGAAAAACCGACTTTCCTTGCAGATGCCCTGATAAAGATGTGTGCCTTTCTTAACACGATCACGCACCCGGACGGAGAAATACCCCTTTTCGGGGATAGTGCTCTAAAAGAAGCAGCGCCCACACAGGCGCTGGTCCGACTTGCCATGCGCCTTCTCCCTCATCCAAAGAGCGAGCCGGGAAATTCCTCTGTCCGTGACCGCCATGGTGTAGCCCTGGAACCTTCCGGCTATTACTGCATGGGAGATCAAACGACGGGCGATTTCATGATCGTGAAAACAGCCCCTCCCCTGCCGCCTTGGCAACCAGGTCACAGCCATGCGGACATGCTCTCTTATGAACTTAGCCTGAGCGGGCGGCGCGTTATCGTAGATAGCGGCGTTCATGGGTATGCCGAAAGCGTCTTGCGCGGATATTGCCGAAGTACCCGTGCGCACAATACCGTACAACTGGATAGTTTGGAGCAGAGCGACTGGTGGAAGGTCTTCCGCATTGGTCAACGTCCCAAGGCCGACACACCTCGCTTTGAGGTACGACCAGATTTTATATCGCTGGAAGCCGCCTATGAACATTTCTCGGGATACCGCCATTGCCGCTGTATTCATTATTCGCCCGACCGGCACTATTGGGAGGTGGAAGATACGGTTAAGGTTGGTTCCGGTTCTCATGAAGTAAAAAGCGTTATACACCTCCACCCGGAAATACGGGTCACCGGCACAGACCGTGAAATCTTGCTTTCCACGGATAGTGTAAACTTTCGTATCACGCTCTGTACGGAAGGAACCCTTGAGTTTAAGGATATTTGTTCCTCCGGACAAGACAATTGGTATTGCCCGGAATTCGGCCAGAGCCTTCCGTCTGCCACTATCATTATGCGGCATAAGGGAGCGTCTCCTCTGACTATTGGTTATACAATTTTTTTTGATTGATACCTTTGCATTATTTTAAAGCAGATAACATGAACATGTTTTCTTGACACCTTTGCATTTTTAAAGTAAACTGTAGATGATAAAAAGTTTGGCGCAGGCAACTAAAATGCTTTTTGGGAAGAAGGTTTTGTGATAAGCAGGTCGTTTCTTTTTACGCTACAGTCAAAACTAGAGTACAACATATACAATGTATATGTTCTCGCAAGGAACCTTTCAAACTAAGGTGTCGCTATGAATACTTTCACTCGTTTCCATTTTTTTCTGGTCGCGCTGATTACCTTGTCAATAGCTGCCGTGGCGGATGTGACAGTGCTGGGCTCCGGTTCCGGGTTGGATGAGGCGGATGATTCCTCCTTCTCTTTCACGGTATCGGTACCGGCGGGCACACAACTGGCGGTTGTGGGTGTTACGAACAGAAACGCCCGTAACGCGACATCTGTCCTGATTGGCACGTCAACAATGACATTTGCCATCAACTCCATTTCAAGTCCCAATAGTGATATGGATGAGCGGACGCAATTATATTATCTCGTGAATCCACCGGCAGGCAGTCAAACTGTTTCTGTGACTCTGTCAGGGAATACACGCCACAAGGCGGCCGGCTGTCTTTTACTTGCGGGCGTTAATACTGCCGCGCTGGCGACAACAACTAAAAAGGCGGATGAAAATCAATTTGATAACGATCCCACCCCGAGCATCAGTTTTACCGCAGCGGAGGCGCCAAGTGGGTCCATGGTGGTTTCGGCCATCCATGCGCGGGGCGCCGACCTTACCATCGCAGGAACGGGTCATACGGAACGATGGAATCTGGAAACCTACTATTTCTGGGATGCTCCGCAACGTTCCAGTCATGGTGGAGGCACCATTCCCGGTTCCAGTTCCACTGGGGCCACAGTGGCCTGGACTCCGGATGCGGGGGTGTATGATGCCAACTGGGGCATGGCAGCCATGGTGATTCCGGCCAGTTACTCCGGGATAGCAAATATCACTCCGGACACGCTCAGTGTAAACGACAATGACCCCAACGACACGGTTTTCGGAACCTTGACCGCTACGGACGCCGATAATAAGCCTCCCTACGTCTGGTCGCTGATTAATAATGCCGGCGGACGTTTCGCACTGAACACCAGCACCTCGTTGGATATTGATGTACGCATCGCGAACGCCGCGCTTATTGATTACGGCCAAAATCCTTCCCACACCATCCGGGTCGGCGCCAGGAATAATGTATATCCGGTCGTTTTTGAAAAAGACATAACCATTAATGTGATGGATACCACGGACCCGGTAATCGGCTCCGTCACCGCCTCACAACCTTTCGCCCGATCAGGCGAGTTTGTCACGTTCAGCGCCACCATCACGGATAACGATACCATAGCCGGCACCCCGACGATGACCCTGGGCGGTTCGCCCCTCATGTTCAGCAATCAGACAGGTGATGTGTATACC
>JAKJCY010000419.1:240-780 GCA_022706235.1 Candidatus Hydrogenedentota bacterium | reverse complement strand
CAGCTAGAAAGGAAAGGACTGTCATGGACAAAGATTTTCAGGATGCTTTGAATGTGTTGGCTGTATATATAGTGGGTGACGTTGGCGGCCTTATCGTAAAAATTTTTTCGTCAATTCTCGGCACGATTCTGCTGCCTATTGCTTTTACAGCGGCATTGTTCCAATAGTTCCAATTAAGGGAAAGAATGGCGACCAGTATTTTGGTTCCTGGTTTTATTTCCCGCCGATTGATGTCATGGCATGGCGGCAATACACTTTCCTGCTTGTTCCCGCACGCTCTCTTGAAATTCTATTTCGCTCTTCGCATCGGTCCGTACGGTGTATTCCCGCGCCTGACGGGGGTTGCGAAGTGGAACTTCGCGGGCAAGTGCGTTCCCAGCTGCACCTTTGTACCGAGCATAATTGTATACAACTGTCTTTCTAGATTCCGGAATTAACGCCATACAGATGCGTACGGGAAGTTCAACTTCAAGAGAAATTGCGTTGCCAAGCTCAGCTTGGTAACGGGCGGAAAAAAGTTCACGAGTTCGGACACTACCC
>JAKJCY010000419.1:0-230 GCA_022706235.1 Candidatus Hydrogenedentota bacterium | reverse complement strand
ACAATCGAGGACGATAATTCCTTCACGGTTTCTTCCAAAGTCATCTTCTTTTCGGTGTTGCCCTGGGGAAGGACCAACCCGTTACTCGAACGAATTAGTTCTGCGATAAAAGAGCCCTTAACACAGAAATTCACTCCTTGCGGCACCGATCCCGTCGCGTTGAGTGCGTACAGGGCACTCAGCCCATGGGACGCCAAGCCTACCCAGTTCCCATATTCATCCAAGACAGG
>JAKJCY010000418.1 GCA_022706235.1 Candidatus Hydrogenedentota bacterium | reverse complement strand
AAAACTCCGGGGCGGTAACCCGGCCGTTGCCATCGCCATCCAGACACGCGGGATCCGGTCCCATTGCTTCAGGGGGTCCGTTCGGCCCACCCGGAGGCGGCGGCGGCACATCGCCCGGCGCGGGCTGCGCCCACAGGCTCCCGGCCACCAGTACCATGGCCGACAGTAACAGACCGCTTGTCACTACTACGTTTGTTTTCATGATAGTCTCCTTTCTCAGGGGGTTCAAGTTGTTTTCTGAAATCGCCGTTGCGGTTCCTGAACGTAATAGAGCAAGCCCTGTGCCAAGTCGAATTTAGCCAAGATAACACATACGAAAATAAGGCATGATCCGCAAAAAAGCGGTCAATGTTTTAGGAGGGCAAAAGCAAAGGACTAAAAGGACAGAAACGACCTAAAGGACGTTGTAGCGTAATCCTGATTGGTGCGTCCTTTGCGTCCTTTGTGTCCCTTAAGTCCTTTTAGTCCTTGCCTTTCAAGAAGCGACCGCTGCTTTCAGGATGCTAAATGCATTGGAGTCATCGGCAACCACCTCCTGCGCAAAAATTGCCTGCGGGGAACTGGACCACTGGGCCGGATTTGCGCAACACCCTGGAAGGCGGAAGAAACAGGCCGGTTCGGACGTTATTCACTATAAAGATAAAAAAAGACGGCGTCCAGAAAGTTTTCCCATGAGTAACATCGCTTTTTATGATTCAAAACCGTATACCCAGCGTTCCTTTGAAGCACGCAATATCCGTGGCTACTCCATGACCTTCTATGAGCATAAACTGACCCGCGATACGG
>JAKJCY010000417.1 GCA_022706235.1 Candidatus Hydrogenedentota bacterium | reverse complement strand
CTCCTGCAATGCTGCCAGTTCGACTGGAGCCGCATCTCGCCGAGCGTCTTCGGCTCTCTCTTCCAGGGCGTGATGGACAAACGCGAGCGCCGCGCGAAGGGCGCCCACTACACCAGTGAGGAAAACATCCGCCGCGTCATCGACCCACTTTTCCTCGACGAGCTAAAGGCCGAGTTTGCCAAGCGCCGCACCGGCTCCGTCCGGGCCAAAGCCCTCAACCAATTTCACGACAAGCTCGCCTCCCTGCGTTTCCTCGACCCGGCCTGCGGCTGCGGCAACTTCCTCGTCGTCGCCTACCGGGAGCTGCGCGCCCTCGAACTCGATGTCCTCCGGGCCCAATACGGCGAACAACTTCCGCTCGGCCTCGATGTCGGCGACCTCGCACGCATCAACGTCGATCAATTCTACGGCATCGAGCTGGAGGAGTTCCCGGCGCTCATCGCCGAAACCGCCCTCTGGCTCACCGACCATCAGGTCAACATGGCTTTCTCGAAAGCCTTCGGTCGCCACTACGCCCGCATCCCGCTGAAGAAGTCGGCCACCATCGTCTGCGGCAACGCCCTCCGGCTCGACTGGAAAACGATTCTCCCACCGGCCCAGTGCAGCTACGTCCTCGGCAACCCGCCCTTCATCGGAAAGCAGTATATGGGCACCGAGCAAAACGCCGACATGTCACTTGTCTGCGGCAACATCAAAGCCCACGGCCTGCTCGACTACGTGACCGCGTGGTACGTAAAAGCCGCCGAGTACATCCAAGACACCGCGATCCGCTGCGCCTTCGTCTCGACCAAC
>JAKJCY010000416.1 GCA_022706235.1 Candidatus Hydrogenedentota bacterium | reverse complement strand
AGTACGCCCTCGTCGTCGGTCATACTCCTGCAATCGCGGGGCTGGACCGGCACTCACAAGAATTGAGTTGACAAAGAGGCGATAAAATTCTACAATTCTAGGTAGAGCCGCAACAGCGGGGCGTTGTTGTTGCGTGTGTGTGAAACGTATTTTCCGAGTCATTGCGGCGGGTGGACCCGTTCGCTGCGAAGAAAATATTACAACTTCCCGGCGCTGTGGCGCTCCAGGCGACTGGGATATAACGGAGAGAGCTAATCATGGCCCGTAGACTACTGTTGGTGCTTTTCCCCCTGATGGCAGTGGTGTTTGCAGGCGCCGCCCTGGCGCAAAGCGGTATCGAAGAACAGACTGCCGCCACCTCCAGGGGTGACGCCGCCTCCAGGGATGCCATCGCCCCCGGGGGCGATGCCGCCGCAGAACAGGATAGTGAAAGTGAAGACGCCGCAGGCCTGGAGCCGGAACCGAAACACCCGCTGAAAGGCGATGTGGTGGTTTTTAAGCGGGGTTCGGAACTGCGCGGCGTGAAGGTGGTGCGGCAGTCGCCCATGTTTGTCGAAATTGAGTATCTTCCCGGAGAGCCTTATCTGAAAATCCCCAAGGCGCAAGTCAGCGAAGTCATCTATGAGCAAAAAGAGGAACCGGGAAACAATGCCGGGGACGGCCTGACACTCGGACCGGACATTATGCCCGGCGAAGAAGTATCCGCGGAATTCAACCACCAGTTAACCTCCGTCCTTTCCGATACGCCATTGGAATACAAGGATGAAGATTACCTGGAGGTGATTCGTTCCTTATGCGGCAAGACCGGTATT
>JAKJCY010000415.1 GCA_022706235.1 Candidatus Hydrogenedentota bacterium | reverse complement strand
GTAGCCGCTAGATGCTTACAGATTCAATTTCTAATTTAATCTCTACGGCGAAGCCGTTTAGTCCAACCAAAAAAAATCGAGCAAGAGGGGGACACCCCCTCTTGCATCTCCCCCGTTATGGGGAGGGAACAAACAAGTCCATATATACTGGTACGCTCCGGGCAGGAAGGGCCTTTTCGGGCTGCCGCCCTTTTTGGCCCTTCCTGCCCTACGCTGGTCTTAATTCAATCCAAAGATCAAGCGGTAAAGCAGTCAGGCGGTAATTACCTGACGAGGCGGAACCCGATGCTGCGGTAGCGGTAGTCGGGCCAAACGGAGTAACGACTCGCCGAACGACAATTCTGGGCGAAGTAGTTCCAGAGGCCGCCACGAACAACGCGGTTCGAGCCACGAGGTGAATCCACCCAGGCGCTGCCATTACTCGGCGCCCCCGTGTAACCATAATGCCAGTCATCTTCGCACCACTCCCACACGTTGCCGCTCATGTCATGCAGGCCGAAGGCATTGGCCAACTTCCCGCCCACGGGCTTACTACCGTAAGGGTCGTTATTGCCGCAGTACCACATATACTGGCTGCGGATACCGTCATCTTCACAGTCATCGCCTACGCTCAACGAGTCGCCAAAGTAAAAGCGTGTAGCGGTCCCCGCGCGGCAGGCATATTCCCACTCCGCCTCCGAGGGCAGACGTACCGTAGCCGGGCCCTGGCCCGTGTTCGTAATGTGGGTATTCAACGCCGTGATAAAGGCCTGCGCATCATCCCAGGACACACAATACGCCGGATAGGTATCTCCCTGCCCGTAATCCCAGGCATAGCCTC
>JAKJCY010000414.1 GCA_022706235.1 Candidatus Hydrogenedentota bacterium | reverse complement strand
TGCGGAAAATCTGGTTTAAAAGCAAGTAGACACCCCAATAAACGGTATGGACGTCTATCCGTACTTCGCCCATTCCTCTGGTTCCCAAATTCCATTTGGGAACCCTCTCTCTCTTGAAATTCCATTTCATCTTCCGAGCAGCAGGCGTACTGTGTTGCGTATCTGCGAAGTAGAACTTCGCACAATATTGCGTTCCCAAATTGGAATTTGGGAACGAGCGGGAAGACGGAGAAAAAATGGGACTGTTCCCGCCGCGTACTTCAAAAGGTCCCAACGGATCGCTACACCGTGATACCTTGTCTGGACTGCAAAAAACGAATCTGGCCCGCGGCGGGAACTGTCCCATTTTTTGCGGGTACAGGAAAGAATATCCACGGCGAAGCCCTTTAGTCCAACACCCCAATAAAGGGTATGGACGCCTTTCCGTTCTTCGCCCATCAAAAAATAAAATTGACAAAAGTCGGGGGGGGGTATAATTCTGAGAATTACTAAGAGTAGAACTATATTTCAAGTGCAGGGTCTTTATCAGTATCAAGGAGGTCAACGTTATGCGGTATGCAGGGTTGTATTTCATGGCAGTGTGTCTTTGTGTTTCCATCAGCGCGGTTGCGGTAACGCACAGCAGTCCTTCGGCGATTACGCCCTTGGAAACGGTATCGCCCACGCTGCAATCGGTAACGGCAACGGGAGATAAGAATTTGTCGGCCACCTTCAGCGAGCCGATGCTCGCGCCGGGCGTCACCGCGCCGAGCACGTATGCGGTGTCGGGGCTGGGCGCGGGTACGCTGCTGTCCTCTCCGACAGGAGCGTCCGGCGGACCG
>JAKJCY010000413.1 GCA_022706235.1 Candidatus Hydrogenedentota bacterium | reverse complement strand
CACCTTTCCCTCTGGGCCAGTGCATTGGTTTCGTGACAGAGAACCCCGACCCAGAGAAAAAGACCCTCGTGCTGTTTACCCTCGAGCAGGTCAACCCGGGTTCCCGATTTTTCGAGAGCTGACGACAGGGTGGGTAGAGCGCAGCGGAATCCGCCGGAACATTGCATATATTTTAGGACGGCAAAGATGAGAAATACTCATCATGACACTATAAAACCCTGCTTACGTTTATCCCAACGGGATTTCGTCAAATAGACCAAGGACGTCCGGAGAAGTAGCGGTTGTTGTGATGTAAATCCCAAAGGGATTTCGTCTAATAGCCCAGGGTTGCGGTACTCCGCTACCCTGGGATAGGTCGCCCATAAAATATTTACCCCAACGGGGTTTCGTCAGGAGCGCGTCACCATGCCTCAATCGTTTTCGGCGGTCTTTATACACCTGGTATTTTCCACGAAGAATCGTGTGCCGTATTTGCGCGACAAATCCCTGTGCGAGGAAATGCATGCCTATCTGGGCGGCGTTTCAAAAACATTGGATGCACAGCCCCTGATAGTCGGCGGCACGGAAGATCATATTCACACCCTTTGCCGCCTCGGGCGCGAGGTTTCTATAGCCGGGTGGGTTAAGGAACTCAAACGGGTTTCCAGTTTATGGATTAAAGATCGGGAACCGGCCTTGCGGGATTTTTCCTGGCAAGCCGGGTATGGGGCGTTTTCCGTAAGCGCATCCAATATGGACGCGGTTCGGGCGTATATTGCCGGTCAGGCGGAACATCACCAGAAACAATCGTTCCAGGACGAATATCGTTTGTTATTGCGAAAACA
>JAKJCY010000412.1:508-827 GCA_022706235.1 Candidatus Hydrogenedentota bacterium | reverse complement strand
ATCTGGCGGAAATACGTTCTCTGGATATCGTGATGCCCACCGATGCAGGACGAGAAATTCGGTTGCGCACGGTAAGCCGTCCGGAAAATCACCTGGCTATTTTGTTACATAAACTGGGCTTGCCCCTGCCAAACAAGCCCATGGAAGTCCAATAAACGATTTAAAATGTAGTGCAGACTTTACTTGCTAATATACCGTTTTGCAATAAGATAAAAATTTTAAAGGCCGTTTCTGCGGAAGATGGGCTAACTTCAGACTTCCTGATCTCGTCGGAAATGCGTATGGCACTCGTAAACAAACAAAAAAGACGGAGCAAAAA
>JAKJCY010000412.1:0-355 GCA_022706235.1 Candidatus Hydrogenedentota bacterium | reverse complement strand
AACTTCGTTTATCGAGCGCATTGCATGCCAGAAAAGCACCAGGAATAAGGCGACAGGAATAAGGAGAACGGATTTTCGATGGAACCTCCAGCCGATATTAGTCAGCATGGAACATGTTCTCATTGTTAATTTCGTCTATTAATCCTGAGTGTCAAGACAATAAAGACGGTTCTTCTGAAAATAATTATTATATTATTATGCGTATATTAAAAATGAAACCAGTGTCATTAGAATAGGGCTGGGGTTGATAAATAAGCATCGAACCTTTTAGTTATTCCCCAAAAAAATAAGCCAAGAAAAAGACTTTCGTATTGACATTTGACCTGTGAGGATGGTAAACTTTGTGTACACTCCT
>JAKJCY010000411.1 GCA_022706235.1 Candidatus Hydrogenedentota bacterium | reverse complement strand
ATAGGGGTAGGGAAGACCGGTTACCCGGTCTCCCCTCCCTCCGAACCGTGCGTGCGGATTTCCCGCACACGGCTCTCCAGTTGATGGTTTGCCTCAGAGAGGACTTGGCAGCCAGCCACCGGGCTTGAGTCAGGTCAATAAACCCGAGGTTGACAAAGAATTTGCTAGGCCAGCGAGACTGTGCCATACATCTCCTTTCACCCCTTTTCGAGGGCTGCAAGCATTCGTTTCGTCCACACAGACGGTTCCGCCCACGCCCATCGGGCACGGGCATCCCCTTCGGGATTAGATTTGTCTTCGCAAACCACTGTCGAAAGGTTCCTTTCCGTCTTGCCTGTACTATACGAATCCATCTTCCTGCATCCCTTCGCTCCACGCCCATTACGGCGCTTCAACACTACTATGGATGCTCTGACTCCTGCGCGGTTCGGCTCTTCGGGCGCACAAGGCACCATGAACACCGACCTGACACCGCACAGGTCTCCCTGCTTCACGCACATAGCCTTCCAACCATTCCGTCTCCAAACACCCAATAGTCCTCCGTCGTCGCTTTATCACGTTACTAACATGCCTTTATTTGTTCCTCCTTGCCATCTATGACAAGGCGCATGTACTTTCAGCGCGACAGACTGTTCCGGGCTTCGCCATTGAATGGCAGGCTCGCCGAATCTATCTGGCCGAATCGAGTTCGTTATCCTACGGACTGGTTGTTCGCCTTCCGTTGCTCTCCACCCCGTCTCGCGACGACGCAGTTACGGTCGGCTACAGATATGTAACGTTTCTCTGGAGTGGACTTGCACCACTCTGGCTCTATACGCTCGCAGGCGCAC
>JAKJCY010000410.1:341-833 GCA_022706235.1 Candidatus Hydrogenedentota bacterium | reverse complement strand
CCGGCGCATGCTGGCCGAGGGCGCGGCATGCATCACCACGAAAAACGAAGCAGGAGAAACGCTCGAACCACTGCCGGGTTTTATCGCTGCGCTGGCGAACCCGCGCAGCAGTATGGAACCCTTCCTCAAGTCCCTGGCCAAAGACTCCCCCCACATTGAACCGCTCAAGGAACTGGATGAGGCTATCCCCCGTTTCAAAACGAGCGTTGAGGCATTCCGGAAAAGTGTCGGCGAGCAGCAGGCGGCCTGGGAACAGCATAAAACCACCAACGGCGAATTGAAGAAAGCCGTGGACCGTCTCGCCACCCTGGCCGAGACCAGCCGCGATCTGGCCGGGCAAACCGACCTGCTCTACAAGCTCGCCTGCCGCCTGATCGAAACCTGCGAGAACGAATGCGACGCCCGCGATAACGACGCCTGGACAGGCCGTGACATCACCCGCGCCCGCAAGACAGCCGACGAGGCCCGCGTCCTGGCCGTAGAACAGCTCAA
>JAKJCY010000410.1:0-272 GCA_022706235.1 Candidatus Hydrogenedentota bacterium | reverse complement strand
TGGAGCCTCACTCCTGGCCGCTACGTGGGTGTCGCACCAGAGGAGGTGGACGAGGATTTTGATTTCGAGGAGGCCCTGCGCAATATCCATGTGGAACTGGAGGATCTGAACGCCGAGGCCGTACAACTGGCGGCAACGATCAAGAAGAATTTTGAGGAGTTGGGGGTATGAGCGAATCCGAAAAGAATCTGGATGACGTATGCGAATTCATCGTGGACTGCCTACACGCGACCGCGCCGGTTCAGGAGGATGGTTTTCCGCTAATTCGCACG
>JAKJCY010000040.1 GCA_022706235.1 Candidatus Hydrogenedentota bacterium | reverse complement strand
CGCGAAAAGACCGGAATGACAGTGGTTAGAGTTTTTTGTAATGAAAGACGATGGTACATTTTTGTTGCGCCGAAGGCGCCTCTTCTTCCGGGCGAAGTCTTGGACGAAGCGTAGGCGCTTAAGGCGATTCCGTTGACAAATAAATATGAGTTCAGTTTCTTACCACGAGGAGCGTTATGTCCCGGTTGAGTTCAAGAATCCAAAAACAACGTGTCATTCCGGTTTTTCGCGGTGGAAAAAGGCCGTGCAGCGGAGCGGGTACCAGGCCGCGAAAAGACCGGAATCCAGTTCCTGAGGCCGTGGATGCGGGATTGGCCGCATTCGTTGTGTTTTCGAGAAGGGAACTGGGTATTCATTGCAGCGGGCCCAATCTGGATTCCGGTATTTGTCGCGTTGTCCAGTACCGTCCTTCGACCCGAGCCGGTGATCGCGAAAAAACCGGAATGACCGTGTTTACGGCTGTTTATAAGGGAAGGCGAAATGCGTTGATACAGGTGTATTTCGTGTGTTTCTTTCTGATTACCATACGGCATTTTGGATGCGCCGCAGGCGCCTCTTCTTTCGGGCGAAGTCCCGGACGAAGCGCAGACTTGTACTTCAAAGCCGTTTTGAAAAGTTACGTCATATCCATGGGGGCTAGACCATACGGCCACAAGAATCCACACACAGTACGGTTATAGTTGGCTTTCAGTGCTGTTGTGTTAGAGCACAGTGCCTGTGCCTGCAGGCCCCTGCCGCTGAAAAGCGCCTGCCCCAAGAGTGAATATTCCCGCCTTTTTCAGGTATACTAGCTGCGGCAGAGACGCGGAAAAAGACCGCGCGGGGGGACGCCCCGCCGGTGGCCTCGAAAATTTTCCCGTGTACGGGGGAGACTGTGCTTTTTCCGGGGTACGGCGGCAGTTGATGTAGGCGACCGCACCGGAGGGGTATGAGTATCAATGGAACAGGTCAATTCATCACGAAAACGTGTTTTAAAGCCTGGTTTTAACGCCTGGTAAACCTCAAGATGTTTGCCGGGGGTCTCATAACGGAGTTATGCCGGTTTCAACAATGACCGGCGGGGAGAGTATGCATGGAAGTGCCAGATAAATATAAACCGGACGAGATTGAAACCCGGTGGCAGCGCTATTGGGAAGACAGTCGCCTGTATGCCTGGGACCCCGCCCGCAGCAGAGAAGACACCTTTGTTGTGGATACGCCCCCGCCGACGGTAAGCGGCTCGTTGCATGTGGGACATATGTTCAGTTATTCCCACCAGGATTTTGTCGTACGCTATCAGCGTATGACGGGCAAGAATATCTTTTTTCCCATCGGCTGGGACGACAACGGGCTGCCGACGGAACGGCGGGTCCAGAATCTGTATAATGTCAAGTGCGAACCCCATGTCCATTATGACCCTGATTTCAAGGCGGTCCGGGGTGAAAAAGGAGCGCCCGCGCCCATC
Source organism: Candidatus Hydrogenedentota bacterium (assembly GCA_022706235.1). Taxonomy (GTDB): domain Bacteria; phylum Hydrogenedentota; class Hydrogenedentia; order Hydrogenedentales; family CAITNO01; genus JAAYBJ01. Next base: position 27,205 of record JAKJCY010000040.1, on the reverse strand, counting down.
AGCCGAAGAAACTTCATTGAACTGTGCGATGTTGTCACGAAGGAAGATGAAGCCGCGTTCAAGCACTTATGGACCCGCCTCGGGCTCAGCTATGACTGGTCGCTCGAGTACGCCACCATAGATGAACACTGCCGGCGAACGTCGCAAGCCAGTTTTTTGGACATATTTGACAAGGGCGAAGTGTACCAGGACAACCGGCCAGTACTCTGGGATGTGGATTTTCAGACGGCTATCGCCCAGGCGGAAGTGGAAGACCGCGAACTGGCGGGCGCCTATCATTTCCTGCGTTTCCCTATTCAGGGCGGCAATGAATGCCTGGTCATCGCCACGACCCGTCCGGAACTCCTGCCCGCCTGCGTCGCCGTCATGGTCCATCCCGATGATCCCCGGTATGCCGCCCATGCGGGCAAGTATGCGGTGACTCCCCTGTTCCATGCGCCTGTGCCCATTATCAGGGACGTTAAGGCGGACCCGGAAAAGGGTACCGGCGTGGTCATGGTGTGCACCTTCGGCGACCAGACCGACGTCGAGTGGTGGCAGCAATACAACCTGCCCCTGCGTCAAGTGCTCGGCGCGGACGGCCGGTTGCTGCCGGTGACCTTCACTGCGGCGGGGGACAACGACAGCGGCTTTATCAGCCTGGACCCGGACGCCGCCAACGCAGCCTACGGCGAGATTGCCGGGCTCCCGGCGAAAAAGGCCCAGGAGCACATTGTGCAAATCGCCGAAGCGGCTCCCGGCGTCCTCGATCGCCCGCGCGAAGAAATCCGGCATGCCGTCAAGTTCTTCGAGAAGGGGTACCGCCCGTTGGAACTGCTGCCCGCGCGCCAATGGTACGGGCGCATCCTGGACAAAAAAGAGGCGCTGCTGGAACAGGGCCGTAAGATTCAATGGCGGCCAATCTATATGTTCAAACGCTATGAACACTGGGTGGAAGGCCTCAGCCTGGACTGGTGCCTGAGCCGTCAGCGCTTTTTTGGCGTGCCCATCCCCGTATGGTACAAGATGGATGCGAACGGCCAGTGTATTTACGACCAGCCTCTTCTGCCCGCAGTGGACCAGCTGCCGGTGGATCCCCTGGATGAACCACCGCCCGGATATGACGAGTCCCAACGTAACCAGCCTCTGGGCTTTACGGGGGACCCGGACGTTTTCGACACTTGGGCGACAAGTTCCCTCACCCCGCAGATTGCCAGCCATTGGGTGGAAGAACCGGAACGCCACAAGCGGCTGTTTCCCATGGATATCCGGCCGCAGAGTCACGAAATCATCCGTACCTGGGCTTTCTACACCATTGTCAAGGCCTATCTGCACGAGCGCGAAATCCCTTGGAAAAACGTTGTCATCAGCGGCTGGATTCTTGACCCGGATCGGAAAAAGATGTCCAAGAGCCATGGCAACGTGGTTACCCCTGAACCTCTCATCGACCAGTACGGCGCGGACAGTGTCCGCTATTGGGCGGCGCGGGCCCGGCTCGGCGTGGACACGGCCTATGACGAACAGATTTTCAAGGTGGGCAAAAAACTGTGCACCAAACTGTTCAACGCGGCCAGGTTTGTTCTTGGCCGATTAGGCGACCAGGACGCGTCCGGGCTGACCCCTGACGCCATCACCTGTGAACTGGACCGGGCGGTGGTGCACGAATTGCGTGCGACCGTCGGGCGCGCCACGCGAGCCTTTGATGAGTTCGATTATGCCCAGGCGCTCAGTGTTATCGAGGATTTCTTTTGGCCGGTGTTCTGCGACAACTATCTTGAACTTGCAAAACCGCGCACCTACGATGAAACGGACACGCCGGGAAAAAACTCAGCCCGCGCCGCGTTGCGGTTGATGCTTCGGGCGCTGGTGCGCCTGTTTGCTCCCTTTGTGCCTTATATCTGTGAAGAAATCTGGCAGTGGCATTTTGCTGGCGATTCGGATATGCACCCTTCGGTGCATCGCAGCCCGTGGCCGTCTCCGGAGGAATTCACCGCCGTTCCAGCGCCGGAACATGCGGTTACCTGGCAGGCTGCCATCAGGATTGTGGAACACGTGCGCCGGGCCAAGGCGGACGCCAGCCTCAGCATGGCCGCGCCCGTCAAGGAGGCTGCGGTTGTCTGTACCCCCGACTGGCAGCAGGCCATAGAAGCCATTTCGGACGACCTCTGCCGCACTATGCGCATTGAAACCTGGTCTTTAGCCTCTGGTACGCCTCAAGAAGGCGACATTGAAGTGACGGTCATCCTGTAAATAACGTTGACGCTATTCCTTGTCAATCTCGATGTCCAGGGTGCGTTTGTGTTCGCCGATACGGGGACACTGGGCCAGCCAGGCGCCTTCAGGCGACATGATTCCTGAGGCGGCGTTTACGGGGGCTGAGTCAGACGCGGCGTTCGCTGTCACGATGTATAGCGACCCCTCCCGCGCGCGCAGGGCAAGATTGGACTCATGAAAGGCTGTATAGGTCTGGTTGTATCCCGAGTGATTGCTGTGAAATATCAGTTGAGCCCCTTTGCGGGCCAGCTGGCAACTGAGGCGCGGATCCGGGTACGGGCCGTAACCGGGGGTTACCCAGAGATCGTTGCCTATCAGGCAGCCGAAGGTCAAGTCCTTGTGTTCGAACACGCGCAGTTCTTCCCCGGGACGGCACCATTTCCGATCATTTTCCGTGGCGACGATTTTTTCATGAGTGCCGATGAGTTGCCCTTCTTCGCTGTAGATGCGGGACTGGATGCAGCGCTGGCCGTCCTCGAGCACGGCGCCGGTGCCGAGGATGGCCGTCACGTAGCTCTGCCTGCAGGCTGCGGCGATCTGTTTCCAGGCTTGGCGGGTCCGTTCTTCATTAAAATCCCCGTGATACCCCGTAAGGCTCATTTCCGGGAAAAGCATGAAATCACAGTCGCCTTGGTGTATGTACTCCAGAATGCGCGGCAGATTCTCCTTTTTACTCGGTGAAACCTGGAATTGAACCGTTGTGATGCGAATGGTTGTCATAAGAGTCTCCTTTCAAACGGGTTGCGCTAACGTGAGGCGATGACTATCGCGGGAAGAGAGCGCGGTAAGGTTCCCACTGCGGGTCATGTTCGTAAATCCAATGGTAATACTCCTGTTGTTCCAGGTTTGCGCCGGCGTCCGCATCCGTGATAACGGTACAGTCGGGGTGCAGCTGCAGCGCGCTGGCGCTTATCATGGAGGTGACGGGGCCTTCCGTTGCCTTTGCGATTATGGCCGCCTTTTCGGGACCGGTGACCAGCATGAGGCAACGGGCCGCCTCCAGAATGGTGCCTACACCCATGGTGAAGGCAAAACGCGGCATCGCTTCCGGTTCCTCAAACAGCGGAGAGTTCTGTTCCACCGTTTTGGCGGTAAGGGCTTTCAGCCGGGTTCTTGAAAACATGGCCGAAAGGGGCTCATTGAACCCTATATGGCCGGATTCGCCGATACTCAACACCTGCAAATCGATGCCCCCGGCGTCTTTTATCAGCAGTTCATAGCGCCGGGCCTCTTTCTGCGGGTCCGTTGTCGTGCCACGGGGCAAATGGGTATTCCGCAAGTCAATGTTCACCCTGTTGAAAAGATGCTGATTCATGTAGTAGCGGTAGGAATTCGGGTGCGTCGGGGGGAGCCCGTAATATTCGTCCAGGTTGAAGGTGACCGCCAGGGAGAAGTCCAGGCCTGCACTCCGGTGCATCTCCGCCAGCCGGGCATACAACCCTTCCATGGTGCGGCCCGTGGCCAGGCCCAGAACGGAATTCGGCTTGAGACGCAGCTGGTCGGCCAATAGCGCGGCGGCAAGGGCAACCGCGGTTTCGCGGTCTTTTTGGATGATTATCTGCATGCAATACCCGTTTGGCTTTCCGCCCCCTGCTATCTTTATAACGATTGCCGCGCGGTTTTTTTAGACGTCTTCTTCCACTTTTTCGCTGTAGTGCCGTTTGAGAGCGGCATGCCAGCGTTCGTCCACACGGCGTTGTACCATGGCGATGGTATCATCGTCGGTGCGGGAATACCGGGCTTGTTCGGAAAGATATTCGGCGATGGGACGGCGGTCTTTGCCCCCGGCAAGGCGCAGGCTATGCCCGGTGAGCCTGTAATGACCGCCTTCAATCTCAAACAGGATAAACGCACCGGTTTCCACTGCTTTACGCGCCATTTTTACGGTATCGGAGGCGGGATACCCCCAGCCGGCCGGACAGGGCGCGTTGATTTGAATGTAACGGGTGCCCTTCATAAACCGGGCCTTGTATACCTTGTCGTAAAGGTCGCCGGGATATCCGGGGCTTGCTGTCGCGATGTAGGAAACCCCGTGGGCCTCCATGATGGCGGGGATATCCTTGGGGAACTGGAGCTTGCCTACAGATGGGGTTGTCGTGGTATAGGCGCCCATGGGGGTAAGGCCGGAACGCTGGGTGCCCGTATTCATGTAGGCTTCATTGTCATAACAAATAAACAGGATGTCCGCGTTTCGTTCCGCCGCGCCGCTCAATGCCTGGATGCCGATGTCCGCCGTACCCCCGTCCCCGGCCACGGCCACCACGGTAATATCCGTCCGGCCCTGTTTCTTCAGGGCCGCAGCGATGCCGGACGCGCTTGCGGCGGTACTTGGAAAGGCGCAGTTCATGACGGGCAACGTTACCGATGAAGTGGGATACATGCCGCACAGCACGGTGAAGCAGCTGGCGGGCACCACGAGAACGGCTTTGCCTTCCAGAGCCTTGGTGACATGGCGGAATGCAATGCCCACGCTGCACCCGGCGCAGGCCCGGTTTCCCGGAAGCAGGTATTCGTTTTCCGGAAGGTTCAAGATGTTGGTTGTCATGGGGGTCTCCATTGGGGATTGGGCTAGAGTTGGAGATTCAGCCAATTAATTGGCTTGGGAGCCTGTTCCTGTTTCATCCAGGAGAGGCTTTCCTGTACGGCGCCAGACAACTGATGCGCGTTGATGTCCCGGCCGCCCAGGCCGCCGATATAGCCGTGTACTTCCGCCGTTCCCTTGTGCCTGTATAACGCGGCCTGAACATCAACGTAGATAGGGCCGCCATATCCATAAGTCAGGCTTTTGTCGAATACGACGGCAAGGCGCGCCTGTTTCAATTCCTGCGCCACGCGGGCGTCGGGAAACGGACGGTAGGAGCGGATGCCCAGGACACCCGCAGCGATACCTTCCTCGCGCAGGGCGTCGGCGGCCACCGTGGCTTCATTGGCAAGGCTGCCCGCCGCGATCAGCGCCACTTCGGCGTCTTCCAGTGCGTAGGACCAGGTGAGCCCGCCGCAGGACCGGCCGAAATGTTCTTCATACTCCTTGTCAACGTCCACAATGGCGGTCAGGGCCTTGTCCAGGGCCTGCTGCATCAGGTAGCGGAATTCCATGTATCCATGGCACAGAACGCTGTTTCCGTTCTTCCTCGGATTGGCCAGGGTAACGGGATTGATGTTGCGCGGGTCGGCGATATCGAGAATCGTTCGCGCCGCGAGGGGCGGCAGGAACGAATCCACTTGCTCCTGACTCGGAACATCCACCGGCATCACCGTATGGGACAGGATGAAGCCGTCATAACAGACCATCACAGGCAGGCTGAGGGTCTCGGCAAGGCGGAATGCCTGCAAAAACGTGTCCAGAATCTCCTGGTTATCCCGGCAGTACAACTGTATCCAGCCGTGGTCGCGCTGGGACATGGAGTCCTGCTGATCGTTCAAAACATTCCACGGGGCGGACATGGCCCGGTTGGCGCATCCCATGACCACGGGCAACCGGGACCCGGCTACCCAGGAAAGTTGTTCGCTCATGTAAGCCAGCCCATTCGCGCTAGTGGCGGTGAATACGCGGGAACCGGCTATGGAGGAACCGATGCAAACGCTCATGGCGCTGTGTTCGCTTTCCACCGTGATGAATTCCGCGTCGAGCATACCTGCTTCCACATAGCTCGCCAGCGCTTCCACCACGCCGGACTGTGGAGTGATCGGGTAGGCGGCGATGACCTCCACCCGGGCAAGGCGCGCAGCTTCGGCCGCGGCCTTATTGCCGGTAATGACGGCTACGGACGAAGTATTAACAGCCACAGGAAAGGTCCTCCCGCTCGGTAGACGCGCCATGCTCATGCTCCGGATGCATTTCAATGGCCTGCGACGGGCACACGGCCGCGCATATGCCGCACCCTTTACAGTACTCCAGGTCTATCGTGGGCGGTACCGTGCGGGTTATTACGTTATCCGGGCAAAAAACCCAGCACTGCATGCACAAAATGCGGTTTTTCTTCGCCGCGATACATTTTTCAGGGTCGAGCACGGGCCGGCCAATACGCCAATCGCCAGTGCGGCCGGCTTCGCCCACACAGGGCCACGACATGGCCGTGTCCTGATTGCAATCGCGTGTTCCTGACATAACTTGTAGGCCTCCTGTATCCGGGATTCAAATGGCTTCGTCCATACAGGACAAGCAGTTCGTGTGTTCATAGGTGAGGCGGGCCGATTCAAAATTTTTCTGGGCGGCGCGCGGAGAAAAGATGCTTTTCAGCGCCATTTCTATATGGGGCAAATCAATGAGGCCCGATGCCCGCGCCACTGCGCCCAGCATTGCCGTATTGATCATCAGTGCTCCGGACACAATTAAACCCACGCGTTCGGCAATGCTGGTGGCGTCTGCTGTGGCCACACGGTAGTCGCCGTTCAATCCCAATGCCCGGGGCGTCTGGCAGGTATTTACAACCACCAGGCCGCCCTTGGCGATGCCGTCCACCGCATGGGCCGTTTTTACCAGGCTGTCATCCATTATCACCACGATGTCGGGAAACTGCACTTGGGAAAGGCAGCGCAAAGGTTTTGGCGCAAGGCGTGTTGATGCCGTGACCGGGGCGCCGCGACGTTCCGCGCCAAATGCCGGCGAGGACATGACGCCCTTGAAACCCGCGTGATAGGCCGCTTCGGCCAGCATATTCGCCGAGGTGATTGTGCCTTGGCCGCCGCGGCCATGCCAACGAATCTCTACTTCTTTCTTGAGCATAAATCTAAGGGTTCCTTACCAGCAACGGAGATACAGCCGTTCGTCAGCAATCCATCCGAAACACACAAAATAGGACTATTTGTAAAGTAAACAGTCCACACCCGCAAAAAATTTCTTACACGGCACTCCGTTTACCACTGTTGCACAAAAATCCCCCTCCATCGGGAACTGGAAATCTGACGAAATAGTACAGCAAGTATACAACTATAGCATATTTGAGTGTGGTCCCGCCAATAAGATTGTGTGCCGCCCCGTAATCCACACGTAAGAAACCGAGTTGTTGGCGTAAAGCCAATAAGGACAAGGAACGTAGAAGCGGCACCCTGCCGCTTTGCATCAAGACGGACATACGGGCCGCAGTCACGATGGAAGCGGCAAGATGCCGTTTCTATGATCTCACCATTTCTTACGTGCGGATTTAGGCAGCGCCACGCGTCTGGCTTTTCGCCCGTTTCGTTGGAAATGTCCCCGCCGCCTACTTTGCCATGTTCCCGGTTTTGTATCCCGCCAGGTCCAGCGTAACGTAACGGTACCCAAGTTTCCTGAGTGCCGTGATAAGTTGCCGGCGGTTTTGTTCCAACAGCAGGAGGGGCATATCTTCGGGTTCCACCTCAATGCGGCACAGTTCGCCGTGATGACGCGCACGGTATTGACGGCAGCCCAACTCGCGCAGGAGTGTTTCCGCCTGTTCGATTTTATCCAGGGCATCCGTGGTGATGGGAGACCCTTCGGGTATGCGTGACGCCAGACAGGCGAAAGAGGGCTTGGCCCAGGTCGGCAGTCCTCGGACCCGGCTGCGTTCACGGATGTCGGCCTTGGTAAAGCCCGCGTCTGCGAGGGGGGCCTGAACGCCGGCCTCATGGGCGGCACGCATGCCGACGCGGGTAGAGTCAAGGATGTCCTCTGCGGTTTCTCCGTGTGCCAGCACGGCTATATGCCGGGCCTGGGCCCGGGCAGCCATAACGCTGAAGAGCTCTCCTTTACAGAGGTAGCACCGCATGGCGTCATTTTTCAAAAAGGCCTCACAGGAGAATTCATGGGTATTCAGGATTTCGACCTGCCACCCCCGTGCGCGGGCCAGGTCCAGGGCAAAGGATAAATCGGAGCGCGGAAAACTTGGTGTATCCGCAATGAACAGCCATACTTTTTTACCCAGGACTTCAACGGCCACATCGGCGAGATAGGAAGAATCGACCCCTCCGGAATAGGCCACGGCAACAGTCCCCCACGCGGCCGCCATTTCTTTAAGGCGCTCTTCTTTTTTGACAGGCGATGCTACCTTGTCGGGTTCCATAAGCGTTCCCGGAAACGGAAGAGGTTACTGGATTCGCGGAATCTCTTTGTTGTCATAGTAAATCTTGTCGCCGATGATATCACATTCCACCTGGAACCCCTTCCCCTGAAACGTAACCGAGGCAATTAACTTGTTGCCTTGGACGGACCAATTTCCCGTAAGGGTGTCCGTGCCCAGTTGCTGGCGGGCAATGGGTGCGAAAAGGGCAGGCACCGTAGCCACCGCCTGGCCACCGCTGTTGAGGGTCACCGTTACCGCAATGGGCATTTCCGGGGTTTTAACATTCCAGGCCGTGCCGGCAAGATTACTGGCATTTAACAGGGGCTCTGCTTTTGGTCCCGGAGGCGGGGGGGCACCCAACTCTCCACCAGCGCCACCGGTGGACCGCATGATTTGGGCCACCACGGGCAGTAACAGAAAAATGGCAAGCAGTACAAAAAAGCCAATCAATATCTTCGTGTTCATTGATGGAGCCTTATTAACAGCGGTTAGGGGGGAAAGACGTTTTTACCTGAATACGTCCAGTAGTGTACCGCAAACTAGAATTAGTGTTCAAATAACTTAAAAATTGGATTGGAATGGGAACCAAAAACAAGGCACCCGGTCAATGGTCAAAAACACGCAGCATCGCATTTGGCGTGGGGAGGGGTTAAGCGTGCGGGTGAAGGAGCACCTTCATGCCCATGCGGGATTCCATGGTTTCAAAGGCCTCCTGAATCCCGGAGAGCGGATAGGTATGGGTGATGACAGGTGTGACGCGGACTACGCCCGTTTCAATTAGGGTGACGGCCAGTTCATGCTGGCGTGGTACACTGCCATGCGAACCCGTAACGTAACATTCCTTGTAGTGAATGGTATTGGAGAGGATCTGCGCCGGTCGTATGTCTTTTGCCAGTCCGCCGAAAAAATTGACATAGCCCCGGTGCGCCACCATGTCAACGGCTTGTTCATGGGCTTCCACCGCGCCGCAGGTGGTAATGACAACATCGGGTCCATGTCCGCCCGTTTCTTCCTGGCATCGTTCTACCACGTTTTCCTCATCGGAAGCGATATACACGTCTGCGTTGTATGCGCGGGCAATTTCAAGGCGTTTTTTGCTGCGCTGTACGCCAATCACCTTTACCGCTCCCATGGCGCGGGCCAAATCTATCATCATGCATCCGATGGGCCCGAGCCCGAGCAACGCAACGGTTTTACCCAGAGACATGTTCACGAGTTCGAGCCCGTTTATCGCGCAGGCCAGGGGCTCCGCCAGTGCCGCCTCGTCATAGGAAAGCGCGTCCGGAATAGGCGTAACCGGACCCTCTTCCAGCAGCAGGCGCGGCAGTTTCATGTATTGGGTGAATGCGCCCGAAATCTGGTAGCCCACCGCGTAGTTGACGGCACAGTTGTTGCCCAGGCCGTTGCGGCACCAGGAACACCGGCCGCAGGGCACGTCGGCGCCGAGGGCGACACGGTCGCCTTCCTTAACGCGGGTGACATTTTTGCCTGCTTTTTCGATGATGCCGGCCGCTTCATGGCCCATGATGGCCGGCGGGAGCACGCTGGGATTGCCATGGTGCAGGATGCGGGCGTCAGAACCGCAGATGGCCACGGATTCCACGCGCATCAGAGCGGAATCGTCGTCGATTTCGGGCACGGCCATTTCTTTCAGGGTGAGATGGTTGATGTCTTCCAGGAGTGCGGCGAGCATGGGGTGTTCCTTTGCGCGGAGCAGGTTATCCAAGTATGGGTTGTATGATGACTTTTGAAAACAGGCCGGCTTTCCGGTGCATAGCCGTCAGCGTGTCGGCGGCATGGGCCAGGGTTACACGATGGCTGATGAGCGGGCTGAACAGCAGGGCGCTGGCTGCCATGGACTGCAGCACCACCTGCCATTCACCCCGGGTACCCAGGGCGCTGTAGGTGGAATTCCAGCTGCCCAAGATGGATAGTTCGCGACGCATGGCCCGGGACAACAGGGGAGCCGGAAGGGTGACATCAGAGGCGGGATTGCCCAGTAAAACAACCCGGGCGCCCGTGCCTGCGACTTCCAGGCAGGAAGTCAGCGCCGCAGGCGCGCCGGCCGCTTCAATGACAATGTCCGCGCCTTCGCCGCCTGTCATATCGTCGATAACCTCTCGTGCCGATGTTTCGGCCGTGTTGAAGCAGTAACGGAATCCCAATCGACGGGCTAGGGCGCATTTGTCCGGATCCACGTCAAATAAAATGACCTTCCCCATGCAGGATAGTTCCGCCCACTGGGCCGTCATCAGGCCGATAGGCCCCGCCCCGAAAATAGCGGCGGTCTCTCCTGCCGACAGGCCGCCTGCCCGGTACAGGGCGTGGAGAGCGACGGCGGCCGGTTCGGTCATTGCCGCCACTTCCATCGGCACCCTCTCGGGGACGCGTAGAATGTTGCGGCGCGGCGCGACCACATATTCGGCAAAGGCGCCATCGCTCCGTGAGCCCAGGTAATCGTAATGGGAACACTGGGCATAGCGGCCCCGTTCACACGCGGGGCAATTCCCGCACCAGACCAGGGGAAACGCCGTTACCCGGGCATCCTTTTCCAGGTCGTCCACGCCCGCGCCGCAGGCGGTAACCAGTCCGGAGAATTCGTGACCGCAAATCAGCGGGTAACGGTAGGCTTCTTTTACAAAAATACGCGGTATGTCAGAGCCACATACCCCGCAGGCCACGACCCGGATTAGTACTTCCCCGGGGCCGGGCTCCGGTGCAGGCATTTCCTCGAACCGGAGATCGCCGATTCCGTGCAGTACCAGGGCTTTCATGAAGGGATGTTCTCCTTGTTGACGCAGCGGGGGCGACCGGAGCGGATCTCCAGCCCCTCCTCGATGGCCGCTTTCATCTCAGCCATGTTTTCCGGCAGGCTACCGCCGAGGTGAAACAGGCTGCTGGTGCCCGCCACAAGACAGTCCGCCCCCGCCGCCACCATCATGGGTATGTTGGTAAAACTGACCTGGCCGTCCACCTGGATGGGTATGGCCACGCCCCGGCGGTGCAGATACCGGTAACAGTCCCTGATTTTCCGGATGCCGGTGGGCACTATCTGCTGGCCGGCAAACCCCGGGTTTACGGTCATAATCAATACAAAGTCCAGGCGTTCGAGCAGATAGTCCAGCGTTTCGAGCGGCGTGGCCGGATTCAGGGCGACACCGGCGCGAATCCCGGCGTTCCGGATGAAGGCCAGGGTCCGGTCCAGGTGATGGTCGGATTCCGCATGCACGGATATCTGCTGCACGCCGATGGCAATCATTTCCCGTACAAAGAAATCCGTGTTGGTGACCATTAGGTGGGCATCGAAAGGTAACCGCGTTTTCGAACGCAGTTGCCGCAGCAGTTCCAGGCCGAGGGGCATATTGGGCGTAAACCGCGCGTCCATGATGTCCAGGTGCAGCCAGTCCGCGCCCAGATGTTCCAGGGCATGGACGGCATCTTCTGCATGACACAGGTCGGCGCACATCAGGGAGGGCGCTATTTCCACATGCGGTCCCTGTGAAACAGGCACGCAGGACACGGAAGGGATGTGTTCGGCCCGTGTGGGAAGGGGGCATGTAAAGACCTCTTTGAGGTGCCGAAGCGATTCCCGGAGGGATTCTTCGAGCAGAGGGTCACTGTAGTCGCGGCCGAGTTTCGGCCCGCCGATTTCAAGATAGGCCACGAGATTTTCGACGGGAAGAATGTCGCCGTGCGCGAAAAGAAAATCGCGGATGTCGGTCAGCGCTATGATGCCCCGTTCGCGTTCTTTTTCCGTGAACCCGAAGGTGGCGCCGTAGCGCCCGTCCGTATTCTTCAGGTGCAGTTCCACAAGCCAGGGCAGGGTCGCCTCAAGGAGAGCAAGGTGCGTGTGCACGACCCGCCCGTCCCGGTCCACGTATCCATGTGAAACGTCGGCGCAATAGCCGATTCCGGCGGTATCCGGGTGGGTTCCGTGATAGGATGCCAACGCCGTCGCCATGGCGGTGATTTCCTCCGGGAGCGTAGGAGGTTCCGCCAGGCAGGACATGGGTTCCATCGTCAGGCAGGGAACGCCGTGCTTGTGGGCGAAATGCATCAGTTCACGCATGTGGCGCAGGTACCGGTTTATGCCCGCCGTCTTGCCTTCCATGCGGTCTCTTACCACTGCGCCGGGATTGGAACCCACCGAGCGGGCGCCCAGCAAGGCCCCTGCCTGAATCAGGCGTTCATAGTTCTTTCGTGCAATCGTTTCCCAGGCGGGCTCCTCCTGGAAGAAACCGCCCAGCTCCCGATGGGCGGTAAACACGCTGGTGATGGAAAGGCCGAAGGCCGCAGCCTGTTCGCGCAACGCGGTGAAGAAGGCGTCCGGCAGGGCGTACAGCTCGAAAAAAGTGCCGATTTGAACATGTTTGACGCCCTCTTCCGCCAGCAGGCGAAAGAGCCACGGATAGGAGTACCGGTATTCGATAGGGTCGGTTTTGACCCCGATTTCTATGGAAAGGGACCTGTTCAAGTGAACTCCTTGATTGCTGCAATCGGAAAAATGGAACGCAAGGGTTCCTCATTGTATACCGAATCCTTTTACCAAGAAAAATACCGGACCGCGATCTTCAGGAATGCGGTTGCCTTGTTCATCGTTTACATGATAGTGTATTTGCCGTGGGGGAGTTCCCCGCTACAATGCAATAGGAGCGACATCGTGAAATACATTGTCTTGCTTGGAGACGGCATGGCGGACCATCCGCTGGAAGCGTGTGGGGGGCGGACCGCCATTGAAGCCGCCCACACCCCAAATATGGACCGTATCGCGGCGTCCGGCTGTTCCGGTTTGTTCTGTCCGGTGCCCGAGGGCATGCCCCCCGGAAGCGATGTGGGCAATCTTTCGGTTTTCGGGTATGACCCGCGCACGTTCTTTTCAGGCAGGGCGGCCATTGAAGCGGCCAGCCAGGGGATTACATTGGGCGGAGACGAGGTTGCATTTCGGTGCAACCTCGTTTGTCTGGAACAGGGCGTCATGAGAGATTTCACCTCGGGTCACATTACCACGGAAGAAGCGCGGATTCTTGTACAAAGCCTGAATGAGGCCTTTACGGGCCGCTTTCCCATCGTGCTGCATGCCGGCGTCAGTTACCGTCATACGGGTGTGATCAAAGCCTCCGCGGCGGGTTCCGTGGACCAGTTGGCCGCTACCGAATGCGAACCGCCGCACAATATCACCGGCAAGGAGTATGTCCCGTGGTTGCCGAAAGGTCCCGCCGCCGCCTTGCTGCGCGAACTCATGGAAGCATCCGAACCGGTACTGCGCGAGCATCCTGTCAACGGGAAGCGCGTGGAAGCGGGAAATCTTCCCGCAACGTCGCTGTGGCCCTGGGGACAGGGACGGGCTCTTGCCCTGGAATCCTACCGGGACCGTTTCGGCCTTTCCGGCGCGGTCATCTCGGCGGTGGATTTAGTCAAGGGTATTGGCGTATGCGCAGGGCTCGACGTGGTGGACGTGCCGGGCGCTACAGGCTGGATTGACACGAATTACGAGGGCAAAGTGGATGCCGCCCGGAAGGCACTGGAACACGGCGATTTCGTTTATATACATGTGGAAGCGCCGGATGAGGCCTCCCATCAGGGCAATGTGGAATTGAAAATCCGGGCCATTGAACAATTCGATGAACGCATTGTCGGGCCTTTCCTGGAATATCAGGCCGCTCATCCGGAGACGCGCCTACTCGCCGCGCCCGACCATTTCACCCTCATCAGTACTAAAACGCATGCGGGTGGGCCCGTGCCCTTCGCCATGTGCGGCCCAGGCATTGAACGGGACGAGGTGGCCTCTTACAGTGAAAAAGCGGCCGCCGCGAGTGGTACTCTGGTCGCGCGGGGCCATGAATTGTTGCATCATTTTATCCATGAGAACCCGCTGTCTGTCAACGCGCTTCATCGGGCCTGAATATATTCCAGGTTCCGGTTTTGTTATAATGCTCCCAGCTGCATCAGAATTGGCCTCGCTACGGTACCTCCTTTCCCAAGAACAAATCAGTATTCCGGTGACGGCCAATCGTCTTGGAAACGGCAGCCGTCAGAAGATGGCGCGCTGTTACCTGCCTTGAGGGTGTAGTATTGCCCCGGGTGATCATTTACCTGGCGGGTCAATTCCCCGGCCCGCAGGGGGCGTCATTTGCCGCATGGTTTTAAAATATGAGAATAGTTTTTGGAGTCTTCCAACATGAAAAATAAAATTGAAGTATACGACACTACGTTGCGCGACGGCGCGCAAGGCCCCGGGGTCAAGTTTTCCAAGAGCGACCAGTTACTGGTGGTCAAAGCCTTGGACACGCTCGGTGTTTCCTATATCGAAGGGGGGCAGCCTCATGCGAATCCCAAGGCTGCGGACCTGTTCAAACGCGTCCGGGATATCGACCTGCAAAACAGCACCATGGTAGCGTTCGGCAGCACACGCCATCATAAAAATTATTGTGATGATGACCCCAATCTGAAGGCCCTTGTGGAGGCGCGTACACCGGTCGTGACCATCTTCGCCAAGAGTTCCGTTTCCCATGTGCGCGATGTGCTCGGCATTACCCTGAAACAGAACCTGACCTTGGTGCGTGAATCCGTCGCCTGGCTGAAAGGCCACGACAGGCGGGTTTTCCTGGATGCGGAACACTTTTTTGATGCTTGTCGCGAGGACCAGGCTTATGCCTTTGAGGTGATTGCCTGCGCCGCCGAGTCCGGTGCGGAGGCCATCGTGCTTTGTGACACCAACGGCGGCACGTTGCCCGAAGATATCCAGGTGTTGACCAAAGCCGCCAGGAAACAGATTTCCAAGGTCTGCCTGGGCATCCATACGCATAACGACAGCGGCTGCGGAGTTGCCGGTGCCCTTGCGGCGGTCCGGGCCGGCGCGACCCAGGTTCAGGGAACCCTGAACGGCTACGGGGAACGCTGCGGCAATGCGGACCTGTGTGCCATCATTCCCGCGCTGCAGTTGAAGATGGGATATGAGGTGTTGACGCAGGACCAGTTGTCAAGATTGACCCGAAAATCCCATCTTATCGCCGAATTGGCCAACATGTCCCCCCGTGACAATGCGCCCTATGTCGGCCGTTACGCCTTTACACACAAGGCGGGTATGCATGCGGACGCAGTGAGCAAGCGCAAAAGCAGTTACGAGCACATCAAGCCCGAATTGGTGGGCAATAGCACACATATCGCGGTGAGCGAAATGTCCGGTCGTTCCAGCCTGATTCAGAAGTCGGCCGAGCTGGGGCTTTCCCTCGAAAAAGGCGGTCAGGAAACGAAGTCTATTCTGGAACGAATCAAAGAACTGGAGAACGAAGGGTATGAATTCGAAGGTGCGGACGCTTCCCTGGATCTCATCATACGAAAGGCCACCAACCGCTCCCGCAGTTTTTTCGAAACCCTGGGATTCCATGCCCGGGTCAACCAGCCCCATATCGCCCAACCGACCATGTCGGAGGTCACGGTTAAAGTCAAATTGCCTGGCGGCGCCATTGAACATACCGTGGCGGAAGGGCACGGCCCCGTCGACGCGATGAACAATGCTCTGCGCAAGGCGCTCCGTACCACCTATCCGAAAATAGAGGGCATGCACCTCGAAGATTACAAGGTCCGCATCCTGGACGGCAAGTTGGCCACCCGGGCAAAAACGCGTGTTTTGATTGAAACTTCAGACGCCGAAAGTTCCTGGTGCACCGTGGGCGTCTCGGAAAATATCATCACGGCATCTTTTGTTGCTCTTTTGGACAGTTTTGAGTATTTCCTGTTGCAACAGTATGGCCATGAAACGGGAGGTGACGACGCTTCTTGACGGTTGCGCCAGTCTTGTCATGATGCCGGCCGAGGTTCAGGGAAGCGCGCTTTCCCGCGCCAGGTCGGCATACAGGCTATGAAGTGTTTCGTTGTCTTTTCCAGGTGCGCCGAGGCGGAAATATTGTTCCAGGTACTCCAGGGCCTTGTCCCTCTGGCCGCTTTCGGAATAGAGAATTCCCAGCCGGGCCGCACTGAGCGCATGGCTATACTGGGAAGCGCAACCCTCATACGCGATAACGGCTTTGGCGGTATCGCCTTCGGCTTCGGCCAGCATTCCCAGGGCGTGGCCGTACGCGGCAGGGTCTCCGTCGCCGGATGCAAGTGTCTCTTTCCAGTCGGACAGGCGCTGCCGGGCTTCGTCGAGCCGGCCCAGGTGTATCAAGGAATCCACGAGCGCTTCGTAAGGCGCCGGACTCGCGCCGGGACCTTCCAGCGCGCGGGACAGGTACCCGGCAGCTTTTTCGAAATTCTCTGCCTGCCACTGGAGTTCACCCGCACGTTCCAGGGTGAAGGTACGATTGGAAGCGCCGTTAAAACGTGCGTTCAATGCCCGCTCATAGGTCTCCAGCGCAAGTGGGTGCAGGCCGCCCGCCTCGATCCGTTTCCCTTCCCGCATCAGCATATCGCCTATCGAATCATCCCTGCGGCGTAGAAACTCCGCCCCGAAACGGGTGTAACCCGCCATCATTGCAATTATGAGCAGTGTAACGGCAATGGAGAGGGCGGCTATGACTCGTCTCTGATTGGGGATGCCCTCCGCAGCTTCGGGTGAAGCGGTCGGTATGGTAGTATCTTTTTGGGCCATCCAGGGAATCCTATTCAGGAACGGGCGCGCGCTTCCGGGCGCGCAACTGCTCCAGTTCGCGTTGTGCCTGCATCTTCAACGGCGAGGCGTCGGGCAGGCTGTTTATGGCCGCTGTGAAGGCGAAGAGGGCTTCATCCACACGGCCCGCAGTGCTCAACAGGCGTGCATAGGTAAGTTGCACCAGAGGATCGTTCGGCGCGTACTGTATTCCTTCGGCAATGACAGCCATGGCTTTCTCTGCTTGCCCCATGCCCGACAGAGCCCGGGCCCTCGCGGAGAGCAGACGCCCCCTGGCGTTCTCCGGGAGCCGTTCAATGGCTTCAGCGAACAGCCGGTTTGCGTCTTCCCAGCGTCCGGCTTCGAGGTATGCGGTGGCAATATTCGCCTTGATTTCCGCCGCGCGATCGACGGCCAGGGCCTGACCCTCCAGCATACGCATCAACAGATCAGCTGCTCCCGCGAAATCCCCGGCGGAAGGTTGCCCTGCCGACTTCATTGCCTCGCGGGCAACCTCCTGTGAAGCCAGGCCCAACGCATCACCGGCAGCGCTTCCTGAACAAAGGGCTTGCACAAAAGCGGGGATACCTTTTCCCGCGTTTGCGGCGCCGCCGCGCTGTGTCGCTTCCCGGCACAACCATGTCGTATCGTCGGCCCGTGTCGCAAGGCCTGAACACAAAGCCCATAACTCGGCCCTGTGCGGCGCAAGGGCCAGTCCGCTCCGGACCATCCGTTCCGCCACTCGTGTGTCCCGCGTCAGTTCAGCATAACAGTGAACCATACGCCGGAGCACCGTTACGAGCAGGTCTTCCGTCCCGGGAAGGCCCGTCGATGCCTGTGCATAGTTTTTATACAACACGCTGAAGAGGGGCGCCGTGTTGCCGCTGTCACGTGCGGCTGTTTCCAGCAATGACCATGTCGATTCGTCGGCGGGTTCTTTTTCCAGCGCTTTTGCGAGCGGTTCTATCGCCTTTTCCGGCTGTCCGATTTTCGCGTAGGCCATGCCAAGCCCCTTGTTCGCTCCGGCGATGTCGCGCGGGCCGCAGCGGCGCGAGGCTTCTATTCTGTTCGCGGTTTCCTCCCAGTAGGCCCGGGCGTCCCGTCCCTGTTCCTCTGCCAACACGGCCTGTGCCCGGGTAATGCGCCAAAAGACATCCTGAACATGGGGCGAGATGTCACAATACCGCTCCGCCAATTCCACCTGGCGCCGCGCTTCTTCCAACAGCCCACTCACCTGCGAATAATCGGGGACGACATTATCCCGCGCGAATCTGAGCGCATGGCCCAAATAGGCTCGGGCCAGATTGGCTGCCTTGTTAGGATGGTGTGGGTCCGTTTGCAGGGCGCGTTTGTAATAGTCGATAGACCTTTCCGTATTGCCGGCCTTCATGGCAAGGTGCCCGAGCAGGTCTGAATACCGTTCATCCCAGAATACCAGGCTGCGCCCCGTCAGCAAGGCATCCTCACCCTGCTTCAGAGCCTGGGGATAATACATGGTATTGTCGGGGTTCTCCAAGAATACTTTTGCGCCGTTACCCTTCTGGTACTGGATTTCACCGGCGAAAACGACCCCGGCGCCGACAAGACATAGGGTGGCAGCGCCGCACAGGGCCAGACTGGAAAATACACGGGGCTGCTTTTCCGGTACGGCAAGAACTGGCCTGGACGCTTTCGCCTTCCCTTTCTTATTCACGTGTTCCGGCGCGGCAGGCTGGGCCAGGGGAGAAGTCACGCCTTCGAACGCTCCTATGACCAGGAAAAAGAGACCGCCCGAAACCGGAACCCGGAGATTGAACCCGAATAATCCGTCCACGGTGAAGGCCAGGAAAAAGGCGGCGAAGGTGTACCCCAAATGACGCTTTTCCGGCGTGTCGCCGGTAAAGGCCAGCGTGAGGCTTCGCACCAGCAGCGCCACAAGCAGGGCCACATGCAGCGCCAGTCCGGGAAGCCCGGTTTCCGTGGCCGTTTCAAGGAGGTCACAGTGTGCACGGAGGTTACGTTTTTGTTGGTCAGCAAACCAGCGTTTTTCATAGGGGGTCCAGTAGGCGATGGCTTTCCGGCCATAGTTGCCCGGGCCCACGCCGGTTACCGGATGGTCGAGCGCCATCTTTGCCGCGCCGTAGTAGCCGTTATAGCGCAGGATAAGGGAACCGTCCGTGGGAACATAGAACCCGGTCAGCGCTTTTGAAACGGGCAACAGGGCCGCCAGGCCCGCAAGGCCCAGCAGCGCCACGGCGGCCAGGGCCGCCATGGGTTTCCAGGGCGCGCTTATCTTGGGAATTCTGGATAGGGCAAGGGCGCACCCGGTTAACAGGGCGCCGGCAAGCAATGCCACGGGGGCACCGCGCATATGCGTCAGGTACAGGTGGGCTGCAATTAAAACCAGCAACAGAATCACCCAGCGCATCCGCTTAACTGTCATGAGACAGGCGCCCAGGATCAGCGAAAGCATCAGGGTATGTCCGGCAAAATTCGGATTGGCATAGGTTGAAGGCAGACCCCGGTATTCTTCCACATCACGGGTGGACCAGGGGAAAATATCGTAGCCCAGGTATTGGGCGAACCCGTATACGCTGGAGAAGAACACCGCCAGGCCTATCACAAGAAACAAGTGGTGTACGTGGCGCGGTTCCCGGAATACCCGTGCCGCGAAAAGAGCCATCAGGAACCAGGTCAGGTAAACCCGAAGTTCATCCATCCCGGCCATCTTGAATTGGGAAAGCAGTGCGCAGAATACCCCCCAGCACAACCACAAACCGGCCAGGAACAGCACGGGCATGCGCCCCCAATCATAAGGCGCGCCGGGTCTCACGGGAACCGCCAGTAGGCTGACGGCCAGCACGACGACAAAGGCCGCCGAAGCCAGATCTTTGATGGGTTCGACTGGATTCGCGGTAAGCGGAAACAGGGCAAGCACCAGCACAAACACCCAAGCGAAGATAATCACGCGGTGGAAAGTGGCAAGTCGGGTCTGGTTGTTCATGTTCATTTCTACAGGGAGTTTGAGTACTAAAAACCTTGAAAACTGTTGCCGGGGAAGAGTATACAGGAACGGGTGCCCCGATTAAAGGACACGCAAAACGCGTCTGATATCCTTAACGCGGGTTGAACCGCTATTCTCCCAGACTCAGCAGCCGCGTTTCCCCCGTGCCCAGGGACATGAGGATTGTTTCCTTTCCAAACCATCCTATATTCGGATCCAGTTGATCCTCGACGTCACAGAAACGTCCAAGAAAGAGTGACCGCTTACCGGGCCGGCTCGCATGCAGCGCTATCAGCGGTTCCCTGGCGAAAAACGCGTCGTAAAAGATTCCTTCTTCCGGGTTCGGGTAGATAGGCTGTTCAAGCAGTTGCACGATGGTGCTGAGCAGCGCCGGGGTAATCTCCGGCTCGGCCATATAAAGCGAGGTCCACCCCTCCGGCAGCGTTACGATGGCAACACTGCCCTTCTCACTGTCCACCGTGTACGTGGCCAGAAAGTCAACGGATTCGTTCCGTTGAATGTAGAAGAGGGGAGACCAGAGTTCCTGATTGCCGAAGTTTTCCCCGGCCTTCATGTACTGTCCGGAAAGGACATACTTGGAACCTGACTGGGTTGGTTCCGGAAACGCAGCCACGTCCATGCCCGTGGTGGCGCTGATGTTTTCCACCTCGGGCGCCGTGCCGAAATAACCGGGCGCGTATACCCATATGACGGAGGCTTGTTCGAGGGCGAAACGGGCATGCAGCCGGGCCCGCGATTCCGCCGACAGTTGAAAGGCGTTCAGGAACAGATAAACGGGGGTCGGAGGTGAAATGCCGTCGATTACGTCGCGTAACAGGTGGAAGCGGGTGCTGAGGCCTGTGCGCAGGGCGGCATCCCTGCCACGCTGCAACAGCACCGAATTCGTATGCTCGGCGCTTTGCAGGTAGCAATTGGACATTTCATCCACGACGACCGTCAACGTGGCCTTGCTTTCCTGATCCGCCTGGCCGACGGCCACGGCGGCGTTCTTAACGTATATTTCCTTCAGTTTCTTAAACTGATGCCATTGTTCACTGTCGTTGAGCCACCCTTCCCGGCTCGGGTCGGACCAGATGAGTCCTAACCCGTAGGTCAGGGCCATGGAGAAATTACGGCACTGTACTTCGTAAACGTCACTTGCGCGAAGCCCCTTTATCCGGGCGAATTCACCGGTTTCTTCGTTCCGCTCCACACCGGTCCGGGTATCATCCAGAAGATACCAAGTCTTTCCCCGTACCTTCAGGCTGTCCACGGCGCCCATCATCCCGCCGGCGCCGCCAAGCCCGCGGTCAAAATAGGACACCGGGGATACAAAACCGGTGATATCGCTTTCCAGCAGCAATTCCAGCCCGTAGTGACCGGAAGAGGCGGACATGGCCTCGTAGGTATACCCGTAGGGGGCAAGGATCATGGGGGTTATAGTGGACACCCGCGCCGTTACTGAGGCGAAACCCGCCAGCACGTCCGCCACCCGCTCTGAACAGTACCGGTTGAAATCCACCACCGGCCGCCGGACCGGCAACTCCCAGAAGGCGTTGACCATCGCTTCGCTTTTGGGGCATTCAGGAATGGCGGCGGTTGTGAAATCCACCTCCTCGTTTTGCCAGGCCGTTTTCAGCGTCTCCGGGGTTTTATAAATGCGTTCCAGCCATTGCCGGAACCCGGCCGTGTTGGCTTCAGACTCGTCGTATTCATCGGTAAGCATCCAGCGCTGTTCGCGCAGCGCCGAGAGTCCGTACCCCAGGACGCGTTCACCGAAGGGGCCGGATTCCACTTCGTGAATCAAGGCTTCCAGTAACCGGTGTGCCGTATCGAGCCACAAGAAGGAACTGATGGATGGGTAGGCCTGCAGCGTATCGTTTACCATGATGGCAGCCTCGGGGTGCTGTTCGAGCCACGCCACGGGTGGATTGAGGTTCACCCAGACCAGTACGCGAGCGTTCTTATCCGCCGCGAGATATTTTTCAAGTACGCTATTGACGTTCTCCCCCTTCTCCCCTTCGGTGTCGTCCGAACCCATCCAGTCCAGAGAGACCGATGCGAAAAAACGGCGGATGCCCGCGCCGGATGCCAACGCCAGTTGTGCCTCCACAATCTCCCATTTTTCCAGGCCCGTGCCCCCCACATGCAGGAACAAGGGCACCTCGACTTCCTCCTGCGATGCGGCGTCCCGGTCGCCGGCGGGACCGGCCTCCTTGCCGGAAGGCGATACCGGCGCGCCCGCACGTTGTACCGGTTTTGCAATAGGTACCTGCGGTACGGATAGTTTTCCCAGGTAGAGCCCGGCGCCGATAGCTGCGGTCAGTACGATGATGAAGAGTCCGACGCGCATTAATACCGCTTTATTGAAAAGACCCGAATTGGAGTTCATATACATTCCTTTACTGATGAATATCCAATCTGCAGGAGGCGCGTCTCCGCAGCCCAAGCCTGCTCTCGTTCAGGCTCGGCCTGTCTTCACCGCATGTTGCGTCCGGCGGGTACGCTCAGGCCTCAAGTGACCAGTCACCCCGGTAGCGGCGTGTCAGCATGCCGTTCAGCGCCGGGTTATCGGTGATGGTTTCCGATGCCGGGTCCCATTTAAAGCCGGCTTTCAGCATGCAGGCCAGTTTGCCCAGGTGTCCAATGGATGCTGAGCGATGTCCCGCATTGACCGGGGCGATACAGGTTTCCCGCGACACAATACAATCAAGGAAATCGGTCATGTGATTGGTTTGGGACCGGAACCGGAAGTCCTCCGTTTTGAATTTCGTCTTGAGCAGGGCTTCGTTGCTGGCCCGGATTCCGCTGCGGTCCACATACACCCAAGCGTCCCCCTCGCCGAAAAACATGGTGCCCATTTCACCGCACGCTTTGAACTGGTCCGGCATGTCCGCCGCGCTGGCCACGGTCATTTCAACATCCCCCGGATACTTGAGGATGAACTGGTAATGTTCCGGGGCGTTGTACAGATTGTTGCGCTTCCGCGCGGGTTCCCAAAGTATGCCTTCGACTTCAACCGGACCGGTAGTGTCCCAGTCCATGGCCATGTGGGCTATATCGCCGTGATGGCCGACCCAGTCCATCATCTGGCCACCGCCAAAACTCATCCACCAGCGCCAGTCCCAGTGGCAGCGTTCCGGATGATAGGGCGTCCATTCGGCGGGACCCACATAAAACTCCCAGTCCAGCTCGGGTGGCGCCGCGGGAAAGGAATCCGCCCAGAAGGCGTGCCCGCCATTGGGCAGCGACACCAGAATACGTTTAATCCCGCCGAGGTACCCGTTGCGTACCAGTTCACAGGCAAGTTTAAAATCTTCACCGGAACGCTGCCAGCTGCCCACCTGGAATACACGGTTGTTTTCCTGGACCGCCTTGACGACCGCCTTGCCTTCCCCGAGAGACCACGTAAGAGGCTTTTCACAGTAGATATCCTTGCCACGGCGTGCCGCCTCGACACACACCAGCGCATGCCAGTGGTCTGGCGTTGCCACAATCACCGCGTCGATATCATCCCGGGCCAGCAGCTCCCGGTAGTCGGAATAGGGGGCGCATGCGGTATCCCCGTAATACCCGTCCACCAGTCCTTTCGCCTCGGTCAGACGGTTCTTGTCCACATCGCAGAGCGCCACGACGCGTGCCTGTGAGTGTTTGATGGCGTTTTCCACCAGCCCCTTGGCCTGACTGCCCGTGCCGATACATCCCAGTTGAATGCGTTCGCTCGGTGCCGTGCCGCCATCAGCGCCCAGGGCCATGGCCGGAATGATATACGGCGCGGTCAGGGTGGCGCCCATACCGCTTAAAAACAAACGCCGGGAGATAGTCGTATTCCTTGTATTCATTGCATGCGCTTCCTTTATCATGGTTGACAATTCTTATCTTAAAAAAACTCGCGGCTTCAGGCTCATGCGCCTGATGCCGGAGAGGCACGGCGGCTATTCATACCACCCGCAGCGGGATTCCGGGAGGGAACAAATCTCCATGGTGAATTCCGCATTGGTGGCCGCTTTGATTTTCACGCTCACTGGAACCTTCATGTCCGAGGAACAGACACAACTCAGTAACTTGGGAGACCGCACCAAAAGGGTGATGTTCACCTGTTGCGGCCAGGTCCGGAGTACCTCCACCTTCGGTTCCAGAACACTATAGCCCTTTGTCGGAAAATTGAATTCGCCGTCCAACTGCCAATTCTGGGAGTTCAAGTCACTCTTGATGATCGTTCCTGTGAAAAAGAGATCTTCCTCCTGGATGGCAAAGCCGTATCGGTCGGGGACCGGCGTCAGGGTTACCACATCACATCCCAGGCCATCCAATTCTACCGGGATAAACGTGCATCCTCCCCACAATAGAAGTCCGGCGGCAAAAAGCAACAGCCCCCCTTGACTCATCTGTTTGATTTTTGACATGATGGTTTTCCTTTACATAAGCGCTGTTTATTCTATCACAACCTGTCTCCGCGAGGCGCGTTTCCCGTGGCGGGGATTAAGGCGGGACCGACCGTTTCGCAGAAACGGTGCTGAAGAATGGAGGAATCGTCACGTGATGCGAAACGCCTTTACCATGAAACTGAAACCGGGAACCGCCGAGGAATACAAGCTTCGCCATGACGCGATCTGGCCGGAACTGGCCGAAGCCCTTCGCAACGCCGGTATTTCCGACTATGCCATCTTTCTCGAAGAAGCGTCGGGAATTCTCTTTGCCGTGCAGAAACTCGATGAAAACCATACCACCGGCGACCTGCCACAACAGGACATCATGAAGAAATGGTGGGCCTATATGGCGGACCTGATGGAAACCAACTCCGACAATTCTCCCGTGTCCACCCCGCTCAAAGAGGTATTTTATTTGGAATAAGGCGGTCCCCTTTCCCAAAAACACCTGTTCAGGAAACCTATCCATGATTGAATTGACTCTACCAGAAATCGCACTCATGAACCGTGTCCTGCGCGAGGCCGCCCTGCTCGCCCGTGCCATACAGGATGAATCCTCCGCCTTCAATCTCACGAAAGACGACCGCAGCCCGGTAACCGTGGCCGACTTTACCATCCAGGCCGTGGTGGCCCGACGCCTCTGCGACGCTTTTCCCGGGGCCGTGCTGGTGGCCGAAGAGCGTGCCGCGCGGCTGCGCGAGCCCGAACAGGCCGAAATGCTGGCAACCATCGCCGCTTACGCCGCCCGGGTGATTCCCGGCGCCACCGGCAGCGCCGTATGCGACTGGATTGACTACGGTGTCGGCGAACCGGGAGACCGGTTTTGGACCCTTGACCCCATTGACGGCACCAAGGGCTACCGCCGCGGGGGTCAGTATGCCACTGCCCTGGCCCTGATTGAAAACGGTATGGTGCGCTGTGGCGGGCTGGCCTGTCCCGTCATGGCCGCAGACTGCGACGCAACCGCGACAGGCGGCGGCATACTGGCCCTGGCCACACGCGGCGGCGGCGCCTGGTACACCCTCCTGGACAAAAACAGCGCTCCATTCATGCCCCTGTCCGTTTCCCCGTGCGCGGAATCCGCACGCGCCCGGCTCATGCGCTCCTTCGAATCGGGACACACCAACGTGGAAGCACTCGAGGCCGTGGCCGACCGGCTCGGCATCCCCCGGGACCAATGCGTGCGCATGGACAGCCAGGCCAAGTATCTCTGCATGGCCGCCGGCAAAGCGGAACTCCTATTCCGGCTGCTTTCCCCCGACCGGCCGGACTATCGCGAATGCATCTGGGACCAGGCTGCCGGCTCGCTCATCATTGAAGCCGCCGGCGGCAAAGTCACCGACATGCGCGGAAATTCCCTCGATTTTTCCAGTGGCCGGAAACTCACCAACAACACCGGCGTCTTCGCCTCTAACAGATACCTGCATGAAGTCGGCCTCGCCGCACTCGAGTATATCCTCAAACCATAATCAGAGCGGCTTTTTCCAGAATGTCATCGTGAGTGCAGCGATACGCTCTCAGCGTAGCACAGACTTACTGTGAACGAGATTGCTTTGCTTCATTCATGATGATGGGTATTGTTGGCGGCCTGATTTCCAAATTTCATTCGACAACGAAATCTCTCCTGCAATTCTATTTCCTTTTTTACATCGGTCCATCAGGTGTATTCCGGCACGCGACCATGGTTGCGAAGTGGGTGTGAATGGGAAAAAGTGATGCAGGGAACCAACGGGTTTTTGTAGGCGTACCTTCGTTGGTGCGCGGTGGTTGTTCACCAAAAATTCTTCAATCGCACAATGGCGCACCCGGGAAGGTACGCCTACTGGTGAACGTTAATCGCAACCGGTTTCAATGCAATTGTTTGGGAACGAGAGAAAAAACGCAGTGTGTGCATACCACCAGTAATCCTAAGGATTTACTGGTGGTATGCACACACTGCGTTTCTGTCGCATCCTTCTATCGGGGCGGATAAAATGGAGGAAACAAACAGCGATACTCGCGCCATAAACCATATATTGTAGCATATTCACCCTAAAACTACTATATATAGTAGCATCTCCGATTGCGCACTCTGAGGGTCCTACTTGTTATAGAGCATATATTGTGTTATATGCAGGTCATGGTACATTATATAGTGGTTTTTCGATAAAGTAGAAGGTAGGCTGGTATTTATAGATTTACCTTTCCTGGTGCGACATGGATGGTCAATAAAGCCTGTTCTACCGTACTTCGTCCGGACAGGCACGCTCATCGGATAAGGGCAATTGCAGCCGGTTCTTATGTAATCGTTTTAGGCGCTTAAGGCCATTTCGCTGACAATTAATTATGAGTTCATGCGGCAATTCCCAGGGTCTTAAAGAGGTCTGACATATGTTGTTGAACCGCGACATATTGTTTTTCCAAATCGCTTTTAGGTTGCGGTTTTCTGTTTGGCGGAGTTTCATTGCTGAGAGCATTTGCAAGCAACGGTTCTATGACTTTTTCCCGGAGTATTTGGAAGGCGACAATGCTGCGGATGCCTTTTTCTGTGACCATATAACGCAAAGAGTTCGGTTTTTTCTCAATCAGTCCTTTGGCCCGAAACTTTTTTAGGTCATATGCTGCTTGGCGTGAAGAATAGCAAATAGGTTGCGAAACAAAGATATCATTGACTATTTTTGCCAAATCGATGGTGCGGAATCCATCCTTGCGTGTTGACAACGCTACAAACGCTTGGGTAACAGCACGCATTCTGGGGGCATTGACGTCAATGCCGGCAACGGAATAACCATGAAAGGTTCCAGGCAAAGACCATTGGCGTAGCAGGTCGTTATGAATGAAAGAAGCATCTACGCAATCAAGGACTTGTGTAAAATGTTCAACCATTTCACGCAAGGCATTTATGATTTCTTCATACCGTTCCAAGATGCATCCGCAGCGCAGTTCTTTGACA
>JAKJCY010000409.1:281-841 GCA_022706235.1 Candidatus Hydrogenedentota bacterium | reverse complement strand
AACCACCCTGGTCGTGCGGAGCGCCAACGTGGACGTAGTCAAGAAAGCCATTCAGGATGCCGATGCGTTGCTGGATCAAGGCATCACCCTGGTGGGCAATGAGTTTGCGGATCGAACCGAGTTTATCTTCAACGCGGTGAATGAGATCAAGCCGGACATGATCCGGGAGGCCACCGCCAACGCGCGGGCGGCGGCGGAAAAGTTCGCCCAGGACTCCCACAGCAAAGTCGGCCGCATCCGCCGGGCAACCCAGGGCGCCCTGGAAATCGAAAACCGGGATGCGGCCTCGCCCGAAAAGAAGGTTCTCCGCGTCCCGTGCGCCGGGGCCGCCCACGGACAGGATATTGCATGCGACTGAACAAATTCGACGCGCGCGCGTGAACCGCCAGCCCGCGCGCCCCGGCGGTTTCACGCTGATTGAGCTGCTGGTGGTGATTGCCATTATTGGCCTCCTGGCCGCGCTCCTGCTGCCGGCGCTCGCCAAAAGCAAACTCAAAGCCCAGGCCATCCAGTGCATGAACAACCACCGCCAATTGTGCCTGGCCTGGCGCATGTATTCA
>JAKJCY010000409.1:0-234 GCA_022706235.1 Candidatus Hydrogenedentota bacterium | reverse complement strand
GCCAACCCCGCCACCCTGGCGGAAACCTGGGTGACCGGCACACTCAATTTCAGCCCCTGGAACCCCTCGAACTGGGACCCGAACCAGGACATCACCCAAAGCCCCCTCTGGCCCTATTGCGGCCGCAACCTGGGCATCTGGAAATGCCCTTCCGACCGCTCCTTTGTCGAAGTCGGCGGCGAGTGCAAACCCCGCGTGCGCACGATGTCCATGAACATCTTCCTCGGCGGCTGG
>JAKJCY010000408.1 GCA_022706235.1 Candidatus Hydrogenedentota bacterium | reverse complement strand
CTTTCTCATGGAATCTCCTTTTAAAGCGATTTTGTGTGAGTTATGAATGAGTCTGTCAAGGATAGCGTCGCCGACGGCAACGAGGTGCAATGGCGCACACACCTATCGAGGGCTTTCTGACGCCTGTGCGTGTATTGTCGCGTCTGGTCGAAGGCATCTTCATAGACCTGCTGGGCAAAAAGCGCCCGGACATCAAGGCCATCTTGCCCAAGCCCAAAAAAAACACAAGTGGGTGGTGTGCCCAGTGCATTGACTATGGCGTCGAGCACCTATTGGCCTACCTGGGACGCTATGTGCACCGAATCGCCGTTTCCAATAACCGCATCATCGCGACGATACTCATGTCGTATTCCGATACAAAGACCGCAAGGCCAACGAATGGCGCGTCATGCGCCTGACCGGTCATGAATTCATGCGCCGATTCCTGTAGCACGTCCTGCCCAGGGGGCTTTCACAAGGTGCGTTACTACGGATTATGGCATCCCAGCAAGCGCAAGCAGTTGGACTAAACGGCTTCGCCGTGGATATTCATTCTACTTTCGCTACTACAACGAAGAACGACGCCATTCCGGGATTGACAAAAAGACGCCTGCCGGAGTACACTTCGGCAAGTGAGGAAAGTTTAACAACGTACGATGTCTTCGCTCCGCTCCGCCCTCAGCCCTCCGGGCTGCCCCTGTCGGGGACGGGCTACGCTACGCGAAGGCATCGTGAGATCAGGTAGCCAGGGCCTGTATGTCACAAAACCCAGCAACATGGATTCCACCTTAAGTTCAGACTTCCTGACCTCGACAGGGTTTTGACGTGGTTTTTCGGAAAACAGTATGGCACAAAAGTTTGAC
>JAKJCY010000407.1 GCA_022706235.1 Candidatus Hydrogenedentota bacterium | reverse complement strand
TGGGGAGTATATGCTTGTGCATGCTGAAAAGGGTGAATTGGTTAAAATTTCCTCGGTATTCGGTGCGCTTTAAAGGATTCCCCATATAAGTTCAAGCGACGGCGTTGAGTTCAGCCATTTCAACGCCGCTGATGACACGGTTCTCTTTGTCACGGCATAAACATCGACGGCACGAAAGAGAACATCCCTGAACCGGCATGGTTGCGGGAAAACAGCAACTCCAGGGAGAACGGCCGGGGCTGGCCTGATACGTGTTGGCACCATGGTGTCCCTGCTGGCGCTGGGCACGGGCCCCTCCGACACGGAGGCGGCAGGCATGGCAGTCGAACAACACTTCCGTGGCAAAGGCCGTCGGTCGGCGGGCTTCGATCTTTCACCGAAGACACTGGAATTGATTAAAACCGGCATGACATGGGTCGGGTCGTGATAACAACTGACGCGAAGGCGTTGCCCGACAAGACTTCCGCTAAAAATTGACTGAAACGGAGGGTAGTCTTTACCATGGTGCTGCCATTCAGGATGTTTCGGTTGTTTCCTCCCTGGCAGAAACCGTGTACAATGGTGTCGGAGAACGGTAACGTTGTTCATAAAGGCAGCCTGTTACGGACAAAAAGGACCCTTTTTGAAGGTCTATTGATTGGAGACGATAGAATGCGTCTGCTATCCATCGTATTGACCCTGTCAGGTTCCATGCTGTTGCCGGTCTTCGTGGCGGCGGCAGAAGCTCCGGTCGGAGCGGAATCCCTTCGGCGTTTTTTTGTTGCGCCGCAGGCGCCTCTTCTTCCGGGCGAAGTCCCGGACGAAGCGTAGAATTTCAAGAGAGCCTGCGTTCCCAAATGGA
>JAKJCY010000406.1:611-869 GCA_022706235.1 Candidatus Hydrogenedentota bacterium | reverse complement strand
AGCGAAGCGAGACGGGTCTGTCCCAGGTTTCCGAACGAAAAAGTAAGTCCAAGAAGTATGCCGACCATATCGGCGTTATCTATGCCGGCGGCGACGATCTCTTTCTTGTAGGCGCGTGGGACGCCGTCTTGGACTGTGCAGTGGAACTGCGCGATGCTTTTACCCGATATGCCTTCCACAATCCCGCCTTCTCCCTGTCCGGCGGTATCGTGCTCGTGGATGACCACCTGCCCGTCCGGCATTTTGCGGAACTGGCGG
>JAKJCY010000406.1:0-601 GCA_022706235.1 Candidatus Hydrogenedentota bacterium | reverse complement strand
ACGATAAAGATAAAGAGAAAGACGCCCTGACGATTTTTGACATGCCCTTCGGCAGCGAGGAACTGCCCCGCTTCCTCGAACTCAAGGACCTGCTCCTTGCCGCGCTTCAACCCGCCGTCATTGCGAGCGAAGCGAAGCAATCTCAGTGGAACAATCACGAGGAACCGAAGCCTGTGTCCATGGGCTTCCTCCGCCGACTCTTCGAGGTGTGGGAGGCCTACCTGCAGGAACGGGAAGAACGGGAGCGGCAGGCCCGCCGGTGGTGCCGGCCTCGGCGACATTCAGCGTCTCATGCACTGGCAGCGCTGGCGCTGGATGCTCGTTTACGGGTTGCGTGATTACATGAAAAAAGCGAACGGCCACGGGGAGGCCATTGAGGCTATCCAACAGCGCATTCTTGACGTGGATGCGCCGGTGGATGACCGGCTCGGCATGCCGCTGCGCTGGGTAGAACTGCTGCTTAAGAAGGATACCGTCCGGAAACGGCCCGGGAGCGCCGCAACGGACGAAAGGAATAGTGAACCGGAAACCGCAACTACAACGGAAAGGGAATAACCATGACTGCCCCCGCACCTTACAACCAGGACCGGCCGAGACAAGG
>JAKJCY010000405.1:630-885 GCA_022706235.1 Candidatus Hydrogenedentota bacterium | reverse complement strand
CTACGGACACGCGCGCGCCCTGATGCCCGACGACCCCAACATTGCGCTCAACCTCGGCCGCCTGTATGCCCGGGAGAAGGACGTGGACAAGGCCGTGGAATCCCTCGAAGCCGCCTTGCGCATGGAGCCCGCCAACCTGCGCGCACGCGTGCTGCTCGGCGACCTGCGCCTCGAATCCGGCGATGCCGCCGCCGCCGCCAGGGAATACCAGCAGGTCCTGCTCGAACGCCCCGACTGGCAGGACGTGCGCGACAA
>JAKJCY010000405.1:0-605 GCA_022706235.1 Candidatus Hydrogenedentota bacterium | reverse complement strand
TAGCCTCGCTCCGGGCCGGAACGTGCCGCTCCCCCCGGCCCCAAACGCCTGTCTCATCCTATAAACGGCAGTTAAGGCTGGAAAAGCCTGTTAGAAGAAAGGACCGAAAGGACCGAAAGGACTTAAGGGACTTAAAGGACGCATCAATTAGGAGAGCGTTTTACAGTCCTTTGGGTCCTTTATGTCCTTTATGTCCTTTTTTTGAAAATCCCTTTTGAATCCAGCTGCGGTTTATTCCGGTTTAACCCCCGGTCCTGCGCATCCCATAGGCCCCGGAACCCCGGCTTCCTGGCTGTATATAAACGCAGTATTCTTATCCGTAAGTCCCATCAACCCTTCCGTGAACCGTTCACTGAGCTCCGTGAACCGTTCACTGAGCTCCGCCAACCCTTCACGGAGCTCCGCCAGCCGTTCACGGAGCGCCGCCAGCCGTTCACGGAGCGCCGGGAGCCGTTTACGGAGATCCACTAGTCATTCACGGAGCACCGGGAGCCGTTCACGGAGATCCGGGAGTCATTCACGGAGCACCGTAGACCGTTAGACCT
Source organism: Candidatus Hydrogenedentota bacterium (assembly GCA_022706235.1). GTDB lineage: Bacteria > Hydrogenedentota > Hydrogenedentia > Hydrogenedentales > CAITNO01 > JAAYBJ01. The sequence continues at coordinate 60 of JAKJCY010000405.1, read as the reverse complement.
GCTTCGAAAATTGATACCCATTTCCCAAGAAAAAATGGGACTGTTTCCGCCGCGTAGTAC
>JAKJCY010000404.1:329-887 GCA_022706235.1 Candidatus Hydrogenedentota bacterium | reverse complement strand
CGGGAGCCGACATTTACGTACTCAGCCCCATCGAGGGCGAAGGCGAGCCTATCGAAGGTGAACCGATTGAGGGTGAACTCATCGAAGGCGAGCCTATCGAAGGTGAACTGATTGAAGGTGAACTCATCGAAGGCGAACCCATCGAAGGTGAACCGGTCGAAGGCGAGCCCATCGAAGGCGAACCTGTTGAGGGTGAACCGGCCGAAGGCGAGCCCGTCGAAGGCGAAGCTGTTGAGGGCGAGCCTACAGAAGGCGAACCCGTTGAAGGTGAACCCATCGAAGGTGAACCCGAAGGTGAAGAGGGAATCCTTCATCCTGCGGACCTGAACGGCGATTGGCGCATCGTTATAAGTGAGGCCATTGGGTATCTTGCTGGCTGGCAGCAAGGAAGCAACCCAATTGGATATGCCATCCGTGCTGCCTATATCTGGCAGAACGGTGAAAAATATATCTATGACCCTGCCTACACGGTGCCCCTGTGTTGGATAGTAACGCCATGACATAGGAGTCTGTAAGGGTCCGCGTTAGAAAAAAAATGTAAAATCACTATGTGCAGTA
>JAKJCY010000404.1:0-301 GCA_022706235.1 Candidatus Hydrogenedentota bacterium | reverse complement strand
CACGGGTAAGGCGTGCGGTGATGATGCTCCCAGTGGTGCCTTTAGCGCCTCAACCGCGTGGTACACTGTTGACCAGAGAGAAATAGATCCCTTTTAGGGTAACCGAAATCGCCGAAAACATCCTTGGTTTTCGGCGATTTTTGCTAAAAAATGACAATTCAAGAGAAGAAAAGAGTTTGTAATTTATTGATAGATTATAATAGTCCAATAATAAAAGTTACGCTCGTGTTTTTCAGCGCCTTGTGTGAAAAATTTCGTAGCCACAACTACTGCCCGCTCCGGTTCTGAAAAGAACATGTTT
>JAKJCY010000403.1:621-902 GCA_022706235.1 Candidatus Hydrogenedentota bacterium | reverse complement strand
GCTGGCGCTTCGCAACAAGGCCCATCATCTGCGCCGCAGCGAAGATGGCGGTGAAACCTGGAGTGATGTTATTGAAGTTCCCTTCGGCTTTTTGGATACCAACATGATCGTGGATGAGACCACGGGTGATATTATGTCGGTGCGGTTATGGGAAGTCCCGGACCGGTTGTGGCGCAGTCGGGACCACGGCAAAACCTGGCAGGAAGAACCCATCACCGTAAAGCCAAACGAAGTCATGAAATGGCTTGAGTGGAGCGGTTTAAAGAAACGGGGCGGCCGGG
>JAKJCY010000403.1:0-543 GCA_022706235.1 Candidatus Hydrogenedentota bacterium | reverse complement strand
ATGGGCCGCAACGAGGGCGGCTGTTGGCGCCGGCGACGTTCCGGCCCCATGCCGTTGAACATCCCTCGGACCGGAAGCCGCTGGACCGGATTTATAATTGCGCCATCTACAGCGATGACGGCGGCAAGACCTGGCAGGTAAGCGGTTTCTTCCCGGAAGGATTCACGGAGGAGTCCGCACTGGAGGAACTGTCCGACGGGCGTGTCTATTATAATTCGCGCAGCTGCATGGGCTTTTATGACAAGGCTTTGGCCCGGGAACTCCGGCAAGAGGAACGACTGCGGCGTACGGCTTGGAGTTCTGACGGCGGTCGGACCTGGGAGGACCTGGAAGTCAACAAGGTGCTGCCTGATGGCGGCGGGTATGACCGGGGCTACGGCAACAAGGGCGGATTGACGCGCCTGCCCGTAGAGGGACGGGATATCCTCCTCTACAGCAACACGGACACGGCGGGTGGCCCCAGGGAGAAGATGACCGTGTGGGCCAGTTTCGACGGGGCAACAACCTGGCCAGTGAAACGGCTGGTGTATGCCGGTCCGAGCG
>JAKJCY010000402.1:640-919 GCA_022706235.1 Candidatus Hydrogenedentota bacterium | reverse complement strand
CCTAGTTGGGCGTTTTCCCACTTTGATGAACTTCGACATATCTGCATTGTCGCGCACCTCAACATAAAGCCGTGCCCCGAGCGTATTCCACGGCGTCTTCCCCTTTGTCTTGATCTTTGCCGCAAGCCCAGACGATTTGCCATCCTCCCATATCTGCTGAAAGGTAAGTGGAGTCTTTGAGTTCTTCAGAACATCCTCGGCCATGTCAAAGAATGAATATGCCACGTGTGACCCTTTCTATCTCTTTTGAAGCCTTGCTTCTATTCACACCACCACCGC
>JAKJCY010000402.1:347-596 GCA_022706235.1 Candidatus Hydrogenedentota bacterium | reverse complement strand
GACGGCTATTATACGATATTCAAGTTGAATCAATCGCGGCTGGTTGGTCAACGTGATTTCGGTTCGAGGGCGAGGCCTGATTGGAACCAGTCGGTAAAGGGTTTGGGCTCGTTCCAAAATTGCATTTTGGAACGCACTTGCTCTTGAAGTTGTACTTCCTCTTCTTACGGCCAAGGCAACGGGTCAATCTCCAATACCGAATGATCGCCTGATTCATAATTACGTGCAGAGGAATAACGCCAATGTTCG
>JAKJCY010000402.1:0-235 GCA_022706235.1 Candidatus Hydrogenedentota bacterium | reverse complement strand
GACCTGATACTGGCTGTTATGTTTGTAGGCCTTCTTACAATACTCGAACTGATGCAGCAGCCAGTCCTTATTCGTGCTTGTCGCCCAGTTTATAAGTGACCGGGCAGTGTGTCGTTTGAAGGATTGCACACAGCCTGTCAGGTCCGGCGCTTCGGCAACCAGATGCAGATGGTTTTCCATCAGCACATAGGCGTAAAGGCGCAGTTCCTTTTGCTTGCGACAGAACAGAAGCGAC
>JAKJCY010000401.1:318-920 GCA_022706235.1 Candidatus Hydrogenedentota bacterium | reverse complement strand
TCCTTGCTGGAAACATAATGCTTTGCAGGGTAGATATGCGCTTGCATAACCGATTCTATCCGGTTTCCGGTCAGCGGATTAATTTTATACAGTGCCTCAATGTCGTCGCCAAAAAAGACAATGCGCAATGCATATTGTAGATTAGCAGGAAAAACCTCCACGGTATCGCCTCTGACCCTGAATGTTCCACGGGTAAATGCAATGTCATTACGGTCATAGTGTATGGAAACAAGTTTCATCAGAAGCTGTTGCCTGTCAACCTGCTGACCAGCGGTAAGCCGTATGTGATTTTTTTCAAAGCTTTCGGGATTACCAATACCATAAATACACGAAACCGATGACACAATAATGACGTCCTGGCGCTCAACCAGTGATGAGGTTGCTTTCAAACGCAGGCGATCGATCTCATCGTTGATGCTGGCATCTTTTTCAATATACAAATCCTGGGAAACCACGTACGCCTCAGGCTGGTAGTAGTCATAGTATGATACAAAGTATTCCACGGCATTCTCAGGGAAAAATTCTTTAAACTCGCGGTAAAGCTGGGCAGCCAGTGTTTTGTTATGCGTCAGAACCAGGGTTGGCTTTTGAATTTTCTCAAT
>JAKJCY010000401.1:0-280 GCA_022706235.1 Candidatus Hydrogenedentota bacterium | reverse complement strand
GGTATAGGTTTTGCCCGAGCCGGTAACACCAAGAAGTGTCTGGAACTTCAATCCTTTGTTAATCCCATCTGCCAGTTGTTCTATAGCGTTAGCCTGGTCGCCTGAAGGTGTATATGATGAAATAACTTTAAATGGTGGCATATCGTATAAAACTCATGATAATGATAGCTATGTACTACATAACATAATACTAATTTCAGGTAAATCAAAAAAGATTTTGGGCGATAGTTACTTTTTATATATTCCTTCTTGAAGAGTATCATCAAGCCATACAATGAGT
>JAKJCY010000400.1:343-931 GCA_022706235.1 Candidatus Hydrogenedentota bacterium | reverse complement strand
CATCTGGCACTCCAACCTGTGGACCACCGGCATGGCTTATCCTGACGAACCCCAAAATCCGTACGAAGACACCATGTCCTGGATGACCGGCTATGGCACGAAACCCGGCGAGAAACGTCCCTGGGGTAACGGGGACGGCCGGTTCATGTACCCGCCTGAAATCGCCGGTGACGCCCGGCCGCCGCATCCGGTTCTGGACGGGCCCGTGGACAGCATCCGCTGGGAGATGCTGCGCGACGGTGTTGAAGACTACGAGTACCTGGTTATGCTCAAAAAAACCATTAACCAAGCCGGGGGAACACTATCAGAGCGGCAACGGGCATACTACAAGACCTTGCTGGAAGTCCCCGTAGAAATTGCCGCCGACCCGCGCACCTATACCAAAGATCCTTCCCCCATCGAAAGGCAGCGCAGTCGCATCGCCAGGGTTATTGAGAAACTGCTCCAGCAATAAGTTCAGACTTCCTAACCTCGACAGCGTTTTGACGCGGTTTTTCGGAAAACAGTATTGCACAAAAGTTTGACGCAAAAGGCCGTAAAGAAGGGACAGACTACCAAATAGCGAACATGAAACACAGGATTATACGC
>JAKJCY010000400.1:0-311 GCA_022706235.1 Candidatus Hydrogenedentota bacterium | reverse complement strand
GTGCCATTGTATATTCCTACGAGTTCAGGAAGTCTGAAGTCGGTTTGTTGTCCGTATATTTTGCAGGGTGCCCTTATAAGACGCATGCCCGCATGCGACGATGTGTCCTTTTCAGATAGCCCCGTCTTCCCGGTGGGTCTGGTGGTGAGAACAAGGTCCCGCACGATTCCGATAGCGCATAACGCCCGTGAAAAGGAGTACAATGGCGGTGAAGGGTGCCTATCGTGGATAAGAGATAAAACAGAAAGGGTAGTGTCATGAGGCTGCGCCATCTCCTTTATGTCATGGGTGTTTTAATTCTGGCAACCTCA
>JAKJCY010000003.1:44267-73782 GCA_022706235.1 Candidatus Hydrogenedentota bacterium | reverse complement strand
TAACTTCAATCTCAGTGGCGCGCATGTAGACGGGGTTAAAGGGCTGCCCCATGCAGGAAATCTCACTTACCCCCAGCAGGCATAGTAGTTCTTCAATACGGCGGCAACTGATTTGATACCCTTCCTCCATCGCCAGAGCGGCCGCGTGGGCACGTTGATATTTTAGATCGTCTGCTTTGTTCCAGCGAAAAAAGTCAAGAAACGACGCGGACTTCAATGCCTTTAGGTAAGCATCATGCTCGCGCGCGGCGGAAGCGCCATGACGAAGCCGTTCCAGAAGTTCAATCAACATGGAAATCATTTCCCGTTGCGTCTGATGTCGCACCGTATCCCGTACTTCCTGCTCGCGCCGGCCCCATTCCATTTTCATGTCGTAAAACTGTCTTTCGTGACGCGCCATGGTTTCCTTATAGGCATCCATCAGCGCGTTAACCGTGCCGGGCAGTTCCTGAAAGGGCATCAGGGCGTCGCAGGTTTGTTTGAAAATCCGGCCCTGCAATTTGACTTCGTGAACAAGGGCCGTCATGGCGCTCCACAATCCGTAGGCATCCATGGGGTCCTGTTCAGCCTGGTCGCGCCTGTTGTCAGAAGCTGGGGAATCGTGAAGCAGGAGTTCCGGAATGCCCGGGGGTACATCCGTTTCCGCATCCCGCAGAAGAGTATCCAGCCAAATTTCAAACTGCGCAAGAATGGCGTTCTTGACGGAACGAGACTCGTGTCCCTGTGCTTCCAGCCTTTCTTCGCAATAGTCTTCTTCCCTATTCCAATTCATGATATCCTCGTTTGGGCAGTTTATTACACACCCGATGTTGTGAAACTCCGGTGCTGGTCTGCTCGCTCGTATTCGCGTAAATAAATCATTCTTGTTACGCCAAATAAGCCCGTGGCGTTTGTCCCAGGCTAGGGTTCCTTGAGAGCGCTTAACCAGAATCCCGGGAGCGTGTGGCGCCGTATGGGTTTGAGCGACTCCAGATATTCCAACGCGCCCGGCACAATAGATGTTCCCATCACCAATGCCCGTTCACGTGTTCCCGGTGCTTTCAAAAGGTCATAGGCTTGACGGATACGCTCAAACTCTCCCGGCGCTTTATCCGGCGGGAACTGGCGCACCTTTTGCAGGTAGGCCTCGCGCACCGCCTCGGTGGTGGCATCCGCCTCCAAACCCAGTAGTTCATAGGCACTAATAAAAGATTGCATTTCCATGCTTCGTATGGTCTCCATGTTCCAAAATTAATCGTCAAACAAATCTCTTTGAGCCTCGTCATGAGGTTTCTTTGGAGAAGCCTTCTTGCGGGCTGCTTTTGATCTACTGCGTTCAAAAATCTTCCTTAAGGTTTCGAAAGCGGATCTATAAATATCTTCTTCAGATTTCCCCCCATCATCCACAGTCTCATCGAAATCATCCTCAAACTCGTCCTCATCGTCGTAATCGAAATCGTCCTCGAAATCATCTTCAAAAGGTTCTTCGAACCCGGGGAAATGAAGGCTATTATTAAGAAAAGCAATCAGGGGAGAATCTTTTTCAATACCGGCATCAAGAAGGTGTTGTGCATAGTGATCCGTTGAAATTTGATCGGTTTGCCGGGAACCAATCGTCAATTCCGTTTCAATAATGGCTTGCGCCGTTCTGGGGGTAATGGCATCCAAAATCTCCAAGACCCGATTGCGGGGCAGCCATAGCGCATCCGCGGAATCCCATAACACTTCGAGCGCCTTTGCGGCCAGGTCCATCTGGCGCCGGTGGCGGCTTAACATTACCGCGGCAGCCATTAAGAGCACCGCGCGCGGTATCATCATGTCCACTATCTTGCCTCGCATCAGCAGGTAGCGTGCCGCATAGACATCCCGCAAGGCAAGTCCTTTGGCGGAAATCGCATACACAAACTCTTTACTTTCCCATTTTTCGGCAAAATCCGCCAGTAACGGCAGATTTTCCGCCCGAGACCCCCACTTCGTCACTTTTAGCCACTCACAGAGCAAATTTTCGGCTTTAGGGCATATTACGAGGTCTACATCCAGAATGTTTATAAATTCATTTAGACGCATTAAACTTTCAAAGATGTCTTTCCCGAGAGCGTTTTCACTCAGGTCAGCCTTCATCAGGGTGTCTATAAATTGGGGAGAAATATTTTGTTCCTGGGGATACAGAGAACACGTATACGCGATAGCCCGTGCCGCGAGATAGGCTCCCACCTCATGACCAAATCGGTTCTTCAACTCTTCATAGCAGGTTGTGGCCCCGGTCTGGTCCTCAGTTAACCAGGCGCATGCGAGGTCAAGGAGGACGTGGATATCACCAATCAGGCTCTCCTGGGTCGTTTTGATCGTATGCAGAGTATTTATATCCTTTGCGACCAAATGCGTTTTCTTTTGCCTGAGATGGCGGACAGCCTCGGCAACAACGTTCTGGATAAGCGCGCGTCGTACCTCCGGGTTAAGGGGGTCCCGCCTTTCCGCCTCTTGAAGATACTTGCGCACCAGGGTCAAAGCGTTTCGCTTTCGCGCCGCCTTGGCCAAATCCAGGCAAGGCGCCGGATTTGTCTGTTCTATCTCCGCCCAGATCTGTCCCGCTTTTTCCATATCGGAAGTCAATTTCCGCTGCCCAGCCCAATCCAGCCACGTCCTGTAAAAAGCGGGATCCTTAACATAGCGGCTTGCATAATCAAACAGTCGCGCCGTATACATGTATAATGACGGCGGCATGGTGTCCTGCATGGCATTCAGCACGGTCTGCAGTGAGGTCGGCTGTTGCCTGTAGTCCACAATACTGGCAATATACTGTTCCGGAGACGCACATCCGGGTGGAAGCAGTTGCCTGTCTTCTACCTGAGAACGAAGTTGCGCCATGTGGCACAGGATCATGCCATCCTCGGGCCCCCCCAGTTTAAAAAGGCCTTCATAGAGGGCGTGGGCACGAAACATATACCATGCATGAAGGGCGATTTCTGTAGTATGCCGATATTCCGCACAGCGTGCAAGCAGCCTCCAGAAGTCGCTGTCTACGCGGGGGACATAATCGCTTATATAATTACGAAGGTCTACACAGTTGAAGTATAGAGTAATACATTCGACATACAGACGTTTTGTAACTTCATTGGCAATAGTGGGCGGGCATTGTTTGCACAGCGTGAAGGCTTTTCGATACGCTAGAATAAGAGCCTTTCTTTCCATGAGAGAATACATCGTCGCTTTTCTCGTGGACTGCAACGTCTTTTTTATAGGCGCCAAAGAAACCGTAATATTGTCAAACAAAACACGCTTCTTGGGGGAAAGTTTAGGAGTTGAAGGCAAAGCCAGGAGAGCGAGAAAGACAGTTTTAAGTCGCGCGGGAACACTCCCATCCTCGACAGCCCCCATGTAGCGCATGCAAAGTTCATCGTCATGACGATACAAGGCGGCTATGGCAAAGATGAGCATGCGCCAGGGCGCCAGCGGACTACGCCGGGGAACCTGTAATTGATGCAGGTCTTCTTCCCTAACAGGCCGTGAAATAACCAGGTTGAATGCGGCGCCAAGCGCACGGGCTTGCGTGCGAAGCGGATGGTCTGCCGACAGGGCGTTACAATTGGCCAGAGCGTCAAGGTCCGTCAATCGTTCTTTCAGCAAGGTCTCAATTCGGTTGCGCACTTCAGGCGCCACATCCGGATCGTCCAGGGGCGCGACAAGTCCATCAATATGTCCACTTATAATTGCCGCGGTTTGCCCCGATTCCTGCACCTTGTGGGCATACTTCGGAAAACGAGACTCCACAATTCGGGATAATTCCTGCGCCTCGCGCGCCATATTCTTGGACAAAAGACTTTTGATACGGCAAACGTACACGTCAACAAGCAGTTCCTCAGATTCCTGTGTCTGTTTTTCCGCATGCCATGCCTTGGCCTCTTTTAGGGCGCTGCAGGTATTGCCTGCTTCAGCCAAACCCCGGATGGATTCCGGACAAACCGATACTTCCTCTGTACCTTGCTGAGCACTTTGGGAGGGGCCTTTCTTCTTCTTTTTTTTTGCCATGGAGTCCTCACTTCATTAAAAATTAGCAGCACCCGGATCCTTGAATATAAGTTTGCCTGAAAGTTGTTGCGTTTTCTGAGGCAAAACAGGTCTATCATCTCATGAAGACTATTGATATTGGCATATCACCAAAAGAACGCCACGCCCTCAGATCGTCGGGTGAGCCAGTCGGCGCTATCCCTTGACGGTCTGACCACAGGCAAATTCCGTTTCTTTTTCCCGCAGCGATTACCAGTGTAGCATGTTTATGCGACACCCTTCATTATATAAGCCACTCGCATTTGTCGCGGACTTAGGAAATCGTTCTTTTCTAAACGCCATTCGTGATTACAGCGGCCTATACGTTTTCCTACAGCCTGTCGTATGACCTCCGCTGCATCCGATTCTACCAGCACTTAATGATAAACAGGAAGCTGTGCTTCTTGTGTTGGTGGTCGACTTGGGACATCGCCGGGATATAGACCGATAACCCATGTTAATGTAGGATACGGAAGGTAGTTGTCAAAAAAAAAAGGCGCAATGGCTTGCGCCTACCATGCATCGTCCACAAGAAGGGGATCATTCGGGTTGGGCACGTGAAAGTAAGTCATCTCGCCGCCGGGATCGGCAAACACAGTCAGGCTCAGTTTCCAGTCATACCCGGCCTGGGGATACCAGGTCGTAGTGCGCCAGGCCTTGACGGAACAGGACAAGCCGCCGGGATGGACGGAATCATCCGGAACCGGGCCGCTCAACGTGGAGGGGTCGATGGTGAGCATGCGCAGGTCTTCGTCTTTTAATTCGGGATTCTTTTCCCGATTAAGCGTGAAGACCAGCGGGCCGTACAGGACGGCGGCGCGGCCTGCCTGCGCTTCCCGGCCTTTGACCAGGCGCAGGGACATGGGGAAACGGATATCCACCATATCCCCGGGCTGCCAGTTCCGTTCCACCGCCAGGAAGGCCCCCGGCGTGTGTTCATAGTCGTGTGGCGTATCGTTGATGGAAATGTCCGGCTTGGAAGCCCAGTGTGGCATGCGCAACTGCACAACGAAGTTCTCTCCGGCGGAAGGATTCACGGTCAGGCGAATATGACCGTCCTGCGGATAAGCGGTATCCTGTTTCAGTTCCAGCGGGTTGCCCTTTGGTGACGCCAGTGTTGCCGTGGAAGGCGTGTACAGGTTTACCGCGATGCCCGTCGCTGTTTGGTAGTAAATCATCCGGGGCAATTCAGACACGATTCGGCGATAATTACAGGGGCAGCAATAGGTGTCACCCTTATGATAAACGCGGGGGCCTTCGAAAGGCGTGTAGTACCGGATGCGGCGCCCGTCCGGTGACTGGGCGCCAAACAGCGCGTTATACATTGCCCTTTCCATAAGGTCCCCATACAACGCATTGCCCTCCCGGCGTAACAGGTCATCCCACCAGCGGATGGCATAGGCTGTGGCGCAGGTCTCCCCCAGGTTGGCTGCGCCTTCCTGCGTGTTGTGCCAGCATTCATGCTGGCCGCAGGCGCCGATGATGGTCAGCCCCTCTCCTCGCAGCATATAATCGAGAGCTTTGCGTGTATTTGTCCACAGACGCTCCTCCGGCACGATATCATACAGCATCAACTGCGCCAGACATCGGGACAGGTAGGCGTAAATATGCCCCTGGATTGGGCCCCAGCGGCCCGACACAATCAGTCCGTCCCACTCCGGGAGTTTTCGGAAATGGGTGCAGAAGTCAAGATAACGGGTATCTTTTGTGAGTCCGTACAAACGGAGCAGGGTCGGCTCAATGCCGGTAGCCCCCATGTATTCCGTAATACCCCATCCCGCCGTCGTCTCTGCGGGACGGGCCTGCCATCCGTTGACAATATAGTCCGCTCCTTTGATGGCAGCGTTTAGGGCATGTTCATTATTGAATAACGCGTACTCGGTGATGAGGCCGTAGATGAGATAAGACATTTCGTGAATATCCCACAGGGAGCTGAGGCGCGCCTCTTCTTTAAAGAAGCCAAGATAACCGTCCGGCCTCTGCAGGGCCAGGATCTCCTGGATTACCTTGTCTTTGGCTTCGATAACGCGGGTGTCTTCGGTATAGGCGGCGAAACGCGCCAGTGCGTCCACGGTTTTGCCGAGTCCCACATACCCGCTCCCGGCGGTGCGGTCCCGGAAGGGTTGCAGGAAGTCCATGTCGAGATCTGCCGCCAGCAGATTGTTATACACGGTAATGTCTATCCGCCGTCCGATCTCGCCATCGGTTTGTACCTGTCGAATATCGACCGGCTGAAAAGCGGTTCCCCCGTAGGCGGTAACCCCCATCATAACTATTGCCGCGTATCCTGACCAATGCCTGCTCCGCATAGTGTGTACCTCCTATTGTTGGTGCCCGCCCCAGTATAGCCGAATTAGAGTCATACCTGATAAACGGAAGCGCTTCTGCTATACTCTTGGAAAATCAGGACCGGGGAACCCAGGAACAGGAGTATGCTCATGTCCATAACACTTACCGACCGACCTTTGTTTGCCCGGTACCCCGGGATGTACGGTGTCCTGCCGCATGTTTCGCTGGGTACCCTGCCCACGCCCGTGGAGCGGTTACAGGCACTGGAACATGTTCTGGAGGTTCCGGATACGCGCGTGTATGTGAAACGGGATGATCTGAGCGGGCCGCCTTACGGGGGCAACAAGGTGCGCAAACTCGAGTTTCTCCTGGCCCGTGCAGCAAAGCGGGGATATAAAGAGGTACTGACCTTTGGCGGGGCGGGTTCGAATCATGCGCTGGCAACCGGACTCTATGCGCAAACGATGGGAATGAAATCCATCTCCATGCTGATTCCCCAGCCGAATTCCAGTGGTGTCCGGGCAAACCTGCTGATGTCGCTTCGGGCGGGCATTGAAGTACACCAGAGCCCGGGCATGATCCGCACCGCGCTCGACACCATCGGGCTGCTTTTTGCCCGCAGACTTTCCACGGGTCGTTTTCCATACTTGATCGCCCCCGGCGGTACGTCGGCGCTGGGAATGGTTGGTTTTGTGAATGCCGCGTTCGAACTCAAGGAACAAATAGACCGGGGAGAGATGCCTGAACCGGATTTCCTTTATGCGGCTTCGGGTACCATGGGCACGGTGGTCGGCCTGCTGCTGGGGCTCAAGGCGGCCGGACTGCGGACGAAGGTGGCGGCCGTACGCGTGACGGAAGCGCGGTTCAGCTCACTAAGGAAAGCCGAGCGCCTGTTCCGTGCCTCATGTACCCTCCTGCACAAGGCGGATCCCGCTTTTCCCTTGTTACCTTTCCCCCAAGCCGATTTTGTCTTCATTCACGACTTTTATGGGGAAGCCTATGGCCTGTATACTCCGGAAGCCATGGAGGCCGTCCGCCTCTTAGAGGAAACATCCGGCCTGCACCTGGAAGGCACCTACACGGGAAAAACCTTCGCCGCGCTCCTCGGAGAACTCAAAAGTGGCCGTCTGCAGGGAAAAACCGTGCTGTTCTGGAATACCCATAATTCCCATGACTTAAGCGCGGAAATCAAGGGAATGGACTACAAAACGCTTCCGAAGGAATTTCACGGCTACTTTGAGGAACCCGTACAACCGCTGGACTTGGCACCTCGCTGAATTATTCCCTGATAATCAGGAAACGGAAGTTTCATTTCGCCGGTTCCATAGTCGTTTCTGTTGCCTTACCTGCCGTTGCTATATGGGGAATTCCTTCAATGCACAGGATTTTCAGACTTCTGTATTCTCCCTTCCGGCTGCGCCATATCCTGGAAAATTCCCGGCCGTCCCATTCCCACAGCGTTACAAAAGTCCAAGGGTAACCCCCTCCATCGGGATACGAACCTTCAATAAACACCACTTCGTTCCGGGAATCGTTATTGATGTCGGCCACGGCCATGTCATGGATGGGTCCCGGCAACGCTGAAGAAGCCCACAAAAGTTCCGGTATCCCATGACGGACCTCGTAGACCATGAAGCGATGTAAAAGCCGGGGAACATCGCCCGGGGGCCAAAGAGGCGGTACATCACAAGGAGGTGGCAGGGTCCAGGCCGTGAGATTCAGGTCGACAGCGCCGTCATGGGTGGAATCCTCAAGAACATAGTCCTCAATCCACCAGTCAGGGGGGGATTCCCAAAGACGGTGCGGTCCTTGTGCCACGCGAAGTTTTCCGTTGTGCAGAAAATAACTTTCCGGACTGCCATCACAATCCAAATCCGCGCTCATCTTTTTTGACCGGTTGCCTGGCGTGAAATCGCGAAGGTACAGAGCATCGTAGTCCGCCTGCTCCAAAGTCATTTTCTCATGGTTCCACGTAAACACGGGGCGATCATTCAAGGGAAAAAGGAGCCGGTCCGTGATGTGATGAAATTCGACCGGGTCAACGAAACGGGGACGGCAAAATTCCTCGATCGTTACAGGAAACAATTCAATGCGGCTGAGGCCACTTTTATCGAAAATGCAGGTCGCGATGATACCATCACGGGTGCCCGTGCGGGCCTGGTCGAAAACAAAATTGCCCAGGCTGTAGAGAATATATTTGCCCCGGTATTGTTCCACGGGTTGTACCACGTGCGGATGATGGCCAATGACCAATTCGGCGCCCGCATCGATTGCGGCGTGAGCGAACGCGGTTTGGGAAGCGTTTGCCTGTTTGGTGTACTCATGGCCGGAATGCATGGACACCACCACGAAATCCGCCACATGCCTGGCTTCCCGGACCGCTGCGGTCAAACGGGGAATATCCATGAGTGCCGTGCCTGCACGTTCGGGCCCGGCCTGGTATCGTGGCGGCACAACATCGTGGTCATTGTAGGCGAGAAAAGCGAAACGAAATCCTTTTGCTTCCACCAGCGCGGCGCTGTAGGCCTCCCAATCATTGGAACCGGCGCCCGCAGACTGCATTCCGGCAGTATTCAGGAAGTGCAGGGTCTCGTTGACGCCGCGTTCACCGAAGTCGGGCATGTGATTGTTCGCGAGGGACAACACGGTGAATCCGGTCTTTTTCAATACAGTTTCTATGCCGGGCTCGGCGCGAAAAACCATTTCGCCGGTGCCTATCTTGCGCCCTGCGGCGATGGGACATTCGAGGTTACCGAAAACGATATCTCCCCGGCTCAGGTAATCTCGAACCTTGCGAAAGACATAATGGGCGTCCTGTACGGCAGCTATCTTACGGGCCACGTAACGGGACAACATGATATCCCCGACTGCAATCAAAGATACTTTGGTCTCCGTTTCGGGCCTGGCTCGTTTTGCGGACAGAAATTCCCCCACAGGCAGGCCATACACCAAAGAAGGCGGTTTCTCTCCGAAGACAGTGCCGGGAAAAGTACCGGTGCTGGTCCCGAAACAAGAATACGGGAAGAGCCATGCCCCGAAAAAGAAAAGGCAGGCAACAACTTTAAATGACCACGGGTTCATCTGTCTATCCAGAGTTATACGAATACGATAGAACACATTTAAGCCTTCCTCGATTATGGTACCTTTTTTATAAAGTGCGCGCATAATGACCGCTGGGGTGTAGCATGCCTGGCAGGCCTTCGGCTTTGATTATTGAAGTCCTCCAGTCCGTTTTGGCTAAATGGTAGTGGTAAGCATGTCCGTGTCGTTGTGTATTGTCAATGCAAGAATCCCGGAACTCCCCGCATTTAAAACGTTCAGGGAGTCAATCCGCAAAAGAGGATGTGGCATGAAAAGCAAGACTGTTTCAAACTGGCGGGTGATGTGTTTACTCATGGCAACGGCTGTTCTGGCCGGCAACGGCATTTCCGCAGAGGGCGCAACTGAATCGCCTGCGCTTTACAACGGGATTGCGGTTCCGGAGGCCTGGCCGCCGCCGGACCGCCCCCTGTCGCGGGAACCGATGCAGGTACCCTATCTCGAGGCGCCGCCTGCCCTGATACCCATAGATGTGGGGCGGCAACTTTTTGTGGACGACTTTCTCATTGAAGAAACCAGCCTGAACCGTGTTTTCCATGGCGCCACGTACTATTCTCAAAACCCGGTGCTTCTCCCGGACCAACCCTGGGAGATGAATACGGCATCGGCGGACCATCCCGCCCCTACGGCTATGCCCTTCAGCGACGGCGTATGGTTCGATCCGCAGGACAAGTTGTTCAAGATGTGGTATATGGGCGGCTACGTCAAATCCACCTGCTATGCGGTGTCCCGTGATGGGATTGCATGGGAAAAGCCTGAGCTCGATGTTGTCCCGGGAACCAATATCGTGCACACGGGGGAACGGGATTCGAGTACGGTATGGCTGGACCTGAACGAGTCCGACCCGCAACGGCGGTTCAAACTGTTCGTCTATCTGCGCCCCAGTCGGCGATACCTCAACATTTATTTCTCCCCGGACGGGATTCATTGGGCTGACTCGGGAGTAAAGACTGGAACTACTGGTGATCGCAGCACAGTCTTTTTCAACCCGTTCCGTAACGTGTGGGTCTATGGCATTCGGGCATACGAGCAGACGTCCATTGGGCGCTATCGCCGGTATTGGGAACATGGAGACGTGCTAAAAGGCGCACAGTGGGAAGACGGACACCCCCCCTTCTGGGTAGGCGCGGATACGCTGGACGCACCGCGCCAGGATCTCGGAACGCCCTGTGAACTCTACAATCTCGACGCGGTCGCCTATGAAAGTGTGTTGCTTGGGCTGTTCGACATCTGGCGCGGCCAGCCGGAGGACCGTGCCAAGCCCAATGAACTCTGCGTCGGTTTCAGCCGCGATGGATTTCATTGGAGCCGTCCCTCCCATGACCCTTTCATCCCCGTTTCCGAAACCGTCGGGGACTGGAACTGGGCCAATGTACAGTCCGCAGGCGGTTGTTGTCTCGTGGTAGGCGACCAGTTGTATTTCTATGTGAGCGCCCGGAAAGGAGTTCCCGGATCTTCTGCCTCCGGAGTTTGCAGTACCGGCCTCGCCATGCTGCGCCGGGATGGTTTTGCCT
Source organism: Candidatus Hydrogenedentota bacterium (assembly GCA_022706235.1). Classification (GTDB taxonomy): domain Bacteria; phylum Hydrogenedentota; class Hydrogenedentia; order Hydrogenedentales; family CAITNO01; genus JAAYBJ01. The sequence continues at coordinate 62,854 of JAKJCY010000003.1, read as the reverse complement.
CCATGGAAGCCGCAGGAGAACCTGGCATATTGACGACCCGGCCTGTGCGGTTCTCCGGAAAGCATTTGTTTGTGAATGCCGACACCAAAGGGGGCGCTTTGCACGTGGAGGTTCTTGGAAAGGATGGAACACCCATTGCACCCTATACCGTTGAATCCTGTCTTCCTGTTTCGCTGGATTCCACCTGCGAACCCGTGGTATGGAAAGAAGCGGAAGACCTGACCGCTCTCGCCGGACAACCCGTCCGGTTCCGCTTTCATCTACGCGACGGCGCATTGTTCTCTTTTTGGGTCAGCCCCTCTCCTTACGGCGCCAGCAACGTGCTATGTAGCCGCTGGCGGACCGGGGGTTACGGGACCGGCCGATACTGTTGGTAAAAGAGACGACTGAAGCAACGGACATCTTCTGCATCCGATTGTCCCGCCCCATGTCCGTTGTCTTAAATTCTGTAACCCAACCCCAGCCAAATATTAACGCCAATAACGAATGCCATCCAATAGGCCAATGGTGTTAGTAGGGCAAGAACGACAGGTCGGCTCCGAATACAAGATGGTATCGTGAGCAGAAAAGGCGCCAATACAGGCCCAAAAATAAACAGTAGTACTCCAACTGCGGCTAGTACCATATCGGCGTCGGGTTCATCCGGCTTCGGGGCGCAAACCAGTCCTATTCCACCCAGCAGTAAAGCGGCCAATAGATAGGAACCCGCTTTTATTGCAAGTGATTTCGTGCGCGTAAGCACCACCCATCCTGACAAAAAAACAGGAAAGATAAAGAGATATACATAATCGTACATGCGTGTACCTTTTGCCATCCCACACCGGGCCTGGCTGCCGGTGATGTTAAGAACAACCGTTACACTTTAATCCTGCGACTCACGAACGGACATGAGCCCTTGTAGCATTTTGATAACGTGATGTAGGTTGGAAACTGCCGCACAGATGTTGCAGCAGGGTTGTTTTGCCCACTTGACGGGGGCCGGTTACCAAAAGCACGCAGTGTTCTATGTAACAAGAAACAAAACCCCTGTATCGTCCACAGTGCAATCAAACTGCATTATAGACGATAGGTAGATTGCAGCCAAGATAAATCAGCATCAACTTGGAAAGGCGGTTCTTGCCCACGCTGTGAGGTCACTGTCCGAAGTGATTGGACGCAGGCGGAAGCGGTAGTGTCGGGCTTCACAGGGAATTAAATAGCCCTCATGGGGCCAGGCGCCCCAACTGTCGTCGCCCCCCACGCCCTGCTGTTTCCAATCCACATTTAGCAAAGTAAACTCCCGCAACGGCAGTTCGAAGGGATGCTCCGCTGCCTGCAGGTCATCGGTCGTGTGGTGCATGGCGTTTACACTCAGGAGTTGCTCGGGGTCCGCAATAAGCAACAGGCCGGCGCCCTCCGCGTTCTGCAACGCGGCCCAGCGCACGTCCACTTTGTTGCCGCTTTCGCCAGGTTCGGCGTAGTCGTAACAGAACTGGTCGCGTACCGTGCCACTGTACTGTCCCACGGGGGCATCCATCCGGTCGATGTAGGTCTCCTGCGGTCCCCGTCCCAACCAGGAGATGCGGTCGAAACCGGTCGGCAGGATCATCTGCATACCGAGGCGCGGCAGTTGGGGCAGGTCGGTTTTCTTTGGCATGAACGCGGCTTCCACAAGCACTTCCCCGCTTCCCAGCACGATGTAACGCGTGGTCCAGCGCACATCCGCCTTCGGCAGGGAAAGGGTGACCGTTACGGCCACCTGCTGCGGATCGGCGGCGTCCACCTTGAACTCGCGCACCCGGGCATCTTCATGGGCGGTTTTCCACACGCCCTGGGTTTTATCCATATTACGGCCCCGGTCGTTGTCGATGGGCGCGCGCCAAAAATCCGGACGCAGGGGCGATTCGATGAGCTCCGTTCCTGAAACGGTCAGCGAAGCCAACACGCCTGCGGTTTTGTCAAAACGGGCCGTCAACGTGTCGCCGGATACGGTCAGCTGGCTGTCATCTTCCGTTACCGTGAGTGCGGTGGCAGCACCGGCTGGAATTGGAAGCGGTGCCGCCTCGTCGGGCAGTTTAAACTGATCCCAGGCAATTTCATGGCCCTTAGGCGCCCAGGATTCCTCTTTTGTCAGGCGGAAACGCAGGTTTAGAAAATATTCCACGCCTGGTTGCGGTTGAAATGCTTGAACTGGAATCGTTATCTGCGCCGTTGACTGAGGTGCGACGGTGGGACAGGGCATAGTCCCCTCTTGGAGCATGTGTCCATCTCCATTCAACTGCCAGTAAAGTTCGGCAATGTCATTCAGGGAAATGAAGTCAAACCAGTTCTTAACCTCCACAGTGCGTGCGGCCAGGTCTACGGGCGTGCAATGAATATACTGGTAGATATGCTTGACCTGGAGCAGTCCCGGATGGGGTGCCCGGTCCGGGGACACCAGCCCATTGCACAGGAAGTTCTGATCGCTGGGCGTATCCGGTGGACCGTAGTCACCGCCGAAGGCCCAGAAGGTCTCTTCACCCGGCTGCGGGGCCCGGTGGATGCGCGGCGGTTTCAGAGCGACGGGCGTGCGCAGGGCCTGGTCCACCCAGTCCCAGATGAAGCCTCCCTGGAGGTGTGGTTTTGAATAAATGAGGTCCCAGTACAGCCACATGTTGCCGTTGCTGTTGCCCATGGCGTGGGCGTACTCACAGAGGATCAGGGGCTTGGTGCGGGGCGCGCCCGCCTTGATGTTGAAGGCTTCTCCCCAGCCGCCGTCCACATCGTTGCCATTGGCATAATCCGCCAGCAACGCGGGCTTGGAATACATGGGGCAGAAGATATCCGTGTTGCGGTCCAGACCGGCCCGTTCGTAATGTACCGGGCGGCTCGCGTCCCGCTGCTTAATCCAGTCATAGGTGGCCATGAAATTGGGGCCGTTGCCCGCCTCGTTGCCGAGCGACCAGATAATGACGGAGGGGTGGTTCTTATCGCGTTCCACCATCCGTATGGTGCGGTCCAGGTGGGCGTCCAGCCACTCGGGCGGGTTGGCCAGCGACTGGCGGCCGTACCCCATGCCATGGCTTTCTATATTCGCTTCATCTATCACGTAAAGGCCATATTGGTCACACAGGTCATACCAGGACGGTTGGTTCGGGTAATGGGAGGTGCGCACGGCGTTGACATTGTGTTGCTTCATGACCAGGATATCCTTGATCATGCCGTCCACGGTGACAGATTGTCCGAGATCCGGGTCGGTTTCATGGCGGTTTACGCCTTTAATCAAGATTCGCTTCCCATTGACAAGGAGGTCGCCGTTTTTGATTTCAACCTTGCGGAAGCCGGTGTTCACCGCCACGGCCTCGATGGTGCTCCCCGCGGAATCCTTCAGGCTGAGTACGATCTGGTAAAGATGGGGTGTTTCAGCGCTCCACTTGAGGGGGTTGACAACAGATGCGGTCAGCGTACCGGTGGCTTTCGCGGCCGGTGGCACGGAAACCGGAGATGAAGACGATGTCACGTTGTTACCGTTGGCATCCAATAAATCAGCCTGTATGGTTACGGCGGCCTCGGCATCCGTGCGGTTTTCAATGTCCACGACTACGATTAAAGATGCGTCTTTACAGGCCTCATCCAAATCGGTCTTCACCTCAACATCGCGCAGATGCAAGTCCGGCGGCGACCAGAGATAGACATCGCGGAAGATACCGCTCAGACGCCAGAAGTCCTGGTCTTCCAAATAGGAACCATCGCACCAGCGGAAGTTTTCAACGGCTAGCAGATTTTCTCCCGTTTTCACATATGGGGTAATGTCAAATTCTACAGGCGTGCGGCTGTCCTTGCCCATGCCCACCCTCTGTCCGTTGACCCAGAGGTAAAACATGGAATTCACGCCGTCAAAGGTGATTAATACACGTCTTCCTGACCAGTCTTCAGGGATGGTAAACGTGTGACGATATGAATTTACCGTGTTGTTCGGGTCGTCCTCAGGTACATAGGGCGGTTCCCACGGTTTTGCCCAAGGATAGGGAATATTCACATAGATGGGGATGCCGTACCCGTGAATTTCCACATTCGACGGCACCGGAATGGTGGTCCAGGCGCTGTCGTCAAAGTCCATCTCCCAGAAATCGGGAATGCGTCCTGTGTGGTTGGCCGCATACTGGTATTTCCAGTCTCCGTTCAACGAACGGTACCAAGGTGACTTCACCCGTTCCGCGCTGCATACAAGACCGATTTGGCGTGCAGTTTCCACATCGGGACAGACCACCGCAGTCGCATGGGGCGGCAAATTATTGATTCCGGTCAGGCGTGGATTTTGCCAGTCTTTTGGCATTGCTTGTTCTGCAAAACTACAGGCGGAAAAAAACATGAGTACGCTCCATCCCAGCAACGCCGTGGAAATCCGGCAGGCTGGTTTCGATTCTCCCCAAAAGGGAATATTCACAATGCTACAAGGCACAGGTAAACAGGAAACCGGGTGTTTCTCCGCGGTTGCCTCAGACAGAACGCTGTTTTTCCGCATCACATAGTCTCCTTTTAACGGGCGCGCACGTTAACATGTGGATTTAAGGGGCAAATTAGCCCACCCAAACAGACACGGCAGAAAACAATAGGAACCCACTTCAATACATGCCGTGGGTCGTTGAGCCTGCACAGATTCTACGCATCTGTACCGGTTCATTTCCAGCCGCTTTTCAAAAGAGCTTCAATCTCATGGTGTGCTGGTTCTCAGTGACCAGTTTCCATCACGCAGGACGCGCCAGCCATCTTCATACAGGCCGATATTGGGAAAGGGTATCTCTCCAATACCAAGGCGGTTCGCTTCTTCTTCCGACCAGCGCAATCGTCCAGCTGTATGTTCTGGCAATTCGCTTCCCGTTGGAAGTTCCGTGTTGTTCTCGGCGATAATGCCATCCGGGGCGCGCAGGAAAAGGCTTTCACAGCGCAAGATCACATTATTCCTGACTGTGTTGATATCATGATTCTCGTTCAATGATGCTAGCGCGGGGTATCGTTCCAGATACAAAGCGGAATTGATTTCAGGCGCATCCATCGCCTTTTCCACAAAGGCATGCCAGCGCTCTTCTCCCCAGGGGGAGAAACTTACCGCCGCCGCACAGTCCGCAAACAGATTTCCCTCAACGGTATTTTCCTTGCCGCCGTGAATCTGTACGCCGCCAAAGAGTGTGGGTGCCGTGGAGCAGCGATGAAACACATTTCCTTGAATCAGGGTTCCGCAGATGGCGTCGTCAAGCCGGATGCCGGCCTGCATGGAATGGGCGATTCCTGTTGCCCTGTCAGGGTTTCCCAGGTGGTGCCAGTAGTTGAACCGGTACACGTTGCCCCTGAAGGTCGGGTTGCCCCACATGTCCGCGCCGCCCTGGTCATCGGATTCCAGCACCACTCGGTAGATTTCATTCAATTCAATAAGGTGGTCATTGCCTCCGACCCTCAGGGCGCTGCTGGCCACGTCATGAATGCAATTGTTGCGAACGCGGTGGCCGACCCCGTTTATCAGAATACCAGGCGTATAGGTATGGTCAATCCGTGACAAGTGATGGATGTGGCAGTTTTCCACAAGGTGTTCTCCCGGAGAAAGGGTCTTACGGTCTCCCCCGGTGACAACCACCCCGCCCCGGCCCAGCGTATGAATGTCGCAGGAAAGTATCGCGTGCCGGCTTCCCCCGCGAATCTCCACCCCGTTGCCGGCCATGTACCGCAGGGTGCATCCTTCAAGGCGGCAGGCTTCCCCGCCCTCAATGAGTATGCCGTCCGACGCGCCGCACTCCCAAAGAAGGCCCTGGAACCGGACATGGGAAAGACCTTCTGTTTTAACCAAAGGAAACGGCGCGATTGAAAGTTCCACAAAGGCATTGTCCAGCGGTTCCTTCGGGTACAGGTAGACCTTGCCTCGCGCACGGTCCAGATACCACTCCCCCGGCGCATCCAACTCACACAGAAGGTTCAATGCGAAGTAGGGTTGGTCTTCCTTGTAGCCATAGCCATGCCAGGGACGGGCAAGCAGGATCTCCCCCGTATCAAGATTGATTCGCTCAATCTTTTCATAGGAATCCGCCCAATCCCAGAACCAGTATCCGTAGAGCCAGGCATCCGGTTCCTCTACCCAACGTGCCGGACGCTCTTCCTTGAATTTGAACCTCCCTTCGGGAGAGCCAGGGTGGTTGTCCCATGTCCTTAATGTCTGGGGGCCGGTCGGCTCTCCGGTATATACATAATCCTCGTTTGGCCAACGGGCAAGCACCATCGGCTCTCCGTTCACAAAGAGTTCCGGTGCTGGATGAGTTTTAAAACCGCGTCCGCTGCTGAATCCGCCGAGTTCAAAAGGGATAATATCCGTAACGCCCGCAGCGGCCAAGTCTGCCGTCACAACATTTCCCCGCGCGGACTCGGGCAACCGCATCAGCACCTCCGGATCCTCCAGCACGGAGCCCCCCCCCAGTACTACACCGCCGCTGAATCTGGGCGCTTCTGTTTCAGAAGCACGATACGTAATGGGCGCATCCATGGTACCAGAATCCTCCGCGGAGAATTCCACGGGCTTTGTGACCGGATATCTTCCGGGATGAACAAGTATTTCGATGGGACCGTCCGGCAGTGTGCCTGCCTGTTTCATCATGCGTATGGCATCGCGAGCCCCACCTAATGTTTGAAAGGGACTCGTTTCCGTCCCCTCGTTCATATCAGAGCCGGAAGGCGCCACATGAATGGCGGCTCCCGCGATAGGAATGCTGATGATAAGGAACACTGGTATCAGATACATACGCCCGTAAACTGTCATGGCAATATTCTCCACTGTTTTCAACGCAGAGGTCAAAAGATGAAACAAACAAACAGAGGGTAGATTCGTGAAAGAATGATAACGTAACAAGAAGGTTCAATGCAGGTTCTTTATAAAGACAATTTTGCTGCGTTGACTACCGCATTATTTCCTGCACCAAAAAGGAACTTTCGCCGTGTGTCATTCATCGTATATTTCTCCCTATCAAACATAAATCCGAACGCAAGAAACCGAGTTGTTGGCGTAAAACCCATAAGGACAAGGAACGATAAAGGTAGGGTAGGCATGGCAACAAGCCTTCCCTACCTTTATCGTTCTCGCCGTTCCTTACATGCGGATTTAGGTCAGAGTGTCTGTGTTTCGTGTCACTGCCTCCGGGCTGCACGCGGAATCACTTTGTAAACGACCGTACCGCAAATTGGATAGAAAACCCGAAATCAGGCGACCGTTTGGCAACTTCCTTGGAGACTTTTACCGCTACTAAATTTGTATCCTATTCAATTTTCATGTATTATGTGCATTCTTCTTGCTTTCTTTCCTGAATCCACTTTCTGGCATAAGTTTTGCTAACAAGAGGATAAGGATGGTTATGCGCTTCAAGTACGCAGTGATACTCCTGCCTGCTGCAGGCGGCAAAATCCCCATAATGGAGAAAAGGTCTATGATAAAAGCAAATAAGTTAACAATGCACTATGGGCCCGTGAAAGCCTTGGATAGCGTTTCGTTTGAAGTCAAACGCGGCGAAATCGTGGGGCTGTTGGGTCCCAACGGCGCGGGCAAGTCAACCACCATGAAGATTTTGACCACCTATCTGTATCCGACATCGGGCACGGCGGAAATAGGCGGCATGGATGTGTTGCAAAAGCCTTTGGATGTACGGAAGATAATTGGCTACCTTCCCGAAATCCTGCCTTTGTACATGGACATGGAAGTCCGGGCCTATCTTGATTTCGTGGCGCGGGCACGCGGCCTCGCCGGCAACGTCCTGAAAAACCGGGTCAATGCGGTGATTGATACCTGTGGGTTGCGTTCCATGTACCGAAAAGTGGTCCGGGAACTGTCCAAAGGGTATAAACAGCGGACCGCCCTCGCTCAGGCGCTTATCCATAATCCGGAGGTAATCATTCTGGACGAACCGACCTCCGGTCTTGACCCGCATCAAATTCTTGAAATCCGGAATCTTATCCGGGACTTGGCGGAAAACAAGACCGTGATTCTTTCCACCCATATCCTGCAGGAAGTGCAGGCCACAGCAGACCGGATCGTGATTATTAACCGGGGCCGTATTGTCGGCGACGGTACCATCGAAGAACTGCGAAACCGGGCCAAAACCTCGGAGCGTCTGTCCGTGACCATTGAAGGGCAGCGGGAGGAAGTCGGCCGCCTGCTCAGCGGCTTGGAAGGGGTCAAACAGGTTGCCTTCGAGAAAACGGAGAACGGATGTTCATCGTTCGTGCTCCATAGCGCCATAGACCGTAATCCTTGGCGCGAATTAAATGCGCTTATCCGGGAAAAGCAGTGGAAGGTTCGGGAACTTACCGACCGGCCACTTTCCCTGGAAGAAACATTTCTGACCCTGACCGAAAAATCCGCCGCCAAGGCTGAATGACAGTAGGAGAACAACACCATGCGCAATATTCTTACCATACTCCGCCGTGATTTGGGCGCTTATTTTACGTCCCCCATCGGCTATATTTTCATCATGGTGTTCGTCACCATGAGTGTGGGCCTGTTCGTCACATCCTTTTTCGTTTTTCCCGTGGCGGACATGCGTCCCTACTTTGAGAATCTGCCCCTGCTGCTGTGTATCTTCATCCCTGCGGTGACGATGCGCATCTGGGCTGAAGAACGCAAGGAAAACACTTGGGAAATGCTGTTGACCTTTCCCATGCAGGCCTGGGAACTGACCATCGGCAAGTTCTGCGCCGCAGTTCTTTTCTACCTGGTTACCCTCGCTGCCACCTTCACGGTCCCAATGATGCTGTTTTCCCTCGGGAATCCCGATACGGGTGTGGTTTTCAGCGGCTATCTTGGAACGCTGCTAATGGGCTGCTGTTTCCTGGCACTCGGCATTTTGTTCAGCGGTTTTTTCAAGGACCAGATTGTGGCTTTTGTTGTCACACTGCTAACATGCTTCCTCTTCTTCCTACTAGGCACGGACTTCATCGCTTCTTATATCGATGGGCGTGTTGCCGGAATGGGCTCACTGCTTTCCGATATCTTCGGCGTATTTACCCATTACCAGCCCTTAATCCGTGGTATTATCGATGTGGCCGACGTTCTGTTTTTCGTGGTTTGGGCCGCCCTCTTCCTGACGCTCAATGTTATCTTTATTGATGGCAGGAACCGGCCGAAGGCACGGCTTATGTTTGCCGCCATTACGGTCATCTGCATTGTTATTGGTATGTTGTTTAATTTTCTGATGGCGGGAACCAGTATCAAACGCTTTGACCTGACCGAAGACAAAATCCATACGATTTCCCCTTCCACCCGCTCAATCCTCGCTCAGGCGGACAGCGAAGTCGAATTACGCCTGTATATTACGCCTCAGGACAAGATGCCTACGGCCATGCGCACCATTGAACGCGACATCCTGGACAAGATGGAAGAACTGAGACTGGCCTCACAGGGGCGTCTCAATTATGCTTCTGTCTATCTTGAAGCCGCCAACGTGATTGCTTCGGAACAGGATATGGGCATGCCTGAAGAGGAACCTAAAGGCGAAGATGAAGCCATTGAAAAGCGCATGCTGGACAAGGGAGTTCAACCGTTCAATGTCCGCGCCATGAGTGAGGACGAAGTTACCAACAAATTGGTATATTGCAGCATTGGTGTCGGATACAAAGACAAAGCGGAGGAAATTATCCCACAGATTATGCCGGAAAATCTGCCCGACCTGGAATACCGGCTGGTGAACACCATTTATAAACTTACGCGGGAGAAAAAGCCGGTCGTTGCGCTGGTGGCGCCCAAGGAAGCGGTCAATATTGACCCGCAGATGCGTCAGATGCTGATGCAGATGGGGCAACCCGTGCCGGAATCGGAAGATCCGTACGAATATCTGGAACAAGTACTCGTTTCTGAAAAGTACGATGTGCAACGGGTGGAAATGACCAAGGAAAGCCCCCTGCCCGCCGAGTATGACACGCTCGTAGTGGTCAATCCTCGCAGTCTGAATGAGCGCCAACACTGGGAAATAAACCGCGCACTGCATTCAGGAAAGTCGGTGGTGATGGCTGTCCAGCAGTACGAATGGGATTACCAGGCCACCCGGGACGGAAACAGGATATCCCGCAGGGAAGAAAATCCAGAAGTGAACGCGCTGCTGGAAAAGTATGGGCTGAAAGTCAGCGAAGAGATTTTGATGGACGAAAACAATGTAACGCTTAATGTTCAGAGTCAGGCCGGTGGCCTGTTTGGCGCTTTGATGGGACAGCCGTTCAAACTGCCAACCCATATTCTGGTCAATAACACTTCCATGAACCAGGATATCTCCATTACCAGCCGTCTGGCCGCCATTCTCTACCTGTGGGGAACCGCGCTAGAACTCAATGACGCGAAGTTGAATGAATACGGTTTGAAAGCGGATACCCTGATGCGCACCAGTGATGCCGCCTGGTCCATTGCCAAGGATGACCCCCTTACGCAGAGTTCGTTCGACCCGCCTGCCACGGGCAAGGCATTCCCCCTGATGGTTTGGGTGCGGGGCCAGTTCCCCGATGCCTTTGCCGGACAGGAACGGCCCGTATGGCCCAAACCGGAACAGCAGCCCGGAACGCCTCCCCCGCCCGAGACGGACGATGAAGAACCTCCCGCCGCTGCCGTGACGCCGGCACCCGGACAACTGGTGCTTATGGGATGTTCTCAAGTATTCCGGAAAAATTTCCTGCAGGCGGCCAATCTCGACCTGTTTCTGAACAGCGTGGATGCGGTAACCCTTACCGAAGACCTGGTCAATGTGCGAGGCACCAAACCTATCGACCGCGTAATCGACAAACCCTCGAAGCGGCAACGGACACTGTGGCAACTTGCCAACTATGGCCTTGCCAACCTTCTAATTGCCGGTGTCGGCATCGGGTTCTTTGTCCTGAGACGCCGCGCCCGGAACGCCTATACGGTGAACCAGGTGCAATCTGAAAATAAATGAACGCCGAAAGGCAACATTGAATAGGCACCTCAACCACAGGGATGGAAGACAATTATGAAGATTAAAACAATCCTACCGTTCATAGTAATTCTGGCGATTCTTGTCGGCCTGGTCCTTTGGCAGAAAGTCAACGTGAAACCCGTGGCGCCCATAGCGACACAGATTGGGCTTGAAACGCTCGTGCCGGAAGGCCTTCTAAAAGACAATATCAAGAAGGTTGAAATGTATGCGGGTGAAAGCCCGGATACAAAAGTGGTGCTGGAGCGGGACGGAGATGCCTGGCGCATCACCAGCCTGTATAACGCGCCCGGGAACAAGGAAACCATCGACGGCTTTCTGGACAAACTCCTGGGACTAAAGGGCGAGCCTCGCGCCAAAGGCGATACGGAAGAACGCCTGGCCAGTTTCGCGCTTACTGACAAGGAAGCCTTCCATATTTGCGCCTACGCTTCCGATGCAGAAACCCCCGCCATGAATGTTCTGTTTGGAAAATCGGCGGATTTCAGGACTGTATTTCTGCGTAAAGCGGATGACACCCGTGTGTATGTGGAATCCACGAACCTGCGCAGGGAAGCGGGCGTGAGTGACTCCGGCGAAGAAACGACGCCGAAACCGGAAAAATGGCTGCAAACCAAAATGCTCGAACTGCCCGACACGGGGATAACGAAACTGGCGGTTAAATACCCCGACAAAGAGTTGGTACTGACGCGCGAAGAAGAGGTTAAGGAAACCGAGCCGGCGGTCGTGGAAGGCGAAAACGAAGGTGAGGGCGTCCCCAAGCCTGAACCGGAAGTCACGTATAAATGGGTTTTGAGCAGCGGCGGTTTCAACAATGAAATTAAGGAATCGGAAGTCAAGACACTTCTCACCCGTTTTGCCAACCTTACCGTGACCAATGTGGCGGATCCCGCGCGAAAGGCGGAACTGGGCTTTGAAGATCCCAAGTTTTCCATCACTCTTTCACGGGAGAATGAAGGCGATGTCGTCCTCGTCGGCGGTTGTGACAAGCCGGGCGGCGACACGTTCATAAAACAAGTGGGCGCCGAACCGGATCTAATCTACCAGATAAGCAAGTATAATTTCGAACAGATTTTCCTTCAAGGCTCCAAATTATTCACGCTGCCCGAATGGACGGAAAATAAGGAAAAACTGCGCACCATCAGCGTTTCCGGACCACAGCGGAATATAAAGTTGGCCTGGGAAGAGAATGCCTGGAAACTGGTGGAACCCGCTTTATCTCTGGAAGTTCAGAAAACGGCAGTGGATAATCTTGTATCCGCCGTAACCTCGCTTAAACCTGTCGATTATGCCGATGCAGGCAGGGAGTTGGGCGCATTTGACACCATCGTAACCGTTACTCGTGAAGACGGAACATCGCGCACCTTGTCCGTCGGTCAGCCTTCCTTGAGCATCGATGGGCGTTATGCCAAGATGGATGGTGGTGATGCCGCGCTGGTGTTGTCCCGGGCGGATGCTGAAAAGCTTACCCCGCCGGTTCGCGACCTGTTTGTCCTGTCGGTACTCGATTTTGATGTCCAAAAAGTGAAACAAGTGCATGTTACCGGTGCAGGGGCTGAACTCATGCTGTCGCGGGAAGCAGGCTCGAGCCAGTGGAACGGCACCTATAACGGCGCCGTGATTGCCCCGGAACCGGTGAAAGTGGACGATTTGATCAATGCGTTCAATGAGTTTCAAATGGATGATTTCTTGATTGGACGCTCTTTTGAATCTGTAACAGCGGCGAGCAAGGCTGTTGTTGCGCTGGAAGATGGCAGTGAATCGGTCATTGCTGTAGGGCCGGAAGTAGACGGAAAATATGAAATTGCCATCACGGGTATGCCGTGCGTATTCACCGCGGACCTTGCCGACTTGACGGGCATTATCAGTCAGGTGAGCGCTTTCGAGGCTATGACCCCGCCGGCGGCACCCACACCGGACGCGTCTGGAACTGAAGCCCCGGCTTCTTCGTCTGAAACGACTGGAGTGCTTACTACAGCGCCGCCAGAGTTCACGCCGTCGGAAGTACCTGCGGCCATTACACTGCCGGTTGAACCCGCCGCACCTGCGGCAGAATCCGCTGTCGTACTGCCGCCTTCCGCGCCGGAAGCGGACTTGCCGGCTGGAGCAACCGCACAATAAAACTTCATATCCCCCTCCCCCCACGGACGCTTGTGCTGCGGACGGACGGTTTGGATTTGACGGATATAGTCAAGCCGGGCTTTCCAGAAGCAGTGGTGTCCGTGGGATTCTTTTTTGAAGCCTACGGGATTCTTACTTCAAGACACAGACTTCCTGATCCTGTCAGGTATTCCCAATGAATATGCGCAGTCCCGTTTGGCGATTTTTTGTGCGGAAGCGGGGACAGACCCGACTCGCTTCGCTCGCTTGCGTCAGTCCCTGCTTCCGCAAACTTTCGGGACAACGAAATAGCCGATAGCAGTAACGGGCATCCATTTATTGATGCTGATGGCTATTTCGTCAGCAGTCCCTTTTTGCTCCATCTTTTTGTTCGTTTACCAGTGCCATGGGCATTTACGATGATGTCAGGATGTTTGATATCTTCTATAGGGACTTGGCTGCGCGTAAAAAGGCCTCAATATTTTCCGTGGGTACTCCGGGGGCCATGCCGCCGCCGCAGGAAAGGATAACGCGGCGGGTATCCTCTAGACCCTCCAGAACCTCCCGAACGCTTGACTCCACCTCCGCCGGACTTCCCTGGGCGAGGACATCCCGGGGCGGAATATTGCCTAGCAGGGTGACGTTGTGGCCGGCCAGATGCCGCATCTCGGTCATGAAATGGGCATGGCCGAAATTGAACAGGTTTATACCCATTTCAGACAAGAAGGGCGCGCATATCAGGCCGTGGGCGTCGTTATGGAAGAACCGCACCGACGCATCAAAGGCGGCAAAGGCTTGGGTTACATAGGGTCGGGCAAATTCTTTGAAGTCCTCTTCGCCGAGAAAACCCACGATATCATCGAGCAGCAGGATGCCATCGATGGTGTCGATATGATCCCGCTGCAGGCGCAACCAGTCCACGAGAAACGCGGTGATGGTATCCAGCAGCCGATGTACCTTCTCCGGTTCCATGCGCAGCGCCATCAGGAACTCCGTAGCGCCCATGAGGAAGGAAGCTATATTGAGGGGGCCCCGGGCTACGGCGAAACGGACGGCATGTCCGGCGGCCTCGATCCCCGGGCGCATCCGTTCCAGCCGCCGGAGCAGAAAAGGGGTCAGCCCGTCCGTGCGCGGGTCAGGCCGGGGAATGCGGTCCAGGGCGTCCGCCAGCGGGTGGGCGAAGGGGAATTCGTTTTCATAAAAACTGCATTTCGCGCCGAAAGACGCCGGTTCGGAACACATGCCGTATTCAGCCCAGAAACCCGGGAGAAACAATACCTGGGGGAAGGCGTTTACGGCAGACGAGTTGGCCTGAAGCCAGCACGCATTATCCGAAAAATAGTCCAGCAGAGAGGCACCGTGCCAGTTCGGCAGCCAGGGGCTGTCTATGATAAAGCCCACGGGCAGTGGGGAAAGGGTTTCCCCTTGGATAATCGCAAGCAATTGTTCCCATTGGTCCTGTGTCATGAAGGAATTCCTTTACAGTGTCTGTCAGACGAGGTCGGACCGCGTCGGACGTATTCATGCTTTACGCTCGTTCCCAAGTTGCACTCTTGTCATTACCCACATCTTTCCGTTCAGGATATGGTATTTAGATGCCGACGGATGTATTCAGAATCCCAATGGGATTCCATATCATAGCCCAGGGTTGCGGTACCCCGCTACCCTGGGTAAGTGATGTTTTCCCTTCTCTCTTTTCTACTCCAACGGAGTTACGTCGGTCTTCCAATACAGTACCCCAATTGACGCAACCCCGTTGGGGTAAACGGGAATTGGGGCGATTTCCAACCCAGGGTAGCGGAGTACCGCAACCCTGGGCTTTGTTCTTAAATCCCGTTGGGATATTGAATTCAAACATTTGCTTTTCACCGCTACTATTCATTGCCAAAAAGATGTGGGTAATGACAAGAGTTGCACTTGGGAACGCACTCGTCTGCAAGTTCCACTTTGCAACCACGGTTTTACGATGGATATATACCACCCGGAACTATGGCAAAGAAAAACAGAAATTCAAGAGAGCGTACGTTCCTAAATGAAATTCTTGTCACTACCTGACAAATATCATGGCGTTATTACGTGGCAAACTGAGTGCAAAAAAAGATGCGTTATTCCATAAATGCCCCAAAGGGGCTATATAACAAAGCCCAGGGTTGCGGTACCCCGCTACCCTGGGTATGCAACGAATCCTTATCCCTTCCGGTTCTACTCCAACGGAGTTGCGTCGTCTTTATTATAGGCCTGTTTATAACCTCCAAGGACACAACCCCTTCGGGGTAGATAGGTGGTGGGAGTTCATCAGCCACCCAGGGTAGCGGAGTACCGCAACCCTGGGCTATGTTATGCAATCCCGTTGGAATTTTGAATACAAAACAAGAGCGTCTCTTGTTCCTGCCACCATTGGTTAAAAGATGTGGGTAATGACAAGAATGGAATTTGGGAACGAGTTGCCAAGCCGGGTCTTTTCCCGGCTTCCCAAGGCTCATGGATGTCAGTCCCTCCTTCCGCTAATAGGTCTTCACCGGCACTTCTTTACCGCCGTTCTCGGCGGAAACATAGGCGGAATAGATCGTGGAGATGGTATCCGCGCCGAGCCGGCTGTCGCTTTCCACGGGATCGCCATAGGCGGTGGCGCGGTAGAACGCCTCGATTTCCTGGGGATACCCGGTGAACCAATCCTCGTCTGGCGGTATATTCGTCCAGCCCTGTTTCTGTTCGATCTTTTCCACGGTATAAATGTCGGCGAAATTTTCATGGCGCGGGTTGTACACCTGCATGGAAGTGTTCGGGTTGATATTGCACAGGGTCCGGTGGTTGTTGGCGGCCACTTCCAGCCAGTTGTGAATGCCGCCCAGGATAATGTCCGAAGCGAAAACGGTCGCCAGTGTGCCGTCCTCGAAGGTAACGTGCATCATGGAGAAGTCGTCAATATCGTAATAATCCCGGCGTATGAATCCCCCATCCCGAAAGGTCGGCATTCGGGTCAGCGCAGCCGTGCGGCCCGACACCGATTTCGGGCGGATGGGCTTCTCGTCCCGGGCCCGGCCTTCCACCCGCTTCAGGTAGAGCGCCGCTGTAAGGGGGTGGCAGCCCTTGCCGATCATGACGCCGCCGCCGGAGTATTTCCAATAGGCATAGGTGGGATTGTGCGAGCCCGAGTGGGCCTCCTCACCGTGCATCCACAGTATTTGCGCGCCGGTCTTCTCGATGACTTCCCGTTCCCGCTGGATGGAGGGCGCGTACACCCAGTTTTCGGCATAAAAAATACGACCGGCGCTGTTTCGTTCCACTTCCAGCATGCGCTCCACACTGGCAAGGCCCTGTTTCAGGGCGTCTTCCTTCGGGAAGGTGTCGCCGTGAAAGGCATCCGTCCCATCACCCAGGTAGCCTGTGAGCGGTTTCTCCACGATAACCGACTTGCCCCGGTTCAGCGCTGCCACAGCCACCTCCTCATGCCCGGCCACCAGCACGCAGCAATGGACCAGGTCCACCTCGTCGAGCAGAGCGTCCAAGGTTTCGAAATGGGCGATATCCCGTTCGAGGGCATACGCCGCCGCCTGTTCCTGGTCCAGGGCGTAGACGCCGCGCAAATCCACATTGACCCCATGGACGCGACAAAGGCTTTCATAATGAAACCGGGCGGAAAATCCCGCGCCCACAATGCCTGACCGGACTGTTTTTTTGGTGAACATTGTTGACTCCTACAATTTTATGTTGAGGAAAGGTGTCCCCGTCTCGTCGCTCCATATCGCCCCTAAATCTGTTTTTATCATTCCATTGAGAAGTGATTAGGGAAACTTTACTCCAAGAACATGGCGTATTTCAATGAATGATTTCAATGAAAGGAATGTCTCTTTCGGTGAGTGCACTTGAACATTTTTCGGTTGCAACGGTTTATAAAACCAGAATGCAGTTTAGACCGCGCAAGAAATCTTTTATTTTTAAATAGATGTTTTGTAGACTTGGTATAAAATCTTCTATTGTAGAAATTTACAGGTAACGAATTTACGTGTGCTGATTTTTTCGACCATTTTCAAATAATGTTCTCCAAGAGTCCAATTTACAACGGTGTGTTACAGAAATCGCTTTTGACGAAGGAAAGGCAATTATCATGTATGTTATACACTGGTCACCTGTGGCAAATACCACAAAAATATTGCGCAATGGCATTCACATCAGCAAAAAGTACCGCGGCGTATTTTGTTTTCCCTTGATTGGACACCCGAGCACGATTCGCTTTTGGCCGCAGTTTCTGCGTAGAACCCAGTACAAAAACGCGAACGGGCGCTACAACGGCTTTGTTTTTAGATTGGTCGAAGAAGATATGCCGGCAGGATTTGGAAACTGGATTTTCTACAAAAAACCGTCAGTGAAGTCTGACTCATCGGTGGTATTCCACACGCTTGACAGCCTTAAGGATGCGGTGCACAGGCAGATATTGTTTTTCATTTTTTTTTATGAACGTTCTGATTTGATACCGGCTGATGTTCTCGAGAAACTTCCCCCATGGGATGAGGTTAACAAGCCAGGTTTCGACGATGATGTTTGGTATCAAAAGTTAAGTGAACAATATCCGCAGATTACGCAAAAATATTTAAACGATCCCGGTTGGGCATTGTTTGCTTTTGAAGACATAGAGATAGTTATATCAAGAAGGGTTTCTCCGGACCGTATCGTAAAAATAATTTCTCAAACTACCCATAGTGGACGGCAACAGCACCGTCAAGCCAAGTTAAAAATGGACGACCATGACACAGGGGACTGATATGGGCCTGGGTCACCCCTGGGATTGCCCTACAGGGGCTCCCACAGAAACGTACAGGCATGCATTAATGCATACGGTTTCTCAAAGGATTTATTGTTGAATTACCGGGGACAGTCGTCTATTAAATTTCTTTGCACATACCACGAAAGCGGGTACAGGTACCGGTATGCTATGTCGGGGCGAAGTGCATCAGGTGTAGTTCCTTGGAGCGTACCGTTACCAGTCCCCGTTTTCGTTCAGTTTTTTGGGTACTCCAAGGGAAGGGAACGCGGCTTGCCGAGTGATGCGGGTTGTCTTGGGGGGGTAGGGTTCTGTCTATGTACATGTTGATGCTTTTCCGCCATCCCTGCCGGGATGGGGAGAAATGTAGGTTGTGTGCTGTGACAGTGTCAGGGATGCCGTGCGAATCGTATCATCAGGGCGTTTATTGACCGTTGGGCGTATTTGCGATAAAATAGGGTCTGATTTCAGGAGTCTTCGTATACACCGTAATGGTATCTGGGGGCGCCTGTAATATCTCTTCCCTGTTCAGCAACCGCCCCCTGTCTCTCGTCCCGCGTTTGGGGCCCTTACAGGGGTTACTAGTAGGGTGTATCCTTTCCATGTGTCCATCCGCATCTTCCTCCGGCGGGCGTATCGTTATACGCGGCGCCCGCGAACATAATCTTAAGAATCTTTCCGTGGTACTGCCCCGGGACCGCCTTATTGTAATCACCGGGTTGAGCGGTTCGGGTAAGTCCAGCCTTGCTTTCGACACCATTTATGCCGAGGGACAGCGGCGTTACGTGGAGAGCCTGTCG
>JAKJCY010000003.1:0-44261 GCA_022706235.1 Candidatus Hydrogenedentota bacterium | reverse complement strand
TTGAGCGGTTCGGGTAAGTCCAGCCTTGCTTTCGACACCATTTATGCCGAGGGACAGCGGCGTTACGTGGAGAGCCTGTCGGCCTACGCGCGGCAGTTCCTGGACCAGATGGACAAGCCCGATGTGGAGTATATCGAGGGATTGAGTCCCGCCATTTCCATCGAGCAGAAGACGACGCATCGCAATCCCCGTTCCACTGTCGGCACGGTAACCGAGATATACGATTATCTGCGCCTTCTGTTTGCCCGGGCAGGTATCCCCCACTGCCATAAATGCGGCAAGCCGATTGAATCGCAGACGCCCCAGAGCATTGTGGACAGCATTCTCGCCTTTCCCCAGGGCACGCGGGTGCAGCTGATGGCGCCCCTGGTACGTCAGCGCAAAGGCCACTACCAGAAGGTGTTCACGGACATCAAACAGCAGGGATACGCCCGTGTCCGTGTGGACGGCACGTTTTACCACGTAGAAGACGATATCGAAATGGAGCGATACGTCAAACATGACATCGACGTTGTGGTAGACCGTCTTTCCGTCAACCCCGATTCCCGGAAACGCTTTACCGATTCCGTGGAAACCTGCTTGAAACTGGGCAAAGGGCTCATCCGCGTCTGGTATGAATGTCCGGGCAAGAAGCCCGAGGAACTGCTGCAAAGCGAACACCTGGCCTGTATCGAATGCGGTGTGGTGATGGAAGAGCTTGAACCGCGCATGTTCTCCTTCAACAACCCGAACGGCGCCTGTCCGCGCTGCACGGGGCTGGGTGAGGTGATGGAGGTGGCGCCGGAACTGGTGATTCCCGACGAGGCACTGTCCATTGAGGACGGAGCGGTGCGCCCCTGGAGTATTCGGCGACTGCTGGACGGGATGTACCGCAAGATGCTGTTGTCCGTATGCCGCCATTACAAGCAGTCGCCCAAAACGGCCTGGCGCAACCTGCCGGAGGCTTTCAGGCAGGTTGTTCTTTACGGTTCCGGAGGCGAGGAAATATCCTTTTCTTTTGAAAGCGAGAACAGCAATTACAAGACGCGGCGCCCCTTTGAAGGGGTGATTCCCAACCTGGCCCGCCGCTTCAGGGATACCGATTCGAATCGGGCCCGGGACATGATCACGGAATTCATGGCAACGCGGCCATGTCCCGCCTGTAAAGGGGCGCGGTTGCGGCCCGAATCGTGTGCCGTGCGCGTGGCGGGCGCGACCATCACCGATGTGACGGCCCTTTCCATCCAAAAGGCGTTTGATTTTTTTTCCACGCTGCGGCTGGATGCCACCCGGGCGAAAATCGCCGAGCGTATCCTTAAGGAAATCCGGGAGCGCCTGGGTTTCCTGAACAGCGTCGGGCTGAACTACCTGAGTCTCGACCGCCACGCGGGATCCTTGTCCGGCGGCGAGTCGCAGCGGATCCGGCTGGCCACACAGGTGGGCAGCGGGCTGGTCGGCGTGCTGTATGTCCTGGACGAGCCCAGTATCGGCCTGCACCAGCGGGACAACGAGAAACTGTTGGCGACGTTGAAGCGGCTTCGCGACCTCGGCAACACCGTTATCGTGGTGGAGCATGATGAGGATACCATCCTTGCCGCGGACTACGTGCTTGACCTGGGCCCGGGCGCCGGGGTGCACGGGGGCGCCATTGTGGCGGAGGGAACGCCCAAGGAGATCATGCGCTGCAAAACGTCGTTGACCGGACAGTACCTGCGGGGGGATTTGAAAATACCCTTGCCGGAAAAGCGCCGTCCCGGCAACGGCAATACCCTTTCCATTCGAAAGGCGGCCCATAACAACCTGAAAAACATAGATGTCACTTTCCCGCTGGGCACCTTCATCGGGGTTACCGGCGTTTCAGGTTCCGGCAAATCCAGCCTGATCAATGAAACGCTGTACCCGGCGGTGGCGCGGCGTCTTTACGGAATGTACCAGGGGCAGCCCGGCCGGCATGAAAGCATCGAGGGTCTGGAGCATGTCGATAAGATCATCGACATCGACCAGTCGCCCATCGGGCGCACGCCGCGTTCCAATCCGGCGACCTATACGGGATTTTT
Organism: Candidatus Hydrogenedentota bacterium; assembly: GCA_022706235.1. GTDB lineage: Bacteria > Hydrogenedentota > Hydrogenedentia > Hydrogenedentales > CAITNO01 > JAAYBJ01. The sequence goes on along the minus strand of JAKJCY010000003.1, from coordinate 42,225 downwards.
CGGCCCCATACGGGACCTGTTGTCCCGCACGCAGGAAGCCCGGACGCGGGGCTATCAGCCCGGACGCTTCAGTTTCAATGTGAAGGGCGGCCGGTGCGAAGCCTGCGAGGGCAACGGCCTGCTTACCATTGAGATGCACTTTCTGCCGGACGTGTATGTGCCTTGTGAAGTCTGCCACGGGGCGCGGTATAACCGGGACACGCTGGAAATCCGGTACAAGGGCAAGAACATCGCCGAAGTGCTGGATATGACCGTGGAAGACGCGTGCGGTTTTTTCAAGAACATTCCGTCGGTAATCTCCAAGTTACAGACCCTGCACGATGTCGGGCTTGATTACATCAAACTGGGGCAGTCGGCCATTACCTTGTCCGGGGGGGAAGCGCAGCGTGTCAAACTGGCTACGGAACTGGCGAAACGGCAGACAGGGCGCACCCTGTATATCCTGGACGAGCCTACCACCGGGTTGCATGCCGCGGACGTGGACAAACTGCTGACGGTCCTCCACCGCCTGGTGGATTACGGCAACACCGTCATCGTGATTGAGCATAATCTGGATGTCATCAAAACGGCGGATTGGATTATTGACCTGGGGCCGGAAGGCGGTGATGCGGGAGGCAGAATTATCGCGGAAGGTACGCCGGAGAAACTCTGCAAAAATCGGCGTTCTTACACGGGACACTACCTGAAGGAAAAGATAACCAACGCGCCAATATCCCGGACCTCCTGAGCGTGCTGAAAGGAAGGCCACGCCGGCCCGGTGGCTATTTTGATGAAACCTCGTCCGTGGCTTTCTTTGTAAAAATACGGGCGATCGCGTTGCGCGTTTCCGGGGCGTAGAGTTTCAGCGCGTAAAATTTTGCCGTGTCATCGAAAGAACCCAGCCCCACAAAGCCCCAATCAAAACTGGTGTCCGTTGCCTGCATGACAGGCGTGCTCATATCATTGAAATATACCCGGATCGCGCCGTCGCTTACGGTGCGTTCAATGCGTATGCGATGGCGGATGCCGACGCCCCAGTCAATGCCTGTTGTCGTGTAGGTAGCAATATTGGTGCGGGGGGCATCTTTGACCAGAAAGATGTTATGGGCATTCGGATCGGCCCCCGAGGCGATGTGGACGTAATAAAACCTTGACGGGTTCGAAAGGCCGAAGAAATAACAGGTGTCCCGATGTGCACCGGCACTGATATTGGTGGACTCGGCATCTACCTCCAAAACGAAGTCACCCACCTGAAATTTCGTTAACAAGGCAATGGTATGGGGCGAACGCACTTCCGGCGTATAATCGCCGATTTTTTCATACAACTCAAGACAAGGTTCCCCATCTTCAGTCTGGAGGCGCCACGTATTCGGGTCCGTGAATTCAAAATCAGAGCAGACACTGTCGGTGGAAAAATCCGTTTCGTACACCAGGGAGTACCTTTCGGGGAGATTAGCGCCGAAATCGGGTAACGCATGCTGTGTATCCGGATCCGGCTTCGCGACGCATGAAGAGGACAATGACATACTTATACATATCAAGGACAGCGATCTGAGTTTCATTTCAGTGCTCCTTTTCCGGGGAGGACGGACAATCCTATGCGACCATCAACCGCGATTGGAATAGCGATTGTTAAAACCGTCTTCGGTATTTCTTGTAAATATTCCGGCCTGAAAACAGCGACCGGATGTTTCTGAAAAATAAACTTCCTTCAATAGAGACGCAAATGATTCAGGGCACGATGGACAACGACATGGGTTTTGGCATCGTGGAGTTCATGTTTATTCAGCATCATGCGGACTTCTTCCACGGACAACGTGACTATTTCTATTCGTTCATCCGGTTCGGGCTGTTTCCCGACGCTTTCAAGTCCAGTGGCAAGATAGAGATGAATGACCTCACTTGAGAATCCAACAGACGGAAAGACCTTACCCAAGGACATCATGTTTAGCCCTCGATATCCCGTTTCCTCCCGCAGTTCCTTGATGGCACAGGCTTCAGGTGTTTCTCCGGATTCCAGTTTGCCGGCGGGCGCCTCGAGAACATACTGGGCGAGGGCAATTCTGTATTGACGCACCAGAACAAAAGCGTCTCCTGTAAATGGGAGCACACAAGCGCCTCCGGGATGTTCGACAACTTCCCTGTAGGCTTCGATGCCATCGTCGAGTACGACACAACCTGTCCGCAGCCTTAATATTTTGCCGTCAAAGTTGACCGTGCTGTGTTTCCAGCGTTCCATTATAATACCTTATCGTCAACCATCTGTGATTTGAAACAAAACAAGATGCTTGTGACAGCGCAATCACCGCGCATCATTATTCTGCATAATAAGATAGGCATCAGGAAAAAGGGTGCAAAAAAGATGAGCCTAGACTATACGCGAGAGGACCGAATCTCCGCCTTGGTATAAGTAGTGACTTCCTGACCCCGTCGGGTCTTTTTAATGATTCCTCGGAATCTCGTCTGGCACTCTTCTTTTGTAGAACTCTTCTTATAAGCCGCAGGGAAGGTACAGACATATGAATGGCCAATTGCAGTAAAAAGCGTGGATTCTTCGTTACTGATGGCTATTTCGCCATCAGTCCCTTTTTGCTCCGTTCTTTTGTTTGTTTACCAGAGCCACGCGCGTTTCCGAAGGACTCTGGAAATCTGAAATTATCCGGATGTTTACTCAGCAGAGATTGCCCAGAGAGAAAGGCCCGGCACCGGGGAATATCAGTCAGGAAATCAAGCTGGAGTCCGCGTTTACATTTTCTGCATCAGGGACAGGAAATCCTCGTTCGATTTTGTTTTCTTCAGCTTGCCAATCAGCAATTCAGCCGCCTCGGTGGATTCCAGCGGCCCCAGCACTCGGAATAACAAGTAGATACGTTCCAGTTCTTCGGCATTGACCAGCAGTTCTTCTTTGCGTGTTCTCGACTTATTGACATCAATGGCCGGGAATATTCGCTTCTCCATGAGGCGCCGGTCCAGGTGTAATTCCATGTTGCCGGTACCCTTGAATTCTTCGAATATGACATCGTCCATGCGGCTGCCGGTCTCAATGAGGGCGGTCGCAAGGATGGTCAGGCTGCCGCCTTCTTCAATATTGCGGGCGGCGCCGAAGAAACGTTTCGGGCGCTGGAGCGCATTGGAGTCCACCCCACCGGAAAGCACCTTGCCGCTGGCGGGAACAATGACATTATAAGCACGGGCCAGGCGTGTTATGGAATCGAGCAGGATGATGACGTCCCGCTTATGTTCCACCAGCCTCTTCGCCTTGTTCAGCACCATTTCCGCCACTTGAACATGCCGTTCCGGCGGTTCATCAAAGGTCGAGGCAATCACTTCCCCCTGTACCGACCGTTGCATGTCGGTAACTTCCTCGGGACGTTCGTCAATCAGCAGGACGATAACGGTGGTTTCGGGATGGTTCACCGCGATACTGTTCGCTATTTTCTGAAGCAATACGGTTTTGCCCGTAAAGGGAGCGGCTACAATGAGGCCGCGCTGTCCCTTGCCAATCGGCGAGATTAAATCCATAATTCGCATGGCGATCTCGTCCTGGGTCGTCTCCAGCCGTAATCGTTTATTGGGATGTAACGGCGTCAGATTATCGAAATTGATACGGCGGTAGGCGTCTTCAGGACTTTCATGGTTAACCGATTCGACCTTTAGCAATGCGAAATACCGTTCACCGCTTTTTGGCGGTCGCACATGACCGCTGACGCTGTCTCCCGTCCGCAGGCCGAATTTCCGTATCTGGGAAGGGGAAACATAGATGTCATCCGGTCCGGGCAGATAAGAATAGTCCGGCGAACGAAGGAATCCAAATCCATCCGTAAGAATTTCCAGCGTACCTTCACCGTACGCGGAACCGGACTTTTCTATACTGGCCTGCAGCAGCCTGAAAATAAGATCCTGCCGCTTTAGCCCGCCGTATTCACGCAAGCCAAGTTGTTCGGCCAGGTCATTCAACTGCGGCATGGTCATGGATTTCATATCTTTGATGGCTATGTCAGGCCCGTTGCCGAGGTCCGGCATAGGCTCGTTCGCCACATCCAGGATGGTGGATTTCCTTGGCACGTGTCCCGGGTTATTGTGGCGCGGCTTGTTGGGTTTTCCCTGTGGACCGCGCGATGTGGGCACTCCTTTTCTTTTGAGATTACCGGGTCTGTGGCCGCGGGGATTGTCTGAAGCGGGATGCTCAGGCATGAATTATCCTTTCGTTGTATTGTACTGAAAAATACGACCTGTAAATTTCTTGATTTGATGCGCAGCGTGAATGAATTTCACCTGAACACGCTTATTTTATGGGACATCAGTGTATTTCGGCCCAATTGGAACCGGTGCCGACGTCCACCTTCAGAGGGACCTTGAGGGATGCCGCACCTTCCATGACAGAGCGCATGCACTCCGCGACTTCTTGAGCGCAGTCCGCTTCCGCTTCCACGAGAAGCTCATCGTGCACCTGCAACAGCATTTTGGCGTCATAGGCGGCCAAGGCTTTCTCAAGCCGTATCATGGCGACTTTGATAATATCGGCTGCAGACCCCTGCACAGGCGTGTTTATAGCCATACGCTCCGCCGCACTCCGTAACACAGCCCGGTCACTGTTGATATCCGTAATAGGGCGTCTGCGATTCATGAGCGTTGTCACAAATCCATCTTTGCGGGCCTGCTCTTTTGTGCGTTCTATCCACATGGCAACGCCTGGATAAGTTTCAAAATATTGATGAATAAACTTTCTGGCCGCCTCCCGGGTCAAGCCTACATTCCGGGCCAGGCTGAAATCACCCATTCCGTAGATGACACCGAAATTGACCGCTTTGGCCTGGCGCCGCATGTCGGGTGTGACTTCTTCAGGACAAACGCAAAATATGCGCGCAGCGGTTTCGCGGTGAACATCCGCATCCGATGCGAACGCGCCGCATAACATGGAATCTTCCGTCAAATGAGCCAGCACCCTCAATTCAATTTGGGAATAATCCGCCGAGATGAGACGTTTTGAAGACCCGCTTGCCACGAATCCTTGACGAATTCGCTTCCCAAGCTCGGTGCGCGTCGGAATGTTCTGCAGATTGGGATTGCTGCTTGACAATCTTCCGGTCGCCGCAACGGCCTGGTTGAACGATGTGTGGAGCCGCCCAGTCTTTGGGTGCACCAGTTTCGGAAGGGCTTCCACGTAGGTACTGCGTAGTTTTTCGAGACTCCGATATTCCAATACCGCCCGGGGAAGCGGATGCTTTTCCGCGAGCGCTTCCAAAGTGTCCACATCGGTGGAATACCCGCTCTTATTTTTTCGGACGGGTTTTAATCCGAGTTTGTCGTACAAGACACCTTGAAGCTGCTTGGGGGAATTAATATTAAAGGTCTCGCCCGCCAACGCATGGATATTTGATTCAAGTGTGTGCAGACTTGCGCTCAGTTCGCGCAGTAGTGTTTCAAATAGTGCTTTTTCAATGGCTATCCCCCGCATTTCCATGTTCGCAAGTACATGAATTAGGGGAAGTTCGACTTCGTTGAGGAGTGATTCCAGCCCCAGTTCTTTCAACCGTGGTTCAAACACCTGCGCCAGGCGCAATGACATATCAGCGTCTTCGCACGCATACTCGGTTGCTTGTTCCAAGGGAACCTGATCAAAAGAGACGGCCTTGGATCCTTTTCCGATCAAATCGGAAATAGGAATCGTTTTGTGATTCAGGTGGTGAAGACTGAGGTCGTCTAAATTGTGCCTTAAACGTGAGGCATCTGTCAAGTACGATGCAATCATGGTATCCATGGCAACGCCGCGCAGCATAATACCAGCGCGATGAAGGACGATAATGTCGTATTTCAGGTTGTGCCCGGTCTTGTGGATAGCGGGGTCTTCCAGAACAGGCCGAAGGATATTCAGCGCTTCTTGGAGTGTAAAAGTTACCGACGGGCACTCAGAAGCGTTCATAAGCGTTTCGAGGTCTTCCCCAGCCTGGCGCACTGGGATATAGTATGCCGAGCCCGGTTCCATGCATACGGAAATCCCCACTAAATCGGCGAGCATGGGTTGAATGTGGGTCGTTTCCGTGTCTATTGCAAACAGACCGGCCGTACGCAATCGCCGAACCAGGCGTTCCAGTAATTCCGGCGTGTTTATCAGCGTATAGGCCTGCTGTATTTCCTTCTTGGGAAGTTCGGATTCTAATTCACGAAGAAGCGAATGAAAAGCGAGTTCCTTAAAACACAAGGATATTCGTTTAATGTCCCAGGGGCGGCGTTCATATTTGGCCACTTCGACTTCCATGGGGACATCCGTTCTTATCGTGATTAACTCCCGAGCGAAAAAGGCTTGTTCCCGGTCAGTTTCCAGGTATTCCTGAAGTTTGCCAGTAATGGCTTGCAAGTTATCGTACAGGTTTTCAAGTGTTTGATACTGAGACAACAATTTTGCCGCTTTGACTTCTCCCACCTGCCGTACGCCGGGAATGTTATCCGCGGTATCCCCGATAAGCGCGAGCGCGTCTCGAACATGTTCCGGGCCGACACCAAAGCGCTCACGCACTTGTTCCGCTGCCGTCCATGCCTTTTCCTCTTCTTTTCCAGGGTCAAACACGCGTACGTTGTCGCTGACGAGTTGTAAAAGGTCCTTGTCACCGCTGACAATAACCACCTCATGGCCTTGCGAGACGGCCTGCGTCGCAAGGGTACCGATTGCATCATCCGCTTCCACGCCGGGCACAATCGTGAGAGGCAGGTTCATTGCTTCAACAACTTCATACATCCTGGGAATTTGCTCAAGTAGTTCCGGGGCGGTTTTGGCGCGGGTCGCCTTGTATTCTGGATACATCTCGTGTCGGAAGTTCTTCCCCGGAGCATCAAAAACAACCGTAACATATTTGGGGTCGTGTTCCCGCAGAAGTTTCAGGAGGATGCGGGTAAACCCGAAGACGGCGTTGGTGGGGTGTCCCTTGCTGTCAGTAAGTGTGGCGCTTATTGCATGAAAAGCGCGAAAGGCAAAAGCCATTGCGTCAATAAGATAGAATGAATTGTTCATGATTGGTTAAGGAGGAAAAGAGTACCAATATCAGTCGCGAAAAGACTATCAGGAATTCAGGCATAGTACACAGACGCTTGACGGGATAGGGCATGCCTCATTTCCCTGCCCGAAAAATCCGAACCTGACAGACCGGTAAAACCCTGTTCCAAAAATTCTTGCGTTATTTGAGCAACCGCCGTCCTTCGGAAGACTTGATTCCGGAAATGATACGATGGAACCCCTCTTCGTTACTGCATGCGCTGACGGCTTCCTCTCTGGTTACGAGACCCTTTTGATAAAGTTCAACCGCATATTGATCAAAACTGCGCATGTCACTGTCCACTTCTATGATACCATAAAGCTTGTCCAAATCGCCATCCAAAATGGAGTCGCGCACAATAGGCGTACCCCCCAGCAGGATTTCCACCGCTGGGATACGGCCTCCGCCAATTCTTTTCAAGAGGCGCTGGCACACCACCCCCTGAAGGGTGTAGGCGATTTCCTGGCGGATAAGGTCACGTTCATTTTGCGGGAAATAACTGATCATGCGGTTGATGGTGTCCACGGAGGTGGTGGTATGAAGTGTGCTGAACACAAGGTGGCCGGTTTCCGCAGCGCTCAGTCCCGCGCGGATGGTCTCCATGTCACGCATTTCGCCCACCAGAATGACATCGGGGTCTTCACGAAGGGAGCCGCGCAACGCATTGGCGAAGGAATGGGTGTCCCGGCCCACCTGTCGCTGGGAAACAATGCTTTTTTTATCGTTGTAGACGTATTCAACCGGGTCTTCAATGGTAATGATATGGCTGCTGCGGCGTTCGTTGATGTAATCGATCATGGCTGCAAGGGTTGTGGATTTGCCGCTGCCGGTAACGCCGCATACGAGGAACAGGCCGCGATGTTTATGGCATACCCGTTTTACCACGTCTGGAATGTTGAGCGCTTCGAAGGGCAGAGGTTGTTCCGGTATCAGGCGCAAGGCGATAGCCACGGCCCCGCTCTTGATATATCCGCTGCAACGCAGGTATCCGATTCCGGCGGCGTGATATTGGAAACTGGATTCACGCTCCGTTTCTAGCAGATGTATTTCTTCTTCACCGCCAAGTTGCAGCAAGAACAGCTGCATGTCTTCCTTGGAGATTACGGGCATTTCCTCCAGCGGTACCAGGTCGTTGTCGACCCGGATAAACGGACGGTTTCCCGCGCGCAAGTGAAGGTCGGATGCTTTTTTCTCGCGCATGATTTCGATCAGTTTGTTAATGTTGAAACCATTGTCCACATAGGAGTTTACTTTAAGTTCCCATGTTTCGGAACGCATGGTGTTTACCGCATACTTTTCAACAATTTCATCGAGCGGAAGAAGCATGGGCAGTTGGCGCCACTCGAAAGGAGGGATGGTAATTTTAACGAGGCTCTCTTCAAGTTTGACGCGGGCGCCGATACGGGTCGCGTTGACTGCCGCTTCTATCTCTTCAACCGTAACTCCATCTCGGGGAGTGAATATGATTCGCAGCGAATCTATTCGGTTTGACAGGTCCTTGCCTTTTACGGCCAGGGAACATCCCCGTGTTTCAAACAAGGCCTCATTGGGCAAGCCTGTGGCACGAATAACCTCTGTCATGCCGATCCGGAACACGTCCATGAGGGAACTGTTTGACTGACTGCCTATAAGCATATGCGCCGAGTCCTGAATGTTGTATGCATGGTGTAGACATGCCTATTTGCATCTGGGAAGGAAAATACAGGACACAAAAGTGTCACCCTGCATTTGTGAGGGAAGTCCCTTATAGCATGAAAAGATAATGAAAGTCAATGCTTCAGTTTTCAGGAACCGCATCCTGATTTGCCTTAACGCAGGAATGACAAGGGGTTGATTCCACCCCGCAGTATGTTTTACCCTTATGACACTGATACTTTATTGGGTCTCACTCCACGGGCTTATATGCTGTGTTGGCGCATGTTGTTTGAGTGGCCGGCAGCGTTATCCTGAATGGGGAAAATTATGGAACAAAAAACTGGTATTGGTTTCGTTCAACGGAAAGGTTTAACGCATGTGTATTCGAAGTCGAATTCTTTTACTCTCTACGTTGGCACTTGTTCTTGTCGCGCTTCCAGGGTGCAACACCTTTTCCAGGCAGCCTCGTATCACCAGCGCAACCATCAATCCTGCCGTGCTTCGGCCGGGTGAATCCGCGGTGATCTCCTTGGCCGTAAAAGACCGGCATCGTATTATTACCCGCGTGGAGGGGGTAATTGTGGATGCGCCGGATACGACTTTTGCGCTTCGGGATGATGGCGCGGCTCCGGATGAAAAGGCCGGAGATAATGTCTGGTCTATGCAGGTGGATGTGCCGTTCCAGGCGCCTCCGGGCGAATTTAAACTTGAGTTTACCGCCTATGATAAGACCGGTACGCCAATCACGGTTCGTACCAAGGAATCGGGCGTAATACCGCTCAAAGAGGCGCTTGTGGTGCGCATCGAATATGCTGAACAATGATATCCTGAGTAAGCTGATACTTGGTTTATGGTTACTGTGCGCGCATGTTACCGGTGAGATGCCGAACGTCGTATTGCTGTCGGTTGACACGTTGAGGGCGGATTTCCTGGGGTGTTACGGATGTCCGTGGGATATCTCTCCCAACATCGATCGATTGGCGGGACAATCGATGGTTTATGACAACGCATGTTGTGAAACACCGCTTACGGCTCCATCCTTTTCGGCAATGTTGACTTCCCGGTATCCTCGAATGACCGGTGCGATAAGAAACGGGATGGGGATTTCGGAAAATACGGAAGTCATCACAGAGTCTTTCCGCAGTGCCGGTTACCATACCTTTGCGGTGCAGAGTAACTGGACCTTAAAGGGACGCCTCTCGGGGCTTGACCGGGGGTTCGAGCGCTATGATGACACTCTGGAGGACCGGCGATGGGGCATTTTCAATGGTGAACGCCGTGCCGAAGAGGTTACCAAGACGGCGCTGGATATGTTTCGTGAAAGGCCGCAGAATAAGCCGTGTTTTGCATGGATACATTATAGTGATCCCCACGCCCCCTATCGTTATAACGCCGGATACAGTCCGGTGCGCCATGGGCTCCGCAACATGGATCGCAAGGAGCGGGCCCGGGTAAAGTATGCATCCGAAGTCGCCTATACGGATTTTCATATTGGCCTGTTACTTAAAGCCCTTCCAGAAAATACGAACATTCTTTTTGTTGCGGACCATGGGGAAAGCCTATATGAGCACGGCTACCTGGGCCATGGCCGATACCTGCATCAGCCGGGGGTCCATATTCCTTTTTTTGTATACGCACCGGAAATATCACCGGGACGGTCTCCCCTGCCTGTGGAAGCCATGGATGTGGGCCCCACCCTCTTGGGATTGGCAGGGTTGTCCCCTGTCAATTTTGCCCTGGGCCGGGATTTGACAAAGGAGATGCCAGCAGGCGACCGGCCCCGATTTCTGGAAACATATGGAGGCGCGGTCCCCCGTCTGCCCGGGGCGAAAAAGTTGTTGAGGAATACCTCGCCCTCTTCACAGGCGGTGATTCAGGACGGGTGGAAACTTATCCGTTCAGAAGGCGGCGTTACGACATTGTATTATCTCCAGGACGATAAAAAGGAACTTAAAAACCTTCGGGCAACGAATCCCGCCAAGTTTAAGGAACTTAATGAGTATCTTGACCGGTGGAACAATGCAAACCCACGTGTAAAGGAAGGCGCTCCGGAACTTACTGCTGAAGACATGGAGGCGCTTAAATCCCTCGGATACTTGGAATGACCTGAACATCCTTTTTCGGGGTTCCCGGCGGTGAATAGTTGCAAACTTTCTGGTAACTATGGTATTCTGTTGCTCGGGTCATGGACGAATGCCATGAACGGGCGCCCCGCCAGTACGATTACCTCAGAAGACTTACGGGTAATCTTTTTGTCAATCCTTTACAAACAGAAAAAGAGGTATAATATGGCTTTACGAAAAGCTATTGTGGCTGGAAACTGGAAAATGAACAATCTTGTCGCCGAGGCGGTTGCCCTGGCGGAAGAAGTCCGTTCGAGCCTGGGACAGGTACGCACTGTGGATGTCGCCGTTTGCCCGACATACACGTCGTTGTATGCCGTTGGAAAAGCCCTTGAGGGTTCATTGATTCAATTGGGTGCGCAGGACGCTTATATCAAGCCTTCCGGCGCTTTTACAGGAGAAATTTCCCCACAGATGCTCCTGGATGTCGGTTGCATGTGGACCATTATTGGACATAGTGAACGCCGCCATGTTTTGGGAGAATCAGATGCGCTACAAAATGCAAAGACGAGGTTTGCGTTGTCTTCCGGACTCAAGGTTATGTTCTGCATTGGTGAGCTGCTGGACGAACGAAAAGCGAATATTACCAACAAAGTTCTGGAACGCCAGTTGACGCTTGGACTTGCAGGACTGTCTCCGGAAAATCTTGAAAACGTTGTGATCGCCTATGAACCGGTGTGGGCTATCGGAACCGGAGAAACTGCGTCCCCCGAACAGGCCGAGGAGGCCCATGTGTTTATTCGCGGTTGGGTGGCAAAAGTTTTTGGCGATGCTTCCGCATCTCAAATGCGCATTCAATACGGCGGTAGTGTAACCCCGAAAACTGTGGAAGGCCTTTTTGAAAAGGAAAACATAGACGGATTTCTGGTCGGCGGCGCCTCCTTAAAGCCGGTTGATTTTGCCGTCATAGTTCAGGCATGCGCATGATCTCCGGTTATCGCCTTGCGATGCATCGGTTTTTGATATAAATTTTACAAGGGAAATAAAAGGTATGTTAAGTATTATCTTCAGTGTGAAGACCCTATGGTGGCTGATGCTTTGCCTCTATATTCCGGCATGCTTTGCCCTCATCATTATTGTTTTGCTGCAGAAAGGCAAAGGACAGGGCCTGGCGGGAGCGTTCGGCATGGGCGGAGGTATGGATACTATTTTTGGCCCCCGTTCCTCCAAAAGCCTGCCGCAAAAAATTACCTATGCGGCGGCCGGGGTATTCATGGCGCTTGCGCTGGTTATGTCCATCCTTTCGGGCAAGGTCGGCCGGCCGCCAGCGCCTGAACTTGTCGCAGAAGTGCCTGAGGCTTCCATGAATTCCCTTTTTGATCCCTCCGAAGCGAATACAGGTGCAATGGAGAGTGACGCCGAACAAGACGGCGTTCCTCCGGAAGCCGCAGCGACGGAAGCACAGGAAAGTGTCGGGGAAACTGAGTCTTCCGATAGTGTTGAGTCACCTGCAACTCCGGTCGAAATACTGGACACGGGTGTTTCGAATAGCGGGGATGCGTCTGATTCACCTGCAGAGTAGCCCTTTCACGTACAATTCATAGTCCAAGGCGCACTTCGCTTTGGACTTTTCTTTTAGGGCCCCGGCCCAAGGAAACAAGTATCATGGACTCAATTGTAATCCATGGCGGCAGACCGCTTCGGGGAGAAGTACATTTGCGCGGAGCGAAAAATGCGGCGTTGCCGCTCATGGCAGCTGCCATTCTTGCCGAATCGCCCTGCACCCTGCATAATATACCTTGCCTGCACGATATTTTTTCCATGGACAAGTTGTTGTCTCATATGGGTTCCCGTATCGAGTTTACTGGTCGTTATATGATTTTGGACACGTCCGGAATTTCCAGTCCTGACGCGCCATACGAATTGGTTCGCAAAATGCGGGCCTCCTTCTTTGTACTCGGGCCATTGGTGGCGCGTTTCGGCTGTGCACGGGTCTCCTTACCGGGTGGGTGTGCCATTGGTACCCGTCCTGTGGACATTCACCTCAAGGGATTGGAGGCCCTCGGATGCGCTATTGAACTTGACGAGGGCTATGTAATTGCGAATGGGCGCCTGCGCGGGGCTTCATTTGCCCTTGATTTCCCAAGTGTGGGTGCGACAGAAACGCTCATAATGGCGGCATCCCGGGCGGAAGGAACCACGCGCCTTACCAATGCGGCGCGGGAACCGGAAATCGAGGATTTGGCAAAGTTTTTGAATGCTATGGGTGCCGATATTTCCGGCGCGGGAACAGATACCATTATCATCAACGGGCAATCAACATTTCAGGGAGTTGAGCATACGGTTATGCCCGACCGCATAGAGGCCGGCACCTTTCTCTTGGCAGGCGCAGCCACGCACGGTGATGTTACTGTACTTGGTGCCCGTGCAACTCATCTTGACGCCTTTCTGGAAAAGTTACAGGACGCCGGTGCTGATATTGAGGCGCGTGAAGACCGCATACGCATTGCCGCTCCGGATGATCTCCGCGCGGCGGATATTATCACACAGCCTTATCCTGGTTTTCCCACCGATTTACAGGCGCAGATGATGGCGCTGCTCGCTTGCGCCGAGGGTACCAGTAAAATAAGGGAAACTGTTTTTGAGAATCGGTTTATGCAGGCGGCAGAATTAAATCGTATGGGCGCCGATATTGAATTGAGCGGTAATACCGCCATAATCAGGGGAGTACCTTTCCTGAAGGGGGCGCCTGTTATGGCCAGCGACCTGCGTGCCAGTGCTTCTCTCGTTATTGCCGGACTGATGGCACACCGGGGAGAAACCTGTGTGCAGCGAGTCTATCATATCGACCGTGGCTATGAACGCATCGAGGAGCGTCTCGCCGCGCTGGGAGCGAATATACAACGCATCCAGGAATGAGTAATCATTTTCGAACAGTCTTATCGGGAAACAAGTATGAAAGTTTTTGAAATTACTTCTCCGGAACAGTTGGATCGCGTGAAAATGTTCTTGGCGCAATCTGCCGACCGGGCACAAAATGACGGTGCGGATACTGATCGTAGAAAAGCAGTGGAGGCTATTATCCAGGATGTGCGAGCACGCGGTGACGCCGCCTTGGTCGATTATACCAAGCGTTTCGATGGTGTTTCCCTTGAGACAGACCAACTGGAATTGACAGAAGAGGACATGAAAAAGGCTGCGGCGGCGGTACCCAAAGCCACCATCGCCATGCTTGAGCGAGCCCATGAAAACATCCGCACTTTTCACTCAAAAAATTTACGGGAATCCTGGGAAGAATCGCTGCCGGACGGTTCCATGTATGGGCAACGTATTACGCCCATCGAAATCGCAGGGGTTTACGTGCCGGGCGGCAAGGCTTATTATCCTTCGTCTGTGCTGATGAATATAGTTCCCGCCCGAGTGGCGGGCGTTAAGACCATTGTCATGGCCTCCCCGCCTTCATATCACGGTTCCATACATCCTTCTGTACTCGCGGCAGCCCGGCTGGCAGGAGTTTCCCGGGTTTTCCGGGTCGGAGGCGTTCAGGCGATTGCCGCACTGGCCTATGGCACGGAAACGGTTCCTTCTGTCGTCAAAATTACGGGACCGGGCAATGCCTACGTTACTGCGGCGAAAGCAATGGTCCGCGGTGTTGTCGATATAGACAGTGAGGCTGGACCCTCGGAAGTGCTGGTGATAGCCGATAAAAACGCCAATCCCAACCATGCCGCCGCCGAGCTTCTCGCACAGGCGGAACATGACGAAGAAGCTTTATGCCTGCTTTTCACCCCTTCCAAGAATCTGGCGGAGATGGTGCTTGAACGATTGCGGGAACGCATGGCACGTTTATCGAGAATAGCCATTATTTCCAAATCCTTGGAAGCATTCGGCGCTATTGTAATTACTCCGGATATGGAAACCGCGATTGAACTGGCTAATTTTGTGGCGCCGGAACATTTAAGCGTACAGACGGAATATGCGACCCGGGTGGCGGACAAAGTGCTTAATGCCGGCGCCATTATGCTTGGATCTATGACCCCCGTGGCAGTTGGCGATTATTACGCAGGACCTAATCACATTCTGCCCACCATGCGGCGCGCCCGCTACAGTTCGCCCCTTTCCGCCGAGGATTTTCGAAAAACGACGAATATCATGCAATACTCCAAGGAACGTCTTATGCGCGATTCGCATGATATTGAGGAATTGGCAATGCTGGAGGGTTTGCAGGCCCATGCGGAGTCGGTAACGGTACGAATCAGGGATGTACGATAATGCGCAGATATGTAAGAAAACATTTGGAGCATGTAGAAGGCTATACTCCTGGTGAACAGCCGAGGGAAGCGGGATTCATCAAGTTAAACACGAATGAAAATCCCTACCCCCCATCTCCCCGGGTTCTTGATGCGCTGAAGGCCTTGGATACTGCGGACCTGCGTAAATACCCCGATCCCCTTTCAACGGAGCTGCGACGGGCCTGTGCCAGCCGGTACGGACTTCCCGGAGAGGACTGGGTTGTGGTCGGAAATGGTATGGATGAGATTCTCGCGATGGCCTTACGAGCCTTTGTCGATCCCGGCGATAAAGTGGTTACCGTATATCCCACCTATAGTCTGTACGAAGTGTTGTGCCAACTGCATGATTGCCATCTTCACTATGTTCCCCTTGACGCCGATTTCCAATTCCCGGAGGCAATGTACGCTGAAATAGGGCGTTTTTGTTTTTTAACCCGTCCAAACGCTCCAACGGGCGTGGCCTATCCTAGGGAAACTGTCAGGCGTTTTTGTGAGACCTTTGATGGCATTGTGCTGATTGACGAAGCCTACGTGGATTTCTCAGATGATACCTGTATGGACTTTCCCTGTCAATTTGAAAATGTCATAGTAACGCGCACCTTTTCGAAATCATACGGGCTGGCAGGTCTCCGTATCGGTATCGCGGCTGCACGGCCTGAGTTGGTCAGCGAGTTTATCAAGATCAAGGATTCATACAATCTGAATACGTTCAGCCAGGCAGCGGGCCTGGCGGCCATCGAGGATGAAGCCTATATGCGCAGCCGGGTCGGACAAGTGCGTACTACCCGTAAACGGGTGCGAGAATCTCTCATAACCATGGGCTTTGATGTTCCGGAATCCAGCAGCAACTTTCTACTGGCGCGATGGAATGGAAGTCCGGATGCCGCCCATATCTTTGAAACGTTAAAAGAGCACCGTATCCTGGTGCGCTACTTCAAACTTCCAGGGCTGGAAAACGCCTTGCGTATTACCATCGGCACAGATGAGGAATGTGCCGCCCTGATAGAAGTCCTGTCCAGCATTTTGTTACCTTCGGTTTAACCCATTCCCCCCCCGTTTCTAATCAACAACCACCGGCAGTGCCGGTGGATTAACATTGATTTAAGAAGGATTGTGGAATGATAGAAATGACCAGCGTGGAGCGGGTGGGCAATATCCTCTTAAGAAAACCTGTAGATCGCATTGCGGTATATGAAAGTTTTTGGAGTGATACCCGTTCTCGATGGGTAGCGGAGAGAAATATTTCGGAAGGGGAACGCCTTGATGATCACTTCGACCATGATATTCGTCTTTTCTGGCCCTTTAATTTCACAGCACGGCTTGATTTCACGCCCGAGGTGGTGGAGGAAACTGCAGAAACTATTTTAACACGTGACGGCAATGGTGCCCTGTTGCGGCGATGCAAAATGCATGAAGCCACCCCGGAACACGTAGACTTTCTGGTGAAAGACCGGAGCGGCTGGGAGGAGCATATCAAACCACGGCTCTTTGCGGATAGTGCACGGATAGATTATAAAGGATTTCGGGAGGCCATCAGCAATGCTAGAGAACAAAATCGGTTTATGGTCTGGGGCGGTACCAATGTATTCGAACTCATGCATCCCGTATGCGGCCATCACTATATGTTGCTTGGTATGATGGAAGACCCGGACTGGGTGCGTGATATGGTCGATACCTTTTCTCGGGTTACCGTGGAACTGTGGGAAATGCTTTTTTCAGAGGAAGGTCTGCCTGATGGTATCTGGTTTTTTGAGGATATGGGGTTTAAGAATCGGCCCTTTATATCCCCATCGATGTATCAGGAACTCATTCAGCCCGGGCATAAACGCACCGTGGGATGGGCGAAGGACCATGGCATGCCGGTCATCATGCATTCATGCGGATATGTGGAGCCACTGGTGCCCGGAATGATCGCATCGGGTATTGACTGTCTTCAGGTCATAGAAGTAAAGGCCGGCATGGACCTGCTAAAGTTGTATCGGAACTATGGTGAGCTCATTTCCCTAATGGGCGGTATGGATGTGCGTGTACTGTATACCAACGATATTGACGCAGTGAACTTAGTGCGAAGATTCCTGTGGTGAAGGAAGGAAATGGATATATTCTTCACTCTGACCATTCGATCCCAAACACCGTGGACTATGGCACCTATAGGTATTTTGTAGATCGAGGTCTTGAACTGGGCCGGTATGGCTGATTGGTAGATAACCCGCCACAGCAATCTATAAACATCTATTCTAAAGCGTATGCGGAAGATCGCATTGACGGCTCATTTGATTCGTACAACATATTGGCTTTCTTCGTTTTACTCGCAATGGCATAGTACACGTATAATCGTCATTGCGAACGAAGTGAAGCCATCGCGACTTTTTATACACGCTCTAAGTTCTACCGGAAACATTGGTTATTTATGGCTGGGCGACAGGTGCCAATATCCAACACAGAGGCGGTTCCACATCAGGTTTATACATGTAGGCCTGGCCATTTTGCCACAAGTAGGCCGCACGTACCGCATATCCAATAGGGTTATTACCCTGCTGCCAACCGACAAGATAGGTAATGGCCTCATTTATTAAAATCTGGAAATCTTTATCGATATCGGCCGGATGAAACAGTGTTTCCTCCTCCCCTTCTTGCGGTTCTTCTTCCCCTTCCGTCAATTCACCCTCCCCTTCTTGTGGTTCCCCTTCCCCCTCGGGATATCCTCCTTCGCCTTCAATTTCGCCTTCGCCTTCAGATAATTCCCCTTCACTTTCCCCCTCTTCGGGAACATCTTCGCCCTCGGTTACTTCTTCAAATAAAGCGATGTACGTGTCTCCCCCTATGCTGATGGGATTATCGCTGCTATTGATGGTAATTTCCCCTTTGGTAGAATCTATCGGTATACCATTCTTTTCCCAGCCTGTAAATAGGCCGCCAACAACATCGGAAAGGGGCGCAGTCAAGGTAACATTACTTTTTGCCGCAAAAAAGAAGTCGCTTCCTGCTGACGAAGTCTCAAAGATGGGGCCCTTGCCAAAATTATCAGAACGACTCCACTCGAAACGGGCGGGTGTGCTTGTCCGTGTCTTGATGGTTACGCGGCGGTTGGCCAAATGGATAAGCCCGGCATTATAGCGCACGGTCAGCGGGAAAAGGGTGTCAGCATAATAGTCATACATATCTTTTCCCAAATCTGTGCCATCAGGATGTCTTTCCAATAATGCTTGTCCCGGATCAATTTCACGCGTATCCAACCAGAAACGGCCTACCGTACGTGCGTCCTGGTCATCATGGTCTCTCCTATCCAGTTTGTATCCTTCACAGCGGTTACTAACCCAATCACAGGCGCCCCAATCATCGATATTAAATGTTTTCATCCAATAGAGAATATTGCCATTGGCACACTCCAAGGTGAAATAGTTGTCATTCCATGTATCCCTCCATTTTACCTTGCCGGCGAACATTGCGTGAAGACCATTGGGAGTGCCCGCGGGAACAGTTATATCCGAGAAAACGGCGTCTTCCAGCAGTCCAGAGCTTGTGGCATTGCCAGTTGAACCTGAAGAACTCTCGTCCTTGTTGAACCAGACTTCTCCCCAAACCGTGGTGCGAAAGTAGGAAATCCAGGCAAGCACCTCTATGTATCCACGTACGTCATCCTTAAATCTGTTCGGGCATCCGACCGGTCCGTTGGTGTTTTCGGCATTGCTGTTCAACCAATACGCAAGCCGTGTTCGTGAAAAATCATCAAGACCCGTTAATGCCTCCTCAGGCAGTTCGCTCTCGCTGTACAAGATACCTATTGAGTCGCTGAGAGTCGGGTCCAGCAAGGTAATTAATTTTTGCCCGCTTGTCTTCCATGCATTTTCAAATTTACAGGACGGGTAGACATGCTGAATGGCCAGGCCATGAAGAGGCGCAGTCATATCCTGTAACAAATGAGAAATACGCCCTAATAGTTGCCATGCCCCCCCTATTTTGCCTGAGGCGCCAACTTCCTCCGAGTAGAGATCTCCGGTACTATACGCGCCCAGAAGCGAGTCATTCCATATAGACAATGCCCGGTCACGTGCGGTTCCGAATTGAATTCCCACAACATTGAAGCCTTTGTTGGTCGTTGGATTATAGGCATGCTCGCGCTGCCTGACAATTTCCCCTGAAACAGAAAGAAAACTTTCATCTTCCTGCGCCGCCCCTTCATGAAGACGTTGCCAGGCCATGCCCCACCCGCTAACACCGTCTCCGAGATTTCCTTCCACGGGAAGCCCCCATGCCTTAGCCTTGGCTACTGCATAATCGGCAAAGGTAGTGTGGGTATACTCGCCATGTTTTTCATCTGCCTCGTTGCTCTCGTATTCTGAATTCTCAAATTCGGGTTTTTGTGAACTCTTACCGGCGAACACAAGAATCATCGCAGCAAGTTCGTTGAAAGGGTGGTTTTGCGATGCCAGTTCGCGAACAAAAGCAAGTCCCTCCTCCCCACATTCCGCAAGAATTCTACGAACAATCCACGAAGCCGTCTGTCGGTTTGCTGTATCAAGGGATGCTTTAAGCAGTGACAACTTCCCCTCTTCGGATTTTAAAGCCTTCAGATTTCTGTATAGTAACGCCTCAAAGGCTGCACTGCGTACCGAGGCATTGGTGTCCCCGGCTTCCATCGCAGAAAGCCGATTGGAAACATCATTCCCCGGGGCCAATGCGAGCGCACCACATACCTCTTCCCGGATAACAGGGGACTCATTCTCCAAGGCGTTCAGCAGAAAATCAATATCGCCCGTGACTCCCAGTTCCAGAAGGGCACGGTTGGCAAAGATCTTCATGCGATCGTCCTTGTCTACTGTCAGGGACCATAGGTCTTTAACCGCTGGTCTATAGCCTAGACGCGCAAGCGTGGCAACCGCCACGCGCCGGACACATAAAGGAGTGTCGGGGTCCAATAGAATCCCATGTATAACAGCACCATATTCCTGAGACCCCAGTTCAGCAAGCGCATAGAGTGCACCTTCACGCACAAGCCAGTGTTCCGACTCAGTGCACGCTATACGCACCAACTCTGGACCTGCCTCAGACCAGGAACAGCACCGGAGCAATTTTGTCATCATATGCTTCTCAAACCAGGCTCCGTCTCGAAGCATTTCAAAAACGAAAGGAAGTACCTCGCTTTTTCGCTGTGCGGCCCGTTGAAAGGCTTCTTGAAGTTCCCGACCACCTGTCATGGAGGCCATAGCACAAACAAGGTCCTTTGCCGGTAGTTGATTTGTGGAAATGGTGAGAGTAATAGTGCCACCATAAGATTCCTGTGTGCCGGCAGTTGGACTCTGACATAATACAATGCCTTCAGGAACAGATTCCGAATAGTCGAAAACGGGAGCACTCACCACGAAGCCCACGTTTGACAAAACAGCCGTTGCATTATCCAAAGTCATTCCCACAAGGTCTGGAACAAATAGATTCTCCGCGACTGAACTCGTGATATCATGGACTATTTGATTTGCTTTGGCTTGGCTGAGTACGATGAACTGATTCTGCTTTGACCGATAGGTGTTATCATTCTGTGTATTGCCTGATGCAAACGAAAATGACGTTGAAATCAAAAAGAAAAAATAGATAACGATAAATACTTTACTTTTTTTTTCAATGGAATTTTTCATTATTTGTTATTTCCAGAGGTTGTGGCATGTGTCCGATTTGTAACTAAGTAACTTGTGAATTATAACGCAAAACCGGGCAAAAAGTCAAAAAAAATTCAAAGTGAATAGGTTAGAAAACAATATCGTTGTTGCTATAGGGTAAAGAAAGTTGCTGTTACAAAAAAGTTACTAATATATATTAGTATCGTGCGTTCAACACCCTCTAATTACTCCAACAGAAAGGTTCTTAATGATTTTTGGAACTTATAAGAAACACGAATTAAGAAAGTAAATTACAGTCCGGTAGGTCCATAAAGTCCTTCATATAAAAACATTAATAATATATAAGTTTAAATATAAATCCCATTTTATGTTCAGCCAAGTTTATTATTTCCCTTATATAGTAGATACTGTCGTTTATTTTTCCATGGAATGTCTGAGTTCGTTTTTCAGGTCTAGTAGGATAAGGTTTAATTCTGAAAGTTTGTGTGTTCTTTTATAGAGTAGTATTATATTTGTGGTCATCGACGACTTATCTATTTCAAACATTTGGTGTTACAGTTATTTTTGCCTGATTTTGTTAGTAGGAGATGGAAAACCGCATGAAGATAAACGTTAGCCTCATCTCTTTCCCTGCCGGAAAGATTATACTTAGTACCGTTCTTTTTCTTGGAGTACCCTCTTTTGGAGAGGACCAGCCCCAATGGGGTGAACGCCATTCACGAAACATGGTTTCCCAGGAGACAGGCTTGCCAATAAGATTTAACTTGGAAACGGGAGAGGGTATATTATGGTCAGTCGCGTTGGGAGGAGGTTCCTATGGCTCACCCATTGTCGCTCAAGGCCGCGTATTCATAGGAACAAACAACTCAGAACCTTTAGATGAACGCCACCATGGGGACCGGGGTGTACTGCTATGCCTCGATGCGCGTGACGGAAGCCTTGTTTGGCAATTGGTCGTCCCGCGAATTGGAGGCGATGATTTTCTCGATTGGCCCGGAGTTGGGATATGTTCTGAACCAACAGTGGAAGGCGACCGGATTTACACGGTAACCACCCGGTCAGAGGTTGTTTGTCTTGACCTGCACGGGTTGGAGAACGGCAACGACGGGCCTTATCTTGATGAGGGAAGGCACAGTGTGCCCATGGACTCACCGGCGATTGCGACAGTTCCGCCGGATGCGGATATCCTGTGGCGCTTTGATTTACGTTCTGAAATCGGTCAATATCCCCATGATTCACCCCACATGAGTATTTTACTGGACGGGGAATGCCTCTATCTTAATACGGGCAACGGTGTGGATAATACGCATAAAAAAATCGGCAATCCTGAAGCGCCCAGTTGTATTGCCTTGGACAAAAAGACAGGCCGACTGCTCGCCGAAGAAAATGAAGGTATAGGCCCACGAACGTTTCATGAAAGTTGGTCCTCCCCTTCTCTTGGCGAAGTCAACGGTCGCCGCCTGCTTTTCTTCGGCGGCCCTGATGGTATTTGCTATGCCTTCAAGACGCTTGTGACCCCGTTTTCAGAACAGGTTATTTCTTTTGATTGCGTTTGGCGGTTTGATTGCGACCCAGAGGCTCCCAAAGAAAACATACATGATTATGTCGGCAACACCAGGGAAAGCCCAAGCGAGATCATGGGCATGCCTGTGTTTTACAAAAACCGTGTTTATGTTGTCGCGGGGGGAGACATTTGGTGGGGAAAAAGAAGGTCCTGGCTAAAGTGTATTGACGCGACTCTAAAAGGCGATATAACGAGGACCGGGGAACTTTGGTCCTATGACATTCCCCGCCAGTCCTGTGCCACTCCTGCCATTTTAAACGGATTGGTTTTCGTGACCGACGACGCTGGCTGCGTTCATTGTGTGGATGCGGAAACAGGAGAAGCCTATTGGGTACATAAAGTAGGCCGAAGTATCTGGAGCTCAGCCCTGGGCGCGGACCACTGTATTTACGTTGGTGCGCGCAACGGGGATTTCGCCATACTGGCGGCGACAAAGCAGAAGCAAGTACTGTTCTCCACCCGATTCCCGGATGCAATCCATGGTACGCCAACTGCGGCCAATGGCGTTCTCTATGTTTCGACGTTGTCACGCTTATATGCAATCAAAACGCCGTGACCAATGCAGCTGGATTTGATTAACCCAATATGGATACCTTTGGGATTCTTTCTTTTTGGAGGGCCCCATTCCGCTTGTTGTCGTTTTATTCCTCCGGCAAGGTGACCTGCCGCATCGGTAACCGGTATACTATCCCTATGACAGACAAATGGCTGCACATATCGGATATATCTCCCCACCACACCACCCCCATGATGCGACAACTGCTTCAGGCCAAGGCGGAATGTGGCGATTCTCTTTTATTTTTCAGGATGGGCGATTTTTACGAGGTGTTTTTAGATGACGCCCTTGAAGTATCTAGTTTGTTGAATCTCGCATTAACTTCAAGGGATGGAGCGGATAAGGAAAAGCGTGTTCCCATGTGCGGGGTGCCGGTGCGCGCCGTTGATGGCTATATCGCAAAACTGGTGCGCATGGGGCGTTCGGTGACCATTTGTGAACAGATGGAAGATCCCCGGGAGGCCAAGGGTATCGTAAAACGACAGGTCGTACGTACTGTGACTCCAGGCACGGTGACGGAGCCCGAATTGCTCGAAGACGGTCGAAACAACTATCTGGCGGCATTTCTTGTATCGGGTGATACCGGGGGCGCAGCATTCGTGGATATGACCACGGGAGAATTTCTGACCTTATCCTGTTCTTCGAATAACGGCATCCTATTCGATGAAATAGCCCGACTATCACCTGTTGAGGCGCTTGTCATGAAAAATGGTGATGCCTCATTCATTGCAAGCCTTAAAAAACGCTTTCCTGAACTAGTACTCACGGTGCGAACGGATGAATCTTTCGCCCCGGATATGGCGCGTGACCTTATTCTGGCAACTTTTCAGCTGAGTACTTTGAAAGGTTTGGGCGCGCTTGAAGAGTCCGAGGGTGCACTTTCCTGCGCGGGTGCAACGCTGGCCTATATTCGCGAAACACAGCGGGACGCTGTGCCTCATCTTGCCTTGCCGCGCCACTACCAGCCTTCCGCGTATGTTGCGCTTGACGGGAATACCCAGCGTAATCTTGAATTGGTCGCAACCATGGGCGATAAATCAAAACGGGGTTCGTTGCTGGGCGTTCTGGATAAAACCCAGACGGGAATGGGAGAACGTAAATTACGACAATGGATTCTGCATCCTCTGGTCACGCCAGACAAAATTATAGCGAGACTGGACGCCGTCACGGATCTTTTCGAAGGCGTTTCCATGCGCCTCGCGTTGCGGGAACGGCTCAAAGGTATGCCTGACATCGAGCGGCTGCTTGGACGCATCACGGCCAATACGGGTAATGCGCGGGAAGTAAAGGCGCTTGGAACCGCACTGGGACAAATCCCCGGTATTCGTACCGCCGTCGCAGAGGTACAAAGTGCCTTGTTGAAAACCGTACATCAGCAGATTGACCCTTTGGAGGATATCGCCGCCGAAATTGATAAGGCCCTGATGGAGGAGCCCCCGGCTACCTTGAACGAGGGCAATCTTATCCGGGACGGATACGACCCTTCGCTGGACCACCTGCGAGAACTCGTTCGGGGCGGTGTAAACTGGATAGCCGCGTTGCAGCAGGAGGAACGGGACCGTACGGGCATCGCCAAACTGAAGGTTGGCTATAACCGCGTGTTCGGCTATTACATTGAAATAAGCCGTGGACAAGCCCACCTGGCGCCTGCCGACTATGAACGTAAACAAACCCTGGCAAACGCGGAACGATTTATTACGCCGGCATTGAAACAGCGCGAAGAGGAAATACTTAACGCCCGGGAAAAGATGGAATCCATCGAGTACGAATTATTTATCGACCTGCGACGAAAAGTGGCGTCCGAGGCCCAGCGCATCCGGCAAACGGCGGATGCCCTGGCGGTACTGGATGTCCTAACATCATTGTCGGAAACAGCCGTTACGAACAACTATTGCCGGCCTGAAATTAACGCCTCTGGCGAAATTCATATCAAGGATGGCAGACACCCGGTCGTTGAAGTTTTGACCCGGCAGGGGGAATTCGTGCCGAATGACACCCATCTAGAAACTGCGGGCGCAAGAATGCTGATTATGACAGGACCGAACATGGCCGGAAAGTCCACCTACTTGCGGCAGGTGGCTCTTATCTGTCTTATGGCGCAAATGGGAAGTTATGTTCCGGCCGCCACTGCTGAAATCGGTGTGGTGGACCGTATTTTTACACGGGTGGGCGCCTCGGACAATTTGGTGCGAGGTGAAAGTACGTTTATGGTGGAAATGATAGAAACAGCCGCCATATTGAACACTGCCAGCGAAAACAGCCTGCTGGTATTGGATGAAATCGGGCGCGGCACCTCTACCTATGACGGCATCAGTATCGCCTGGTCCGTTGCGGAACATATTCACGACACCGTTCGTGCCCGTACACTATTTGCCACTCATTATCACGAACTGACAGAGCTCGGGGAGAAACTTGAACACGCAAAAAACGTTAATGTCGCAGTTCGTGACTGGCAGGATACCATTGTATTCCTGTACCGCGTAATTGACGGAGGGGCCGACCACAGTTACGGCATTCAAGTGGCCAAACTGGCAGGATTGCCCCCGGCGGTGCTCAAACGCGCCCGGGAAATACTCCAGTCCCTCGAGTCCGGTGGCGGTACCACAAGCCCAGACTCTGTACCGATGCAGATGTATCTTTTTGCACCGCCTTCCGCCCACGAGCCCAGCCAAGTGGAAAAGGAATTAGAACAGGTGGACCCGGACGCTCTTACGCCCCGGGAGGCTCAGACTCTTCTTTACCATCTTAAACATCTGGCCAATAGGCCGCGTGAACATAGTTGATTTTTCTTGCCCTTTCTGATTCATATGAGCCAGGAACAGTGCTGCGCTTCTCTCTGTGTCCGTCAGCAAGAACGATGGCGGACTTTGAGTTTCCATACGAATACTGTTACTTGATATAGGTAGCCTTCAATGTGCAAAATATGCGGGTGATTTCGCTGCGAACGCGTGCACTCGCCTATAAGCGAAAAATTTCCCCTGAGAATACGGACGGACATATTCGCAAACGGATTACGTATGGTCTAGGCTAGAAAGCGTCAGCCTCCCCATAGAGGGCTAGGACAGCGCTTAGAAATTATATAAGTTCTCCCGATGTTTTTGGTACGTTTGTTGTGATGTATTCGGGCGGATTTGGAATCCAACTGGGAGCCTCAAAATTTTGTTATACGCGATACTTTCGGATGTACACGCGAACATAGACGCCTTGGAGGCCGTACTTAAACAGGTGGACAAGTCGGGAGTGGACCAAATTGCATGCCTCGGCGATGTCGTTGGTTACAACGCGATGCCTAATGAATGTGTCGCCATGATTATGGAACGGAACATTCAAACGGTGTTGGGCAACCATGATGCCGTGGCGTGTGGTATTGAAGAGCCGTGGGGGTTTAATAAATATGCCCTCGATGCAGTGCTGTGGACCAGGGAACATATCACCGAAGAGACATCGGAGTGGCTGAACGGTTTGCCGGATGCGTTGAACTATGGTGAGTTTGTCGCTGTACATGGCGCGCCTAAAAATCACAACCTATATCTGTTTTCTTGGCGTGATGCCGCAATGCATTTGGACTTCATGGATGAACAAAACTGTAATGTCTGTTTTATAGGACATACGCACACCCCCGCCGTATTCACCGCCGATGGAAAGGATGCTTCTAACATCGATGGCCCTATCGTCTTGGATCCTGAAAAAATATACTTCATAAATCCTGGTTCCGTTGGCCAACCCCGGGATAATAATCCGGATGCTTCTTTCGGATTGTATGATACGGACACGCGCACCTTTGAATTGATACGGGCCTCCTATGATGTGGAGCGCGCCAGCCTGCGTGTCAGGGAAGCCCGTCTGCCAAAACTCCTTTCCGACCGCCTGCATATAGGTAGATAAAGCGAGACATATAATGAAAAGAAATCGTTCCCGTGAAGCACATATTACCCGTCAAACCAATGAAACCAGTGTGGATTTGCGTATGACCCTCGATGGGAGCGGGAAGTCGGATATACAAACAGGTGTGGGGTTTTTTGATCATATGCTCGACCATATCGCACGACATGGGCTATTTGACCTTTCGATTCACGCAACGGGAGATTTGCAGATAGATCCCCACCATACTGTGGAAGACACGGGCATATGCCTGGGACAGGCTTTCCGCCAAGCCATCGGCGAAGGTAAAGGCGTAACACGATACGGGCACGCGGTTATCCCGATGGACGAAACCCTTGCTGAAGCGGCCATAGATATTTCCGGCAGGCCTTTTTTCGTATTCCGGGCTGATTTGCCGACAGGTAGTCCGGGAGGATTCGACGCTGAGCTGGCGGAAGAATTTTTCAGGGCTGTGGCCATGAACGCCCGTATCTCCCTGCATCTGGAACTCAGATACGGCAGTAATCTGCATCATTGCCTTGAAGGACTTTTCAAAGCCTTTGGCCGTGCTGCACGACAATCCATGACTGTGGACCCCCGCGTTAAGGAAGTACCGTCCACCAAGGGAATGCTTGAATTATGATAGCTATTGTAGATTATGGAATGGGCAATTTGAGAAGTGTTCAAAAAGCCTTTGAAAAGGTCGGCATCGTCGCTGAAATTACCGACAAAGCAGAAGTCATTGCACAGGCTTCCGGGGTTGTTTTGCCCGGAGTCGGCGCTTTTAAAGATTGTTATGACGGCCTGGTCGCACGAGGTCTCGATGGGCTGGTAAAGGACGTGGCGGTAAGCGGGCGTCCCTTCCTGGGAATTTGCGTAGGATTGCAGCTCCTCTTCGAATACAGTGATGAAGGCGCCGGTTCACCAGGATTGGGTATTTTAAAAGGTCATGTGCGTCGGTTTCCGGATGCCCGCCTTTCCGGGCTAAAAGTACCGCATATGGGTTGGAATTTGCTCCAACCCACGCCTGGACAGAATGTCCGTCTGCTTCATGGTGTCAGTGATAAACCCTACGCCTATTTCGTTCACAGTTATTATGCGGTTCCTGAGGATGATCGTGTTATATTGGCTCGGTGCAATTATGGCCTGGACTTCCCGGCCATGGTAGGACAGGGTAATCTCTATGCCGTTCAGTTTCATCCGGAAAAGAGCCAATGGGACGGAATCACCATGCTGCGTAATTTTGGTGAATTGACCCGGTAAAACGGTGTCTTGCGCAGCATATCGCAAATGCGCCGTAAAAAGGACGATTCCATGATTAAACGAATTATGGTTACGACTGATGGCAGCAGCGCCGCGGAAATCGGTGTGCGTTATGCAGTGGCACTGGCTGAAGAACAAGGCGCGTCCCTGCTCGCGCTGCATGTGGTAGACATCAAATTGTTGGAGGGGCCCGTACTTCGTGACCTGGCATCCTCCCTGGGCACCGCCCCTTATGTAAATTACCAGGGAAGTATTTCCATGTTGCTCGAAGAACGGGGCAAGACTGCCCTGGCCTATGCCGACAATTTGTGCGAAAAAAAAGGGATACCGTGTGAAACGAGCCTTCAAACAGGTATCGTTCCACGAATGATCTGTGAAAAATCTGAACTGGTGGATATGATCATAATGGGAAGAGCGGGCGAACATAATCAGTTTTTGGATGGCCTTATTGGGTCCACTACGGAAGCTGTGGTAAGGCGTGCCTCCGTTCCTGTTCTCATTACCGGGCATGACGAGCCCAGCGCCCAGCATTTTCTCTTGGCCTATGATGGTTCCTCGCACGCGAAAAAGGCTCTCCGTTTCGGAGCGGATCTGGCTGAAAAACACGACAAGGAAATGCATGTACTCATTGTGGGTGACGCTTCTTCCGACTACCTTCAACAAGAAGTGCAGGAATATTTGCAGAGTCATACCATCAACGTCTCCTTTGAGCGCAAGACCGGAGAACCGGGCGTGGAAATTGTGGCCGTTGCAAAAGACTCCCTAACAGGCATCATCCTCATGGGCGCCTATGGGCACAGCAAACTTCGCGAATTGGTGCTCGGCAGCACCACCTCTTACACCATTAACCACGCACCTTGCCCCGTGTTGCTGGTTCGCTGATTTTTTCTTTCAATCAACAACCACCGGCAGGGCCGGTGGTATGAGGAGGGCTCCTAAAAGGAGCCTCATGAAAACAACTATCGATTCCGTCTCAAAGCCTTGTTCTCCATCGTATCACGACCGAGCCTGCGTCATTCCGGTGTTTTCGCGCGCGTTGATGCGTTTTGAAGGGACCACCGTATAGGCGCGAAAAAAAAACAGCATGACGGTACAAGCAAGGATGTTGTAACAGCAAAAAGAGCCGGCATGTTCATAAGCAAAGAAAAATGATGGAACGGCAAAGCCTTACGAATTCTCACCGGTAAAGCCGGTGGATTAACATTGATTTGAAGATAAGCGGCAAAGGTATACTTTAATGTCGAAAAAAAGCAAAATCACTATAACGCGTGCTGAAGATTTTTCTGAAATTGAGACAGAGCTTTCCGATGCCATGGAACATCTCGATGAAACCAATCTGCGCATCGAGACTATGCTCCGTGAACATGCCCTGACCGCAGCCGAAGAATCGGACAAGCCCTCGACGGCTCTAGACGAAAAGAATACCACGGAGGATAAGTCCGCCATGGACCAACACGCAGGATAGGCTCTACTGCCTTTTTAACTCTAAAGATCCGTGTCGGTTCCGTCAGTCCGCCCATACATGGTATCCGTTCATTCCCAATCATCCTGGTTATAGTCATTTCATAAGAGATGAAGGATACGCGGGGAAACGTTACGAGCAGGTTCTTGTCATATGAAGGCTTCATCTTTACATATCTTCATCGCCGATCCCCATCTACAGGGCGGTGGTCAGGTGCGGTATATTTCAACACTGGCCGCCGGGTTGCAGGCATCAGGACACCGCGTTACCATTGGATGCCGGCCCGGAAGTGTTCTCATTGAACAAACCAGCCAGCACGCCTTTTCCTACGACCGCTTTCTTTTTAAGGGTGGCCTTCGGCCCCGCGCATGGATACATGACTTGCGTGCTGCCCGACTGCTTTTCCGTACCCAACATCCTGATATTATTCATGTGAACGGGTCTCAGGACCATTGGACCATGGCTCTTGCCAACCAGGCTTCAGGTCACACCATTCCTCTGCTGCGGACACGTCATAATACCTACGCCGTCAGCCCGAATCCGGCGAACGTCATCTTGAACCGTCAACTGACGGATTTTCAGATTGTAGTGTGCGACACGGTTCGAAAAACCCTTGCGCAACATCCTGCCTTCAGAGCGGACAGACTTTGTTCAATTCACAACGGTGTGGATACGGACCTGTACCAACGGGATGAAGCCGCCCGTTTGCGGGCAAGACAGGAATTCAACTGCAAACCAGATGACTTCGTATGCGGTATTGTAGCGCGGCTGGTTCCGGCAAAAGGTCATCGATTTCTGTTTGAAGCAGCCGCCCTTCTGAAAGATGAGGTTCCCAATCTAATCATACTGGTGTTCGGACAGGGGGTACTTGAAAACGAACTGACGCAACTGGCCTCTGATTTGGGAATTTCATCCAGAGTGCGTTTCCATGGCTTTCGAACAGATATGCAGTATTGTGTACAGGCCTTTGATATCGGAGCGCAGCCGTCCATAGACTGCGATACGTCGTCCTTCAGCATGAAAGAACAAATGGCCGCATGCATTCCAGTTGTGGCTTCGGATTACGGCGGCCTTCACGAAATTATCGATGATGGCAAGGAAGGGTTTTTGGTTCCCCATGGCACCGTTGAGCCCCTGGCCTGGGCACTTAAAAAACTGGCACAATGTCCTGAATTGGGTCGGCAAATGGGTGAAACTGCGCGTGAACGGGTATGCAGAGAGTTCAGCAGTGCCACTTTTGTCCGGCGCACGGTAGAGGTATATCTGGAGGTGTTGCAGTCGTTTAAAAAAGATAACACTAAGGGGCGGGGCAAATGATTACAGTAGCGCATCTGGATGAACAACGCGGGTTCCGTGGCGGCGAACGGCAAGCCTCATGGCTGGTGCGCGGTCTTTCGGGGCTTGGGGTAAGCAATATCCTTGTCGGCAAGCCGTCTCAACCTTTCGTATCCATGCTCCCCGGGATAGAAACACTGCGCCGTATAGCATTGCCACTGCGCGGAGAATTTGACTGGTACTCCGCGTTTCGCCTCGCCCGTATTACAACTGAACTCGGGGTGGATATTATCCATGCCCATACGAGTCATGCTCATGGCATTGCCGTTATGGCAAAGTTCCTGGGGTCGCCGAGTTTTTTGGTGGTTTCACGGCGGGTAAACTTCATGCCTCGCCGTGGTTTTCTAAACCGCTATAAATACAACGCGGCCGACCGTATTTTATGTGTTTCTCAGACCGTACATGATACCTTGCGCCGTTTCGGACTCGGACCCTCACAATTGAAAACTGTTCACAGTGCCGTAGACCCTGAACGGGCACTTATGACAGCCGTTCCCAGGGCAACTTTGGGAATCCCGGAAAAAGTCCCCTTCTTATTTTCCGCAGGGTCCCTTGTCGAACATAAGGACCATGATAATCTTCTGCAAGCCTTTGCTTTGGTATGGAATTCATTTCCGGATGCGCGTTTATGTATTGCAGGGAACGGTCCCCTTATGGCGACTTTAAAGGAACGAAGCGCTTCGCTGGGCATTGCTCCGGCGGTCTCTTTTCTCGGTCACCGTGATGATGCGCCCGGTATCTGCCGCAGTGCCGACCTCTATGTCTCTTCCAGCTGGTCTGAAGGGCTGGGAACCTCCATTCTGGAAGCCCTGTATGCGGGCACTCCGGTAGTAGCCACGGAAGCGGGTGGCGCACGGGAGATGGTTATTCCCGAGGTTACCGGCATGCTGTCTCCATCAACAAATCCCGGCGCACTGGCCGAGGCCATACTGTTTTCTCTGGGGAATCATGACAAAGCCTTGCAAATGGCCGAAAGGGGCAAGACGCTTGCCAGGGAAAAGTTTTCCGTGGAACGCATGGTTGCTTCCACCCTGGATACCTATCGGGAATTACTGTCAGAGCACCGGTCAGAATAGAATAGTACCTCGCACTTACATAAACCATACAGGTTTAAACCGTTTAATCATTACCTATGTGGAGTATCCCTTCTATGAAAGAAAAGTTGAGGATTGGTTTTATCGGTGCTGGCGGCATAGCTCAAGCACACTATCAGCGCCTCATGGAAACCGGAAGGGCAACAGTTGCGGCCATTACCGAACCCAGTCAGGTATCGCTAAAACGTTTTCTTATGAATTGCGAGGGCGCTGAAGGGCTGCCGGTATACCGGGACTACAAGGAGATGTTGAAACGGGAACCGTTGGACGGAGTTATTATTCTATCCCCTCACACAACGCATTACAGTCAGATAAAAGACGCGTTGGAAATGGGAATCCATGTGCTTACAGAGAAGCCAATGGTTTGTACCATACATCATGCAAAAGCGCTGATCGGAAAAGCGTATAAAAGCGGGCGCGTGCTGATGATATCCTACCAGCGTCACTATGATCCCCTGTTTCGCTATATGCGTTCGCAAATAGAAAAAGGCGCTATCGGCGAAGTTCAATTTGTTCAGGCCGTACTCTGCCAGGAGTGGCTTCGACTTACTCGAAATACTTGGCGCCAGGTATTATCCCTTTCAGGTGGCGGACAGCTGAACGATTCGGGAAGCCATCTTGTGGATATTTTGATGTGGGTTACCGGGATGAAGGTCCGTGAAGTTTCCGCCTTACAGATGAATTTCACTACCGACGTGGATATCAATACAGCCCTGACCCTTCGCTTTGAAAACGGCGCCTTGGGAAATCTCTCCATAATCGGTAATGCCCCTGCATGGTATGAAGACCACACCATTGTGGGTAGCAAAGGCGCTTTCTATTTAAGGCAAGGTAGTGGACTGACACAACAGAATGCCCGGGGACGATGTGTATCCGTTAAGGTTCCAAAATATGCAGGTAATCCTGATTCTAATTTTGTCGATGCTATTCAAGGCAAGGCCCAACCTGAAACCCCGGCCGTATGTGGATTGCGCGTAATCGAAGTCACGGAAGCCGCCTGGAAATCCGCCGCAAATGGTGGGCGTCCTGTGATTGTTAAGTAAATAAGACAGAATAGTATTTGAAGGAAACGATGCATCACCCCAAAGGAATATTCTATGGATGCTTTCGATTATGATCGTCGCATTGAATTGCTCAGGCAACAACTGGCCGAACACGAGTGTGATGCGTTCTTCAGCGTTTCTCCGCCGGATAATGCGTATCTGACAGGATTTTTTGGAAGCACATCGGGAGTGTTGATTACCAGGGGAGAAGCCCTGCTCTTATGTGATTTCCGATATGCAGAACAGGCGAGTTTATTAACATCAGGGGTTACTCCGGTAATCTGCAAAGGAAGTTTTGACCATCGACTCGGGGAACACCTCCTACATGCCGGCGTAAAGCGGGCGGCCTTTGATCCCGGATGTATCACTGTTTCAAGATATGATACGATAAAATCGGTTTTTCCCGGTTCATTAAATCCTGCTCCGGAACTATGCAGAAAGTTGCGGGAAATAAAGGAACCTGCAGAGGTGAACTGTATACGGGCAGCGAGCCGTCTTGCGGAAGAATCTTTGGAATGTGTGCTTGGAACGGTAAAATGTGGTATGCGTGAAAATGAATTTGCCGCAGCGCTGGAGTTCGAGTTTAGGAAACGTGGCGCGCAAGGCCCTTCCTTTGATACTATTGTTCTGTTCGGTGCCCGAAGTTCACTCCCCCATGGCAAGCCAGAATCCAACCCCTTGGAAATTGGAGACATAGTCCTGGTTGATTGTGGATGCGTGCTGGAAGGGTACTGCTCTGACTTGACCCGGACTTTTGTTTTCGGTAGGATACCCGGTACTTGGTTTTCTGATATCTATGCGTATGTATACCGTGCACAGTCAAACGCCTTAAATTCTGTATGCTCCGGGGCGAATACCCGTGACGTGGATAAAGCCGCCCGTGTAGTGATTGAGTCCGCAGGCTATGGTGCGCAATTCGGACACGGGACGGGACACGCGGTTGGCCTTGAAGTCCATGAAAATCCCAGAGTAAATGCAGAATCGGATAGTCGATTGGCTTCAGGAATGGTAATAACTGTGGAACCGGGCATCTATATACCGGGACAAGGCGGTGTGCGCATAGAGGATTTGGTCTCGGTTACCGATGATGGCAGTGAAGTGTTAACCTTAACATCAAAAGAATTACGGATACTTTGAGTATGATTTCAACAGCCGATTTTAGAAATGGAATGGTGATTGAACTTGATGGTGACTTAATGGAAATTGTTGAATTCCAACACGTAAAACCGGGCAAAGGGGGCGCTTTTGTTCGTACAAAGTTCAAGAATTTTCTGACCGGGCGGGTATTGGAAAAGACTTTCCGATCCGGAGAAAAATTTGAAGAGGCCCGTATTGAGGAACAGCGCTGGCAGTTTCTGTACAATGACGGGACTCAATTTCACTTCATGGAGCATGAAACCTATGAGCAGCTTGCGGTGAATGCGGATGTCGTGGGTGACAGTGCGCTATGGATGAAAGAAAATTCTGATGTTTCCATTATGTTTTATGATGGCAAAGTCATAAGCGTGGAAGTACCGTCGCATGTAGTGCTTACTATTGCAAAGTCAGACCCGGGGGTTCAGGGGGATCGCACTAGTGGAGCCAAGAAGCCGGCTACTTTAGAAACGGGTGCAACAATTCAAGTCCCTCTATTCCTGGGTGAAGGTGACAAGGTAAAAGTGGACACAAGAACCGGCGAATATGTAGAGCGTATGTAACAGTGGTAGATTCTTCTTCATCCCCGTCACGAATATACGTGCATAACCCTATTTGCTGACTGCAGCCCGAAAAGATGAAGCATTTACAGGCAAAAGTGGTGCATGTTTTATGACAGGGTGCCTGGATATCCGTCCTGGTAAAACGCTCTTGGATTCCGCATACGCCAATGCGTTCCCAAGTTATTAAAACTCCTATGAAGGCCCTGAAACAGAGCCTAAAAAAGAGAGCGGCACCTTAGAACGTGTGTATTCGGTCGTGTCTGCATCTATTCAGCACCACCGAGATGAAGGCTGATTTCCGCAGCGTTTCGGGTGCAGTTGTTTTGTCTTAATTCCTTATTTCTTCCGCTCTGGGGCTGATTTTTAGTACGATGGGAAATAGATGGTATTTGATATTCAACATTAAGAGGACGTAGCGCAATGAAAGCATTTGTTTATGAAAGGCCCACGGAATGTCACTGTGATTGGCCGCGCCTTTGCTTGATTTTACTCTTCTTGCTGTTGCATGGATGTGGCACGATTCCAATGAGTGGTGTGCAAGAGAAAGTACTATCTGCAAAAAATGCCGTGGAACCCGCTTTGGTTCATATCCGCCCGGTGAAGGAGGTTTTTGCGCAAGGTCAGCGCCATGAAGTATTGGCTGTGGGAAGCGGGTTTATCTTTTCCCCGGACGGGTATGTTGTTACCAACGAGCACGTAGCCGGAGAAAGCAGCCAGGTACTTTGTGTATTAAGTGATAATACGGAAATGGAAGCCAAGGTTGTCGGCACCGACCCGGATACGGATATTGCCGTTCTGAAACTGGAGCCGGGCGGCGCATTGTCCAGTGTCAAATTGGGGAAGTCCTCCGCACTTGAATCAGGACAGATGGTTTTAGCCATGGGCAGCCCACATGGCCTTGCCCGTAGTGTTTCACTCGGTATTGTAAGTGTCACAAACCGGTATCTGGGCGATTCTACAGGGGCGGTCGGACAATATAATAATTGGATTCAAACCGATGCCGCCATCAACCGAGGCAACAGCGGCGGCCCGCTTGTGAACTTGGAAGGAGAAGTTGTAGGTATCAATACGTTGACTCTGATGGGTGCGGAAAATCTTGGCTTTGCCATCCCCATGGACAGTGCCCGTGAAGTTATTGACGCTATCATTAAGGACGGGCGCGTACGGCGAAGTTCGCTGGGGCTCCGTCTTCAGGAAATGAAGGCGAAAACAGATAATCCCTCCCTTCAAGGAGTGGTCATTGCTGATGTGGTGCCGCTTTCTTCGGGCCAGGAGGCGGATATCCGCCCCGGTGATGTTCTTACCGCGGTCAATGGAAAACCCGTAAATGCCCGGTTTGAAGAAGACCTGTCCTCGGTGCGTAAAACAATTGCGGACCTTCCTGTCGGGGAAAAGACGGTTTTAACACTGCTTCGGGGCGATGAGCAACTTGAGGTTGCCGCCGTTACGGAGGAACAGTTCTCTTCCAAAGGCATGCAGGCGGAATTCCTGGAATGGGGCTTTACGGTGGCTGAATTGACCCCTGAACTTGCCAGGCGGGCACAATTGGCAGGAAAAACGGGCGTGTTGGTTTCGGGTTGTCTCCCGGGGGCTGTTGCATCCGTTTCCGGTTTAACACCTGGCGATATCATCCTTGAATTGGATAAGACTGCCATCGTTTCCCTCTCTCAGTTTTCCCAATTGTATGCTGCGTGCGTTGAACAAAAGAAAGACCTCGTCATGCTGTTCGTTCAACGCGGGGCGCTTACCCGGTATGTATTGATAAACAGCAAAGGCATTTCTGAGACCACCATAGACAAGGAGATCCTTGAGCATGCGGAGTAGATACACCGGATATGGCGTTACCATCGCTTTGTTATTGGCTTCCACTGCAGGCGCAACGGTCTTTACTCAAGAAATCCTGCAGCGAGCTTATGCCCATTGGGCCCCATCGCTGTGCATCCTGAAATTCACTCAGGAAGTTGCCGATCCGCGCACAGGCGAACTGCAGCAGCAGAACGGCAATGCCCTTGCGCTGGTGGTTTCGCCGGAAGGCCTGCTGTTGTCCAATGGCCACCTGCAACGGGAAAATATAACGACTGCCAACTTCCGTGCAGTCATGCAACGGGATGACCGCGAAGTGGAATACAAAGCAACATTGCTTGAGAAACCGAAGGACATCAATGTCGCTTTTTTGAAGATAGCCGCGGAAGAGCCTTTGAATCTTCCCTTTGTTCGATTTACACGGGGATCCAGTTTGGAGATTGGGCAGGAAGTGGCTGTCCTGGGGCTCATGGGCGAAACCATGGATTTCCATCATAGTTTGATCGTCGCCCGCATTTCCGCAATTATCGAGGAACCGAGAACCGCATATTGCCTTGATAATGCTCTTCGTTTGGGATATGTCACAGGACCGGTTATCAATGCGCACGGAGAAGTGGTCGGGGTTACCGGTTTTGAATTAAGCGTGGGTGAAGGCGGTGATTTGTATACCAGAAGCGGTCATCCGATGGTATTTCAGAGCGATTTATTTTCCCACTATATAGATCGTCCACCTGAAAATAGGACTGAGACGGAAGAAACGGAAGAGGCGTGGCTGGGTGTGTTGACGCAACCGCTGGCGGAGGATTATGCCGAGTATTGGGGGCTGGACTCCGCAGGCGGTTTGATTATCAGTACAGTGCTGCCCGATTCTCCCGCTGCCGCTGCCGGTCTGTTTTCTGGTGATATTATACGTTCATTTGACGGCCAGCCTATCCGCGCCGTATTGGACAGGGACGTCTTGTTGTTCACTCAAATGGTTCGTGAGAAGAAGATCAATCAGACCGTGGAAATTGTCATCTGGCGTGACGGCGAGACAAAAACGCTTTCCGTGCATCTGGGAGCAAGACCGAGATCAGCCCAGGATGCCGGAGAATATACGGATGAAACCCTGGGCTTGGTTGTGCGCGAGATTACGCGTGACCTGCGGATCCTCCTCAACCTCGGGGAAGATGTCCAGGGGGTTATCGTTCGCCGCGTCATCTCAGGAAGCCCTGCCCAGATTGCGCGTATGCAGCCAGGTGTCATCGTTCTGTCTGTTGCGGACATGCCGGTCGCAGGGTTGGAGGATTTCAAGAAAAGTATGGATGTTCTTTTGGATGCAAAACCTGAGGAGATATCCATCTTTGCCCGGGCAGGAACCGTGACCGGCTTCTTCCGTGTGCGGCCCCGCTGGTAGTATGCAAAAACAGTGCTTTATCGGCCCGGGATGGGGGCAAGTATCCGCAGTGCTGGTGTGCTGTATTCTAAGTGCAGCGTTCGGCTGTATCGGGCCAAAAAATACCGTGTGGCTCCAGCAGGCGTGGGAATATGCGGCGTCGGATTCGTTCTCGCAGGCATACCCGCTGGCACGGAACTATGCGCTTGCCCATCCTGACAGCCCGACCGCACACTTTTTACTGGGCCGCTGCTATGCCAACCTGCGCATACCGGAGCTGACCCGTGCAAAGGGTGAATTTGACATGGCGGCGTTTCTGATTCGGGATGCAACGAGGATGGACCTCCCGGATAAGGAACAGACCACTGAAGAATTTCAAGCCGCCATTCATTATGAAACGGCGCTTGTTCTTGCTCGTATTGTCGCCGAGGCAAGAAAAGCGGGGATGTCGGATCAAGCCACTTCAGGCATTCTTGCCACGGCGCTGCAACACGTGCGCGAAGGAATTTGCCTGAGTCCTGCTTCACCGAAACTTATTGCGCTGGAAAAACGCCTGATAGCGACATTGGAATCTTTCGGGGGCGACTACGTTATGCCGCCCCCCGCCTCCAGCAGATATTTTATCTGAAAGTTCACGCCAGGCGAATCAAAAGCGGAACCGAAAATTGAGGCGAGAACCAAGAAGATATACACTTTTAAGCGAGTTTAAATGAATCTGTTCCGCTGATTATAGGTATAATCGGATTCGGTATTGCCGTCTTCTTTGAGAGAGTCATCCATCATAACCGAGGTGAAGCCTCATTGAATTGCTGAAAAACAGGTTCCTGGCGAATTGCCATGATCCTGGTGCATGGCTACGGGGATTTCCGGATGCAATTCCACCGCATCCAGTATAAGGTGACGGAGATAGGCATCCGTAGTATATTGCGTACCCTCCGTGACGCTTGGATAATGACGGGAGAACCTGTTTCCCTGGCCGCCTCCATGATAGCCTGGAGTTTTTCCATGTTATTCACGCTAAAAGCGGCGATACCACAACCCCATGCACATCGCGCAGTAGAACAGTATGTTCACATGCATTCTCATTAACAATATGTAAACATCTCATTCGCGCATTCAAAACCTTGCTCATCATGACGAAATACTCCTTTACTATTCGTGGCACGGTCCTGAAACATGATTTATTCCAAATAGAGATCCCGGAATCGTATAAATTCATCGTCGAATGGATTGCGGCTATCATAATGGGTCCAGCAACAGTCGCTTGAAAAGGGATCGTTCATGGTTATCATTCTCCTGATATTTTCATCGACTATTTCGGTCCATCTGCAGCTGTAGCCCTCACGCCCTGAATGTGTTTTGATGATTCGGGCACGCAGAACTTCCCTGGGTAGTGATTCTGGAATAAAAGGTTCCGCTTCCGAGCCCGGGCGGACTTCCTCGTCGTCATATCGTCTGTGGTTCAGTGCACCACTGCTATCCAATTCTTCGAACACACCATCGACAAGAGCATGGTACCGGACATCCAACATGGCCAGCTGAAAGTAGATGTTGGAAAATGAGGTGACATCACTCCATGTTAACTTTTGGGAGCGCAAATATTCATCGTAAAGACGCAGCTTAATATAGGGGTCAAGCCGGTCGCACAAAGCCATCGGATCTTGTTCAAGTGTGGAGAGAACTTCAGACCAAGCCTGCACAACATCTTCGCACCATTCCGGAAGGAAGCCCTTTTCCAGCATGCGTGACACCGCATAAAGATAGTGTTTTTGAACACGAAGCAGTTTTGCGTTGAAGAGACTCGCTTTCTGGGGAGTTAATACAGACAAGGACTTGATGGCGGATACGGGCTGATGGAACTTTACCGCTTCTCCGATGTCGGGATTATTTTCCGCCAAACGGATCACCAGAGCAGTGGTTCCGAGTTTCAACCATTGACCGAATTGGGACATTAATCCGTCTCCGAGAATCAAGTGCAGTCGGTGGGTGAATGCTGAACCGTCCATAAGAGGTTCATCCCTGGAAAGGGAGTAGATGGCACGCTTGTGCGTGGTACCCCCGCCACTGGAGACATTCATGAAAAGGGCGCGCGGGCTGAGGCGCATGCCCCCACCCATAATGGTTGCTGAACCGCTAAACACCTGGCGTGTTATCAAAAAGGGAAGTAGAGCATTTTTAAGATATTCTGGCGGGCGGTCAATGGCATAGCTTTCGTGCGAGGCCCACGTCGAACCGGTGATATAGTCTATGTTATTCCTCAGAAGGTTAAGTCCGGGAAACTGTGCGCGGGTGGAGATGATAGCATCCTGAAGCACACGCGTAAATTTTGCTTCGTTCTTAACGGCATGGTCGGGATTTTCACAGGGAATAACAGCCGTTTCAACGTGGTTGCCCACACCTTCAAGATAGAAGCGCCCATAAGGAATAAACATGCCCCGTCTATCGAACAAATGAGGAATTCCGGATTTCTTGATTGCATCCCTCAATCCGTAATAGGCCTCAATGTTATTCGTGGGCCGGGGAGTACCGTCATTCAGAATCGATATGGGCGGATGTTCCTGTTCGATGCCGAAACAAAATTGCGATGAAGCGGTCATTATTGGCCGCTCGTGTTATGAATCGAATCAAGAAGGTCGAATGCGGACAGACCGCTATGCAGTGCAAAGGACGAGGCTCTTTCAGCAATTCTGTTAAACACTTCCGCCTGGTGTCGAAGTTCCAATAAACGGTCAACATTGGGTCCTGTGGGAACACCATCATCACTGCCTGGATCATTCGACGGGATTAATCTGATTTCTTTTTCACTCATTGTGAATTCTCCTTGGGGTTGTTATGGTTCGCCTAACTATCACTATCGATTTTATTTTCAGGAACAAAAGAGACGGTAGTACCAGTAGCTTTTACATCGCCAGAGATTTCGAAGCGTGGATGGATGTCGTTATCAGCGCTACGATCTGTCAGAGTTTTGGAGTTTAGTTCTCCCCTTAATCTCCTGGCATCAAAGGCTGCGCAAAAATCGCCAATGGTAGCCGAAGATTGCAGGAGGGGTTCCATTTCATGTTTTGTAAAGCGCAGCGGGTTGTCAAGAAGGATCCTTTTCTCCGTGGTTAACAGCCCGGATGCATTGGGAACACGTATCCGGATTTCTCCCCAGTCCACGGAAACGATGGAATCCCCAAACTTTTCCAGAATCGCCTTTCGCATATAGGCCCGGGTATTATCTGGCCCTGCTGATTGCATATACCCAATTTGTTCTTGTGATACGCACCGATCAACCGCTCCGGCGGATTCAAAACCCCAGTAGAGGCCGACACCCTTATCAACATGACCGTATAATTGATCGAGAAGTTTTATTTCCGGGGCATCAAGATCATGGCCGGTACGTAGCATTTCCCGGTCGACTATCATGAATTTTAACGCCCAGTCAAGTTGGGCAGCACAGGTTTGTACATCCCCTTCTCCAAGGGCTTTGAGCAAGCGGACCCACTTGGGAAATACCAGTTGATATCCGGGAACCTCCTCCTCGGAAAATGACCCTGCCGTATACGCCTTATCAATACCTTCCGTAAGGGATTCGAGATGTTCGACAAGTGTTATGGATTTGCCGTTCACCCGTAAACAGACCGGTTGAATACGCCCCGTTTTCGGGGAGAAACCTGAAGACCACACTTTTAGTGCCAGTATGGGGTCGTCGAGCATTAAACTGGAATCACAGTAGCCGTCTTCCATAGCGGCGAGAAAAGATTGCATAAACCATACACGAAATAGGGTTGTGTATTGCTGCAGGGAGGCATCGAAATTAATCAGGTGCAAACGCGCCATATCCTTATGGGCGTGACTTTCATCCCTGGAGTTGATTAACGGCCTTCTAAAGGCTGTCGTGGTCGATGGGGAGACCAGCACGCCCAGGTGGTGTGCACGCTGGGATAACACATATCTGGGTTTCTTTCCCGGAACGCACAGCACATGTCCTTGTCCAAATATGGGAGTAACCGCCGCCAATACGGACGCGGCAAAGCCTAGATAATGCGGTTTCCGGAAAAGAATATCGTCAAACAATTGCCGCTGGATTAATACGTTCAAGTGTGCGCCATAACTGGTGCGAACATCACCGTCCGTGTTGTTGATGGTGACGAAGAGGTCCTGGCCCGCAGGTAATTTGGTTTTAGCCCGTTGTCGCATTACGGCAACAGTGTTATAGAGTCCGTGTAAGGCGGCAACATGATCAAAGCAAGAAATGGTTATGGGCAAGCAGCCTTCCGTATGGCCCATGTCACCATATAGGCAATAAATGGACCACGATCGGTCATAATCCCGGAATACCTTCGCCGCATAGGAAGGGTTTCCATTACTGTCGTCATCATCGCAGGCATTGCTTTGACCGTGTGCATAGGCGTTGTGGCTGCCATATTTATAATAATTATTCGACCGGCCAGGTAATGGCGAAATACCATAAGAGAAGGGATTCCGCCATCCTGGCGCTTCGGAAAGCAAATAGTTGCATGCGGTCCAGGAGGTAATCCCCAACATATTGGCACCTTGACCTATGATGCTGTT